>NZ_JACGFN010000002.1:0-353870 GCF_016950255.1 Pectobacterium brasiliense | reverse complement strand
AGTAGGTGTAGAACGAGGCGCCAATCACATCAAACGGGACATTGCGTTTGACGATTTCATCGAACCACCAGATAAAGGTGTCGTTTTTGGTGCCTTCTGCCAGATGTAGCATGATTTTGACGTTATTCGCGCCCTGTACGTCCTTCACGCCCTGAATACCGGCTTTCAGCAGTGCCGCGAGGCGATCGAATTCACCGCCGCCTTGACCCCAGCTTTTTCCTTCCGGCCACAGCATCCCGCCGTTCAGTTCGTTACCGATCTGCACCATATCCGGCATCACGCCCGCTTTCTGGAATTCGCTAATCGTGGCTTTGGTGTAGTCATGTACGGCAGTCGTGAGCTGCGCTACGTTGAGTCCAGACCAGGCTTTGGGCTTGTTTTGGTGAGCCGGATCGGTCCAGAAATCGCTGTAGTGAAAATCCAGCAGCACTTTCATGCCGTTCGCTTTGGCGCGTTTAGCCAGCGCTAGCGTGGTCGCCAGATCGTTGTTACCGCCGCCGTAACCATTGCCCGCCGCATCTTTCGGATCGTTCCAGATGCGCAGACGGATATAGTTAATGCCGTTTTCTTTCAGGATCAGCATGGCGTCTTTCTGCTTGCCGTTCTCGTCATAAAATTTTCCGCCGTGCTTTTCCACCTCGTTCAGCATGGAAATATCCGCGCCTTTAATGAAGTCGGCAGGGACGTTCGTCAATTTGTTGATCGTCACATTTTCTGCGGCATACAGGGTTTGCGGCAGGGAGACGGTCAGCAGGCCAGTTGCGAGCATGGCGACCATCAGTACGCGTTTTTTCATTTTCATTTTACGTTCCTGGAATTTGTACAGATGTTGAGTAATTACCCTTTGGTTCCGCCTGAGGTCAGGCCGGAGACAAAGTACTTTTGCAATGAAAGATAAAGAATGGCGACCGGCACCGCGATCAGCACGGCACCTGCGGCGTAGGTGGTGTAGCTGGCGCCCATCTTCTGCGAGACCAGGTTGTATAGCCCGATGGGCAGCGTGTACTGATCTGGCGTGCGCAGGATGGTGCTGGAGAGAATGAAATCACCCAGCGGACCGGTAAACGAGAACAGGGCGATCACCGCGATGATTGGTTTGGACAGCGGCATAATGATCTCGATAAAGATGCGGAAGTTACCCGCGCCGTCCATACGCGCGGACTCATCCAGATCTTTCGGAATGGCGTCCAGATAGCCTTTCATCAGATAGGTGTTCATCGGGATCATGCCGCCAACGTAAACCAGCACCAGCGCGATATGGCTGTTCACCAGTCCCAGCATCTGCGCCAGTACGAAAATGGCGATCAGGGCAGAGAACTGCGGAATCATCTGCAGCAGCAGAAACAGCATCAGCCCGTTCTGGCGGCCGCGAAAGCGGAAGCGAGAGAAGGAATACGCGGTGAAACTGACGCTGATGAGCGTCAGAATCATGGTCAGGAAGCTGATTTTCATCGAGTTCCAGTACCACGCGGCGTAGTCAATCTGGCCGTTAAACAGCTCCTCATAGTGAATGAAGGAGAAGTTATCCGGGATGATCGAGGTGTTGAGCAGGCTGTTGCCGGGGTTCAGCGACGCGCCTACCGTCCAGATCAGCGGATAAATAATGATGACCGCCACGATCGTCAGCAACAGGTAGGTCAGGCCGAGTTTGATAAAATTCTGGCGTTTAACGCTGTGTTTTTTCATCTGCGCGCTTTCCTATGCCATGTTGTCTTGTTTGAAGGAATTGGTGGCGCGGAACTGCCACAGCGCGACGCCGACGACAAAAATCGACAGCAGAATGGTGATGCTGGCTGCGATCGCATATTGGGAAGAAGACATGGTCAGTTTATAAATCCAGGACACCAGAATATCCGTCCCGCCCGCGTTGGAGCCGATCACCGCCGGTCCACCGTTGTTGAACAGATAGATGATGTTGAAATTATTAAAGTTGAACGTGTACTGCGTGATGATGATGGGCGCAATGGAGTAGAGCACCAGCGGCAGCGTGATAGTGGTGAGCTTGTACCAGCTGCTGGCTCCGTCAATCGTCGCGGCTTCGTACAAATCGTCAGGAATCGCCTGCAATACGCCCGTCGTCATGGCGAACACAAACGGGAAGCCTAACCAGGTTTGCATCAGAATCAGCGCGGTCTTGGTCCAAAACGGATCGGTCATCCACGCTTTAGGCTCAATCCCTAATGCGGCCAGAATGCCGTTATTAATCACGCCAAACGTTTCGTTAAACATCCCTGCGAAAACCAGAATAGTGACGAAACCCGGCACCGCCCACGGCAGAATCAGGATGGTGCGGATCAGCGGCTTAAAGCGCAGGCCTTTCTGGTTTACCAAAATCGCCAGCAGAATACCTACGGCGCACTGAAGTGTGGTCGCAATCAGCGTCCAAATCACCGTCCATTGCAGCACGTCAAAGAACGTCGAACGCCAGAGATCGAGCCGGAAAATGTTGATAAAATTCGTCATCCCCACCCAGTCGACCAGCTTGGCGGGCGGCGTGTGATAGAGGTTGTAATTGGTAAAGGCGATGGAAAAACCGAAAATAATCGGGAAAACCACGACAAAGACCAGCAGGATGAAGCCGGGCGTGATCATCAGATAAGGGAAGCCTTCGCTCAGCAGCATCTGATATTGCTTCTTCACGCTGTTCAACGGCAGGCCTTTATCGCGTCTGGCACCGCACACGTAAGCATCGCGCAGGCTGAGATAGTAAACGCCGACGCCAAAAGCGGCGACGATCACGCTGATAATGCCTTTTGCCAGCAGAAAAATAGAGTGATCGCGCGGCAGCTCGGTGCCCAGCGTGATGAGCCCCCAGGCACCGTTTCGCAGGAAATCATGGAATATGCCGATGAAGCAGGCCATGACGATAAAGAAAAGCGCACCTTTGACGAACTGGCGATTATAAATCTGTCCGAGTCCGGGGACGAGCGCCAGCAATACAGCCGTTCTGGCGTGGCGACATCCTCTTTCTTGTGGCGTAAGGCCGCTGGCGTTGACGGTCACATCTACCTCCATTTTTCTTAAAAACATGGGTATCCCTTACATCCCGAAATCGATTGGGGATGACAAGGGATCCCATGTTGACCCACGGTGGTGCGGGGGATTACTGGTTACTGTGGTTAGCTTCGATCTGCATTTTGATAATCTTCACGGCAGATTCCAGTGCCGCTTTGGTGTCCTGCTTACCGGTCACGCTCAGTTGCAACGCGCTGTTCGCTGGCGTCCAGACTTCCTGCATTTCCGGTACGCTCGGCATAGGAACGGCATAGCCAGACTGGATCGCGACAGCACGGGATTTTTCATCGTCCTTAATCAGCGGATCGTCAACCAGCGCCGCGATCGGTGGGATTTCACCGGTTAACTGGAAGCGGACTTTGGCGTACTCAGGCTGATTGATGAACTCAATGAATTTCTGCGCCAGCTCTTTGTTTTTGGAGTAGGTGGAGATGCTATAGCCTTTCACGCCCAGCAGCGAACGTGGATGCTCGCCGTTTGGCAGCAGCGGCAGTGGGGCGACGCCATAGTTTACGCCTGCATTTTTATACGGCTGGAATGCCCACGGGCCGGTAATGACGGCAGCGGCCTTTTTCTCGGTAAACAGGGAATCGATGGCGTTAGCGCCGGTTTCACCGACGATACCCGGTGGGAACAGGCCATCGGCATAGAATTTCTTGATGTAGTTGACGGCGTCGATGGTGGCTTTTTTATCCAGACCGATGTCTTTTACGTTCGGTGAACCGTTGCTGTTCTGCCCGAAAATGTAGCCACCCATCCCGGCGATGACGCCATAGGCGTAATAAATTTCGTCAAATTTCGCCAGCAGGCCGTAACGACCTTCCGCACGTTGCTGCTTGGAGAAGGTGAACAGGTCGTCGAATTTTTCCGGCGGCTGTGGCATCAGATCTTTGTTGTACACCAGCACGGTGGTTTCAACGGCTTTCGGCACGCCGTAAAGCTTACCGTTATAGGTTTGTGCTTCCAGTGCTGGCTTGGTGAAACTCGACAGGAACGTCTGATCCAGCTTCAGTTCGCTGATCAATCCCTGAACCACGGCAGTCCCGACCTGATCGTGTGGCATCACGATTACATCCGGACCGATTCCTGCTGGGCCATCCAGACGCAGTTTCTCAATCTGCTGTGCGTAAGGCGTTTCCAGCACTTTGATTTTGACATTATTCTGTTTTTCAAAGGCTTTGATCGCGTCGGCGATGCCGTCGGATTTCTTGATATCTTCCCATACCAGAAGTTCTTTGTCGGCTGCCAGCGCTGATTTACTGAGTACACCGGTGATACCCAGTGAAATCATAATGACGGTGGTCAGTGTTTTCATTTTCATCATTAGTCCTCAAAGCCCTGGTGGGCCCATCATGGTAGGAAATCGTCGCGTACTTTCCGCTTTCGCCGTTTTTGCTGTCTCTGTGCGATGTGGGTGTAACGTTACATCACACGGCAGTACACCGCAGGGAATGAGGCATCTAACAGTACACGTTGTTTGGCGATCGTCGCTGTGTGGTGCTTGACGCTTTATTACGCGTTTTCCACAAACTAGGATAACGGTTACACCAATGGCGATTACATTAAGCAGAGTGCGCCACGTCTGCCAGCGAAACATGTAAAGGCTGTGATCTTATGCACAAAAGTAACCCCCTGTTTGTGCAAACGGTTACACCATGCTGTTATATTGCAATTATGACCAGCGTGCAGGTAAACCTGGCCGGATGCTAATGCGTCTGGAAGGGCTACCTAGCCATTTTGAGTAGACGACCACTGGGCCGTTGTGACTCAGCGCTTATATCCTGAAAAGCAAAATTATCAAGAGGTTACCGTTATGGCGTCGATCCAGTTGGATAGAGTGAGTAAGCATTTTGGCAAAACGATTACGCTTCACGATGTGAATCTGACGATTGCCGATGGAGAGTTCGCCGTTTTTGTTGGGCCGTCAGGCTGTGGTAAGTCGACGTTGCTGAGAATGATTGCCGGGCTGGAAGATGTCACAGGCGGTGAAATCATGATTGATGAGGCAGTGGTGAATGATGTTGCCCCTGCTCACCGTGGCGTGGCGATGGTGTTCCAGTCTTATGCACTGTACCCGCACATGACCGTCGCTGAGAATATGGGCTACGGCCTGCGCGTGAATGGTGTCCCGAAAGACCAGATTAAGCACCAGATCGAGATGGTGGCGAAGACGCTGCAACTGTCTCACCTGCTGGAGCGCAAACCTAAAGAGCTATCCGGCGGTCAGCGCCAGCGTGTGGCGATAGGACGCGCCATCGTGCGTAACCCGAAAGTGTTCCTGTTTGACGAACCGCTGTCGAACCTGGATGCGGAACTGCGCGTGGATATGCGGTTGCACATCGCCAAACTGCATCAGGAATTGAAAACGACGATGATCTACGTGACGCACGATCAGGTCGAAGCTATGACGCTGGCCGATAAAATCGTGGTCATGAATTACGGCAAAGTCGAGCAGGTAGGATCGCCGATGGAGCTTTACTATCATCCGGTTAATCAGTTTGTCGCGGGCTTTATCGGTTCGCCCAAAATGAATTTCCTGCCTGCGCAGGTCATCGATTGGACGCCGGATAGCCTGACGGTGAATATTGCCGAGCAGCTACAGCTTGAGCTACCGATCCGTACTGGCGAATTGAGCGTTGGCAGCACGGTCACGCTGGGGCTGCGGCCGGAACACGTGTCACCTGAAGGTGAGGGGATTCGCCTGTCATTCGGCTGCGAGGTTGTCGAGCGTTTAGGTAACAGCACCTACCTGTTCGGCCAATGCTGCGGCATTGATAACTTCAAGCTTCTTCTGGCAGGCGACAGCGCCTTCAAACCGTATGAACACATTGAGGTTTTCTTCTCGCCCAATAACTGTCTGGTGTTTAACGCCGATGGCCTGCGTATCAGTGGCTAGTTAAGCGACTGCATCGCTGAATCTCAATAGCCTAAATCCCTACTAAACATAAACAGCGCCCTTAGCGGGCGCTAATTCTGATATTTATAAATCCTCTATTGCGAAATATGTCGCTGCTCTGTGTGTTCCAGGCGTAAAAAATTGCGCTGAGGTGGGCGTGGCCGCCGGATGAGCGGCATGGACGCCGCGAAAATCTGCGCCGCGTAAGGAACGCGTCGCAGACGGTCCGAATAGCGGATACGCACGCCGAAGGTATCGCGTAGCGACGCAATTAGCGCCGAAAAGCCAGTGGTCAAGGCGCTGCGGCGATTGAGCGCGCCTTGTCGGGCGTGTGATGACATCACAGATTTACTCGGTAGTTAACACGCACGAAACTTTCGTACTACCGCATATGATGCAGTGAAAATTTGATAGCGAGTGTTACTCGCAATAGAAAAAGGCCTTCGGTAGAAGGCCTTTTGGGAAATACCCGACGGGAATGATGGACCCGTCGAGCTGAGGGTTAGTGCGGTATTACCACCAGGCTTCTGCCTGAATACCGAAGTTCACGGCATTGCTGCGAGCGTCGTTGAAGGTGTTGCGGTTTTCATTTCCGCGGTTTTGGTAAGACACGAAGAAGCGCAGTTCCGGGCGTGTCATCATGGGAATATCAGCGCTGAAGGCGTGTGCCAGCGTGTATTTCTCACCACTGTATTTGGTTTCTGTACCCGCTTTCCAGCTATCTTTTTTCTGATATGCACCCACTTCCAGATAGGTTTTCTGGTTCTTGGTCCAGGCGTATTGGCCGCGACCTACCGCAGATAATAACTCTGTGCTGTCGCGCCAGCGGCTGATTTCATCCGCTTTACCGTAGGTCAGGACATGGCTAAGAGAAATATTATCCGTGATCGGCAGATCACCGGCCTGAATGACGCGGTAGCCTTTAGCACTGTCGTTAATGCTCCAGACGTCATACCAGCCGCCGCCCTGATCGACCATGTTGTGTGCCAGCCCTTTGTCGGCATATTGCAGCACCAGTTTCTGGTTGGATTTGAGGCCAGAGAAGTAGTGGCTGAGCTCGCCCGTGATCATCATCGAGTTTTTAGGATCGAATTTTTGCCCTTCCGCGAGGAAGATATTTTTCTGTGTGTCCGCTTCATTTGGCATCGCGTAGGAGATACCGAACTCCGTCCACGCACCGTCCCACGGCTTCCAGCCCGCATAGCGTGCGTCCAGATAGTTGATATTCAGATCGTCGTAGGTATCTGTTCTGGTTTGACATTCCTGACTGTTAATGCTGTTGCCACAGTCGACGTTCATGTTTTCAGCATCGGCACGGATCCAGGCAAACGAGAATGCACCTTCACCGGCTTTGACGTTTTCGATCCCGGCACCCGCACCGGAGATATTCCAGTATTTGGTATCGATGATGTGCAAGTCATGACGCTGATAGTAGCGTTTCCCCGCCCATACTGTGGCATCCGGCAGGCCAGGCACAAAGCCTTTTGCCTGAAGGTTCAACTGGCGCAAACCAAACTCGGCATCGTCATTTTTTGTCGTTTCATTATCGTTCGAGCCGTTAGAGAACATGGAAATCATGCTATCAAAGTAAAACGTTTTCCCATTTTCGTTATACAGCTGCTGCCCTAATTGGATTTCACCGTAGGTGTCATCTTCGTTACCTAATCTTCCTACATAGTTTTTATCGGCTGCCTGTTGTTTCCCGTGGTTTGAAGCCCCCACGCCAGAACGGAAGTACCCTGAAAAATCAACAGAATAAGAAGGGCTTGCCAGCATTGCCAAACTCAGCGCAATGGATGTTGTCAGCAGTTTTCTTTTCATAATATACCTTTCGCTTATTCGGGTAAGAATGTGGATGTTCCAAATAACATGACGTGAACGGAGGTAAAACGCTTCCACTCATGGCGAAGGATTATGGGGGAATAAAATGGTGCGTGACATGATTGTTCTCACAAAATACAAAATAGTTACACCGATATTTACACTGATGTAACGATATTACAGAGGGTATTTTGATTATTTATCAGAACTATCTAGGTGTTATTTGCTGTGTAATGATGTGTAACTGGTTACACATTTTGCCTGTACGGTTAAAATGCAGCATAAAAATTTTTTATGTCAGAATCGGTGACGTTACATAAAAGGCATGATGCGATGCCGAGTAGGAAACATTTCAGAAAAATAGTGAAAGAGAGTCTGCGGAAGAGAAATACAGAACAGGACGTGCAAGTGCGGAAAGGGACAATGATGTCGTGCTTGCCTGATGCGAAAGAGCAACGCATCGGGCAAGCTGAATGATAAAAGGCGGTTATTTCTTACGGGCTGGGGGGCTGACAGAATGGCGGCGTACCAGCGTCGGGCTAAACATGTTCGTGGTTTCACTGAGCTGTTTGCCGTGGGATAACGCGATGGCTAATTCTGCCGCCTGAATTGCCATAGCGGAAACTGGATAGTGTACGGTCGTCAGGCGAGGACGAAGGTAGCGGGCGATCAATACGTCATCAAACCCAACTACCGACATATCTTGCGGTACGCTGATGCTGTTATCGCTCAGGACAGAAAGGGCACCTGCGGCCATGGAATCGTTGTAACACACCACCGCCGTCATGTTGCCGCCCCGACTCAGCAATTCCATCATGGCGGATTCACCGCCCACTTCGTCCGGTGAGGCGCGGGCAATGAGGCGTTCATCCCGTGCGATGCCGTGCTCTTGCAGCGCATCCACATAGCCTTGCAGGCGGTCGGCGGAGTCAGAAATTTGGTGATTAGAACAGAGAAAGCCGATTCGCTGATGCCCTTCCTGAATTAAATGGCGCGTTGCCAGCCAGGAGCCATAGCGATCGTCGAGTGCAACGCAGCGGTTTTCATAACCGGGTAACGTACGGTTGATGAGCACCATGTCAGGAATGTGGCTCATTAGCGCCGCCAGTTCCTCATCTGAAAGCATTTTTGCATGCACGATCAGCCCCGCGCAGCGGTGGCGAATTAGCTGCTCAATGGCTTTCTTTTCCTGCTCGGCATTGTGATAGCCGTTACCAATGAGCAAAAAGTTGCCGGTTGCCTGGGCAATTTGTTCGACAGATTTCACCATTGTCCCGAAAAAGGGATCGGACACATCCGCGACAACCAACCCCATGGTCTCCGCACTTTGGTGCGCGAGCGCTCTGGCATTGGCGTTTGGATGATATTGCAGCTCCGCCATGGCCTTGTGTACGGCTTCCCTTGAGGCGGTACTGGCTTTGGGTGAGTTATTAATCACGCGCGAAACCGTAGCGACTGATACACCTGATAGACGAGCAACATCCTTTATTGTGGCCATTGGCATTCCTGAGCGGTCAAATGCGTGGTGAGGCGGAACGCAGCCCAACTCGCAAGTTAAAAGAAAAAATCGATTACTTATATTTATAAATGTACAGGTTTTTGGGGGATGTTACCTATCCGACCACCTTGCCTTTTTGATCCAGACCGTACTTATGTGATCGCTATCAACAATCATCGACCATTTCTCTCTTCCAAAATACCATGCTGAGGTTTAAATTTAGGGTAACCGATTACACTTATATGATGGTTAAACGATAGCTGACTATCGTTATTCAGCATTGCTACAGCTGTTTTATCCATGCCATATAGTGAAACTGATTACATTAAGGGGTTTTTCTGGCTGAGTTTACAGACTGACCTGATGCCTCTCCGAGATCTCTGACGGACTGTTAGCGCCATACAATGGGTTGCGGATGGTGCCGCGGTTGTACCGAATTTGTGTTTTGTATTGAGGAATAGCTTATGCAGTTTGAGCCGACTGAACATCCGCATCGCCGTTTTAACCCGCTGAAAGGCGAATGGATTCTGGTTTCTCCGCATCGTGCCAAGCGCCCCTGGCAGGGGCAGCAGGATGAACCGGATCGCGCCACGCCACCGCCTTACGATCCGACCTGCTATCTGTGTGCGGGCAATAAACGCATTACTGGCGATATCAACCCGCACTATCAGGGCACCTTTGTTTTTACGAATGACTTTTCGGCTCTGATGGAGGACACGCCGGATGCACCATCGGGCGACGACGAGCTTTTTCGCGTGCAGCAAGCCCGTGGCGTTAGCCGTGTCATCTGTTTTTCTCCCGATCACAGTAAAAGTCTGCCACAGCTTTCGCTGCCAGCGCTGAAAGCGGTGATCGATACGTGGAGCGATCAGACTGAAGAACTGGGCAAACGGTATCCGTGGGTTCAAGTTTTTGAGAATAAAGGGACGATGATGGGGTGCTCCAATCCCCATCCGCACGGGCAGGTTTGGGCTAACGATTTTCTGCCGAACGAAGTACAGCGTGAGGATGAGCAGCAACGTGATTATTTCTCCCGCCACGGTTCGCCACTCCTGCTGGACTATGTTCGCCGCGAGCAGGCTGACGGATCGCGCATTGTGGTGGAAACGGAGCACTGGCTAGCGGTTGTCCCTTACTGGGCGTCGTGGCCGTTTGAAACGCTGGTCCTGCCTAAGTTCGCCGTGCAGCGATTACCACAGCTCAATGACGGTCAGCGTGACGATCTGGCGCTGATCCTGAAAAAGCTGACCAGCCGTTATGACAACCTGTTCCAGTGTTCCTTCCCCTATTCGATGGGGTGGCATGGCGCGCCGTTTAAGGGCGATGACATCGCACACTGGCAGCTGCATGCCCATTTTTATCCCCCGTTATTACGTTCCGCCAGCGTGCGCAAATTTATGGTCGGCTATGAAATGCTGGCTGAGACACAGCGTGATCTGACGGCAGAGCAGGCCGCTGAACGTTTACGCAGCGTGAGTGATATCCATTTTCGTGAGCAAATTTGAGGTCATTTTATGAGCCGTATTGATTCTCTACGTCAGTTAACCGAGTCTGTTTTTGTCCGATTATTTGGCTATGCGCCGCACGCGGCTATTCAGGCTCCCGGTCGGGTCAACCTGATTGGCGAGCACACCGACTATAACGATGGCTTTGTCTTGCCTTGTGCTATCGATTACCAGACGGTTGTCAGCGCAGCGGTACGTCAGGATGGCATCGTGCGGGTGGTCGCGGTGGACTTTGACAACCAGCAGGATGAATTCGATCTTGCCAAAGCGATCGTGCCTCACCCGGACTACACCTGGGCGAACTATATCCGTGGAACGGTGAAGTTTTTGCAGGCACGTGGCCTGCCGCTCACTGGTATGGATATGGTGGTCTCCGGTAATGTGCCTTCTGGCGCAGGGCTAAGTTCTTCGGCTTCGCTGGAAGTGGCGATCGGGCAGACGTTCAAAGAGTTGAATAATCTGGATATCAGCCAGTTGGATGTGGCGTTGAACGGCCAGCAGGCGGAAAACGATTTTGTCGGCTGTAGCTGCGGCATTATGGATCAGTTTATTTCCGCTCAAGGGCGTGTCGGTCAGGCGCTGTTGATCGACTGCCGTTCTCTTGAAGGGCGCGCTGTGCGTATGCTCGACGGCGTTGACGTCCTGATCGTGAACTCTAACGTGCGCCGTGGGCTGGTGGACAGCGAATACAATACGCGACGCCAGCAGTGTGAAGCGGCGGCGCGTCACTTTAACGTCAAGGCGCTGCGTGATGTTTCACTGGCACAGTTTGAAGCGGGAATCGAGGGGCTGGATCCGGTAGCGGTACGCCGTGCGCGACACGTTATTACCGAGAACCGTCGTACACTGGAAGCGGCCGATGCGCTGGCGCGTCAAGATGCGCACCGTTTGTTTACGCTGATGGCAGAATCGCATGTCTCCATGCGTGACGATTTTGAAATTACCGTGCCGCCGATCGATGTGCTGGTGGATCTGATTCAGGAGTATGTCGGTGAGCGGGGCGGTGTGCGTATGACCGGTGGCGGTTTTGGTGGCTGTATTGTCGCCCTTATTCCCTCGGCGTTGACGGATGAAGTCAAACAGGTGATCGAACGGGAATATCCGGCGCGTACCGGCCTTCAGCCATCCATCTATCTGTGCCAGGCATCCGGCGGTGCGGGTCGCGTGAGTTAAGTTCAGGCTGGGAAAGGTGAGCGAAAAGGGCTTTGGTTAAAGCCCTTTTTACATTTCATGTGTTTTACATTGCATATGTTTAAGGCAGCAGGAACAGCGTTGCCAGCCCGAGGAAAATAAAGAAGCCGCCAGTATCGGTAATGGCCGTAATCATTACGCTGGAGCCGATGGCCGGATCGCGGCCGAGTTTCATCATGATCAGTGGGATAGCGACCCCCATCAGCGCGGCGAGCAGCAAATTCAGCAGAATCGCCAGCATCATTACGCCACCCATCGCGGCATTACCATAGAGCAGGAAGGTCACCACGCCCATAATCGTGCCCCATATCACCCCGTTGACCAGCGCAACACCTAATTCTTTAAGCAACAGGTACGATTTTTTGCCGTGTTCAAGTTGATGCAACGCCAGTGCACGCACGATCATCGTAATCGTCTGGTTACCCGTATTCCCGCCAATTCCGGCGACAATCGGCATGAGCGTCGCCAGCGCCACCAAATGGGATAATGTATTCTCAAACAGGCCGATAACCCGCGAAGCTATAAGCGCCGTACAAAGATTGATCGCCAGCCATGCCCAGCGATTGCGAAACGATTTATACACGGGCGCGTAGACGTCTTCAGAAGGCGTTAACCCCCCTGAACGCCGCAGACTGCTGTCGCTCTCTCGGTTCACGACGTCGAGGATATCCTCAATCGTCAGGCGTCCCATGAGTTTCCCTTTGCTATCGACCACGGCGCTGGAAATTAAGTCGTAACGTTCAAAAGCCCCTGCGGCTTCTTCGACTTTATCTTCAGGCTGGAATCTCAACGGCTGATCGTCCATGACGTCATTAACCAGAGCCTGAGGCGAGTGGAGCAGAATGCTGGCCAGTGACAGCTCGCCGATCAGCGTATTTTTGCGATCGGTAACGAACAGTTTGTCGGTGGAATTGGGGATGGTTTTACGGTAGCGCAGATAGCGCTGTACGGTCGCGAGTGTGACATCGGCGCGCACGGTGATGAGCTTGAAATCCATCATGTGGCCGAGGCAGTCTTCATCGTAATTGATGGCGGCACGTAGCTGCGCGCGCTGCTTCGGCTCAAGCGAGGTCAGTATTCTGCCCAGCAGATGGCGGGGGACGAGGCGAGACAGCTGAGCCTGCTCATCAACATCCAGAATCCTCACCGCTCTCAGGATTTCCTTGTCCTGCATGTCGCCGATCAGATCGTCAGAAATGCTGTCAGAGGCCTCAATCAATACGCGGCCGCGCTTCTCTACAGGAATAAGCCGCCAGAGCGCCAGCCGTTCATCCTGCGGTAAAGATTCCAGCATGTCGGCAAGGTCAGCGGCATGCAGCCCGATGATGAGCTCGCTGATTTCTGCGGTTTGATCGAGCAGGATGCTTTTTTCACGCAGTCTGATTTTGTTATTTAATGCAGCGCTGTCGTCCAACGAGGCGTCATCGCGTTCCGTAACGCGCGGTTGCCGGTTGATAATGTCTTCAACCAGTTCTTTGTTTTCCAACAGCAGAAGGGAGATACGGCGACGGAGGTCGGTAAGTTTTTTTACACTCGACATAATGTTTTATGCTCGATCTGTTTTTTATCCGTGTTTTATTAAACGTAGCGCAAAATCAGTAGATTAAGAATAGGATTACTGGCGAATCGCAGTCTGAAAGGTGTGCGATAGTGCCCAGACGCGTTTTTGATGCGGTTTTTATCTAATGAATTATTAAATCGCTTGCTACTTAGTTTTTGGCGATATATATTCAATTCCAGAAACGTAACCGATACCAATGGCAGAAACGATGAACGACAACGCTTACAAACTGGATGGACAGCTGTGCTTCGCACTGTATTCAGCCAATCTGGCGATGAATAAACTGTATCGTCGTTTGCTGTCTGAGCTGAACCTGACCTATCCCCAATATCTGGTCATGCTGGTGTTGTGGGAGCGTGAGGGGCTGACGGTGTCTGAACTGGGTGAGCGTCTGTATCTCGATTCCGCAACGCTAACGCCGTTGCTCAAGCGGTTACAAAGCGCAGGCTTAGTCGTGCGTAACCGGGGAACAGAGGATGAGCGCCAGGTGCTGGTTGGTTTAACCGAAGCAGGGCGAGCACTTCAGCAACAGGCGAAAGCGATTCCTGAAAGCGTGTTTTGCGCGACGGAATGCCATCTTGACCAGCTACAGACGATCAAAAAAGATTTAGAAACGCTGCGTAAGAATCTGATTGGGCATCTTTGAAGATAGTGGCGGTTGCCTTGTGCATCCGCAGCTCCTCAGACAGCATTATATTTGTTAAGTAGTCTGTTTTTACGTGATTTTCTTTACGCAAATAAGTAGTTCGCGATTTAATTTTTTACTATGTAATTAAAGCCTGAGCAGCATCTATATTGCCTTAGGCCATTCCCTAACTATCTGGAGTCACATTATGTCTATTGAAAAAGTATTATACGTTGCCCATGCTCAAGCTACCGGTGGTCGTGATGGTCGTGCGGTGTCTTCCGATAAAGCGGTTGATATTAAATTGACGACCCCACGTGAACTGGGCGGTGCAGGCGGTGAAGGGACGAACCCAGAGCAGCTGTTTGCCGCGGGCTATTCTGCTTGTTTCCTTGGTGCGATGAAATTTGTCGGTGCGCGTGAGAAAATCGCTGTCCCTGCTGATACTACGGTAAACGGTAGCGTAGGCATCGGGGCTATCCCGACGGGATTTGGTATTGAAGTTGAACTGAAGATTTCCCTGCCGGGTCTGGATCGCGCCGTGGCTGAAGATCTGGTGCAGAAAGCCCATATCGTTTGCCCATACTCCAATGCAACGCGCGGCAACATCGATGTGACCCTGACTATCGTCTAAGCCTGGCTTGAAGCAAGCACATGATTGATTGAGGAACTCAATTGATTGATAAAAACGGTGGCTGCGAAGATTCGCACTGCCGTTTTTTTATTTCACCATGATTCCAGCACCGAACTTCGCTGGACTACGCCACAGTCTGATACAGCAGGTTTATCAATAACTTAGGCGGATTCATCATATGCCGGTGCTTTCTGAAACTTGACCCGGCTTCCACCCGCTTGGCTCCCAACAGGCTCCTGGAAATCGGGCTTTCCGAGGAGTCATCATGGCGAAAATCAAACTCACCAAGTCCGCAGTCGATGCGGCACAAGCCCAAGCGCAGCCAGTCGAACTGCGCGATACCCTGGTTCCCGGCTTCCTGTGCAAGATCACCCCGGCAGGCCGCAAGGTGTTCATGCTCCAGTACCGCACGAATGCCGGAGAGCGGCGCAAACCTGCCTTGGGGCTCTATGGAGAACTGACCGTCGAACAGGCTCGGTCGCTGGCGCAGGAGTGGCTGGCGCAAGTGCGCCGAGGTGGCGACCCTGCTGCAGAGAAGGCTGCAGCGCGTCAGGCACCCACGGTCAAGGAGCTGTGCATCAAGTTCATGGAAGACTACTCCAGCCAGCGTAACAAGCCTAGCACGCAGGAAGGCTACCAGAGCGTCATTGACCGCAACATCATCCCGATGCTTGGTCGCATGAAGGTGCAGGATCTGAAGCGGCCTGACGTGGCTTCGATGATGAAGAAGATGGCGCACAAACCCGCCGATGCGAACCGCACGTTCAGCGTGATGCGCAAGATGTTCAACTTGGCTGAGGTATGGGGCTATCGCCCTGACGGCACTAACCCATGCCGCCATGTGCCCATGTACCCGAACGGCAAGGCGACTCACCTCATCAGCGACGAGGAAATGGGCAAGTTGTTTCGCTACCTTGACCAATTGGAGGCGGAAGGCCTGGAGCATGCAGTGATCCCGCTGGCCATCCGCCTGCAATTCGAGTTTGCCGCTCGTCGCTCCGAAATCATTGAGCTTCAATGGGATTGGATTGATCTGGAAAACCGGCGCGTGGTGTGGCCTGACAGCAAGACAGGGGGTATGTCCAAGCCCATGAGCGAAGAAGCCTATCGGCTTCTTTCAACAGCCGCCCGCAATGCTATGAAGCCCCATGTGCTGCCCTCTCCACGGCATCCAGATCGGCACCTGAGCGATGGCGAGTATTACAGCGGTTGGACTCGCACTCTGAAAGCCGCTGGTGTAACGCATGTGGGTACGCACGGCATCCGCCACCGTTCGGCGACGGACATTGCCAATTCGGGCATCCCAGTGAAGGTCGGTATGGCGCTGACGGCGCACAAGACCGTGGCGATGTTCATGCGCTACGTCCACACCGAAGACAAGCCCGTGCGGGAGGCCGCCGAGTTGGTGGCGAACCGGCGCAAAGCGCTAACCTGTGTCAAGCAATCACCTGCGGAGGTGACAGCATGACCAGGCGAAAGGGTATCCATCACGTCACCAGCAGAACCGACGGCGCTGCTGGGGGACATTCGGGCACTGATCGAGACATCGAAGCAGCGCGTCGCCTCAACGATCAATGCCGAACTGACCCTGCTATTCTGGCAGATTGGCCAGCGCATCCATACGGAGGTGCTTTCCGGGCAGCGGGCCGGGTACGGCGAGGAAATCTTGCCGACTCTGGCCGAGCAGCTTGCCCGCGACTATGGGCGCGGCTTTGGGGAGAAGAATCTGCGTCGGATGGTCAAATTCGCCGCCACGTTCCCAGAAGAACAAATTGTCGCGACACTGTCGCGACAATTGAGCTGGTCGCATTTTGTCCTGCTGCTGGCACTCAAGGAACCGCTCCAGCGGGACTACTACGCGCAGATTGCAGGTGCTGAACGCTGGAGCGTGCGAACTCTGCGCGAGCGCATTGACTCGATGCTGTACGAGCGCACGGCGTTGTCGCAAAAGCCGAAAGAAACCATCGAGCGGGAGCTGGCGACCTTGCGCGACGCGCAACGCATGACACCGGCGCTCGTGATGCGCGACCCGTACATCCTCGACTTTCTGGGAATGCGAGATAGCTGGCAGGAAAGTGACCTAGAGGCGGCCATCATCCGTGAAATGGAATCCTTCCTGCTGGAGCTGGGTGCGGGCTTCTCCTTCGTCGCCCGACAGAAGCGCATCCAGATCGACGATGAGGATTTCCACCTTGACCTACTGTTCTACAACCGCAAGTTGCGGCGGCTGGTGGCGGTGGAGTTGAAGATCGGCGAGTTCAAGGCGGCCTACAAAGGGCAGATGGAGCTTTACTTGCGCTGGCTGGACAAGAACGAGCGGGAGCTGGCGGAAGCCTCGCCGCTGGGGATCATCCTTTGCACCGGCAAGAAGCGCGAACAGATTGAGTTGCTGGAACTAGACAAGTCGGGCATCCACGTCGCCGAGTACCTGACAAGCTTGCCGCCGCGCGCAGTGCTAAGTGAGAAGTTAAAGCAGGCAACTCAACGGGCACAATTGCACATCAAAACGCCAACTAAAACTTCGTGAAGAAAAAAGCAAAGTTGTGTGTCGCACTGTCGAAGTTTTTTTAAACAGCATACCCTCATGAAGATATGACGTATCAATTCTTAAGCCCTAACCGAGAGAGTCCTTAGAGTTAATCTGATCGCTCAGAAATAAATTGCAAAATTCACATCAATCGAATCGTGGTGATTTCATACTCTTCAGGCAGCCATACCCCCCATCCTTGCGGAACCATAACTTGCATTAGCGCCATGTTAAATATGGATAAGTTCTTGTAGAAATCGTCATCAGGGACAACCTCGAGATTCTCCAGGCATAAATCAATTAAGTCTCGCCACTTGAAGTACTCCTCAAAAAAACGAATCTGCGATATCTCCATCCAGTATATTTCGATGAGATCGAATCCTCCTATTATTTCGGGGTCGAAGCAGTCCAGGTTGTGTTCAGGATAATCCCTGAGACATTTTTTGCAGCCGTATTCGAAACATAGCTTATTACCCTTTTTTACAAGGGTAACCATTGAGCGAGGGAGATTCTCTTTTGATAAAATATCATTACATCCACACCTCATTACACAAGGTAGTGGCTTGTATACCATGTTTGTGTTCACATGGTGATATAGGTCGTGC
This sequence comes from Pectobacterium brasiliense, assembly GCF_016950255.1. NCBI lineage: Bacteria > Pseudomonadati > Pseudomonadota > Gammaproteobacteria > Enterobacterales > Pectobacteriaceae > Pectobacterium > Pectobacterium brasiliense. The sequence goes on along the minus strand of NZ_JACGFN010000002.1, from coordinate 335,992 downwards.
ACTTGCTTGAAGTACTTTTCCAGAACAAATCCCATCATTGTAGGGATTATGTCTAAGATGTTTGTTTTGTAGTACTCGACCACTTTAAAATCAAGCTCGCGAAGCTTGCCAAACTTTTTTTTCAGGCCTGAAGTTACTGATGACGAGTAGAATGCTATAAATCCCGAGCATGAATTAAGCTCCATGCGATCTCGAATGTCTTTTTCCTGCGAAACACCAATAGCCTTCTGATGGTGTTTGCAACTTACAACAAATCTCTGTCCACCTTTCTCGACAAGAAGATCCACGCCATCATCGCGCCCCACAGATGGCCCGAGAGCTATTGTATAGCCAAGATGGAATAGAACATCTTGAGCAAAATTCTCCCAATCTTCATCGTTGAGATCCTTGAATACATCCCTCATCCGTCTACTCCAGAAAACTACCTGCATGTGCAAAAAACCAACCAGGCATTGGAAATGTAAATTTAAAAAGTTATTGCCTCGATTTTTCTTCCGAGTAGTGGGAAGCAATAACCTAATTAAAATAGCACCCGCTTTAATGCAGGGTTCATTATTGGATATTTTGCTTTCGCCAGTTGTCAACAGCGATCATTAGTCGATTCTCTTCGACTGGGATCTGCCATTCATCCCAAAAATTAACAGTCCCGCTATTCGGCTTATTTTGTGGCTCGTCGATTCTGATGCGGCTTGGCAATAAACTGGCATCACCAACAACCAAAGCCTCGCCAGTGTCGAGCGTAGGAAGGATATCGCTGAAGCCGCCGAGGCTATCAGGAAGTAGACGTTTAATAACTCCTTGATCTTCAGCATTGGTTAGACGCATAGATACAAAGTTACTGCACTGGCTAAGCAGTGTTTTGTTTACTTCGGATGGACGTTGGCTGATTACAACCAAGCTAACGCCATATTTTCGCCCCTCTTTGGCGATGCGCTCGAATATATCCAGTGAAATATCGTCGGCAGAATCTGCCATATTGCGCTGCGGCATATATAGGTGCGCTTCATCACAAAGAAGCGCAATAGGGTGGCGAAGCTCTGATGGCGTCCACTGTTGGACTGAGAACGTAACTCGTGCAACGAGGGATACGATTAGGGGCAAGACGTCCGAGGGAACCTCGGAGAAGTTGATGATCTTGATTCCTGCTTTCCCGTTCTCCGCAGTGCTCCCAAGAGCAGCGCTGGCAAATTTCTCAAGCCAAGTGAAATCAAGAATATCTCCGCCGCCATTAAACATAAATCCGAGGCGTCGATCGGAAATTTTGTTCTCAAGGCGAGAAATCATGCGTGCGAGCTTTCCGAAGAAGTCGCCTTGCTTGTCGCCGCGCGAACCAGGAACCATTTCGATGTTTATTTCATTTAGTCGCGACATCAGGAAGTTAAGATCAAATGGCACAGGGCTATCTACAGTAAAATGCTTAAGCAAGTCCTGTTGTCCATTGTCTTCAAGGTACTTCCTCTTGGCCTGATTGATCTCGCGAGCCATAATCATGGCTTGGTTCGGGGCATTTTGGTCGCTGCGATCCACAAACATGGAAACTAGCGCCTCATAAGAAAGTAGCCAATAAGGCAGGTAAAGCACACCATCAGAAATAGTGCGTTGGGCTTCAACATCTGCAGGCCCAGCAACCTTGAAGTGCTGAATGCCAGGCCCCGTCAATGGCGCATATTCTCCGTGGAGGTCGAAGACAATGGCGTTCGCTGTAGAAAGCCCTGACATCTGCTCAATAATTTTGGCCGTTGTCCAAGACTTCCCAGACCCTGTGCTCCCTCCAATAAAGGCATGGCGCTGGAAGAATTTATTTCCATTAAGGTAGGCTACTGCATTGTCATCCAGAGTGTATTTGCCGAGAGTCAATGCATTGCCGTCGGCTGAAACACTGGAGAGCGTGCGCATAAATCCAGTGAGGTTCTCGCCTTCGAGAGCGAAGCAGTTTGCATCTATTTCAGGAACACTTTCGAGTGTTCGACGGAAAACGTTCTCCTTGGAGCCATCGCGATCCAGCATGGTTCCAATTAATGCAATGCGGCACAGATTCAACTCTGAATTCTGATCTACGATTCCGTCATCAGAAAGATTCTCAATGCCGCGCTTTCTTGTCACTTGCGTAATAAGACCAATCAGGTGCTGTCCTGGCTTGCTACTCTGGAGTACAGCGAGGTGATTAACCTGAAGCCTCTTCAGATGAGACACATTCTCGACGTCCACGATGACATTCGTGGTGTCAACCGAGGCAACCTTCCCGAGCGCTTCTTCATCCCTAAAGTTGAATATTGGCATATGTCCTCTCTACATGATGAGTGATAAGTAGCCCTCAAGGCTCCAGATGTTTTTCTCTACTGTAACTGCAGAACTGCTAAGGGAGGAGTAGACAATAGACTGATTGTCTGTTTCTCCTCGCTCTATGGCTAAATAATTTTGTGCTTTGCCGCCAAGGATAAGTCTCTTAGCTGACTCCGAAAGCGCGTATGTAATGATGGTGACTGGTGCGCCATGCCGCTGACATTTGGCCATAAGTTTTGGCTGGATATGTTCATCATTGAATCCATATCCGACGCACAAATATGATCCGGCCTCGTTAATGGCTACGTCTGCATTATTTATAATTGAGCGAAATGGCTCAAGATGCGTCTTCTGATACTTTTGCGTGCCAGGCGTGACAATCTGGGGGCTGTAGTTTTCAGGTATTTCTTGTGAGCCCGAAATTGCGACAGTGTCCTCTAGTGGGGACTGGAACCAGTCTAGAGAGCCATGTACTTTCCAAATATTCACTCTGCGCGAGCAGGTCAGTTCATCGGGCGTGGCCAATTGACGGAAAAAACCGTGTGTGAAACCAGTGTAGTGATGGAGCCTGCTTTGCTCGCATGCGTACTCTGCCAAACGATCATAATTTGTAGTGATGATATTTATTTTTCTTAGGCTTGTTTTGAACATATGTTCAAGCAGACGGCTCAGCGGGAACATCGAGCTATTTTGCAAGCCACTCTTGAAGATGCCGCAGTCTTCATGGTTTATAAGTAACCAAGTAGAATTTATGATTCTGCACGTCAGCACTTCAGATACTGCTACTCGGTGGAGAGCTGCCTCTAAATCCACGCCTTCTGTCAGTGTCTGACAGAACATCCCCCAGGACTCCATCTCAGCATCAGAGAGCCCTGAAACGTCAGTATTCTTTATCAAATGCTGCGCAAGCCCCCACATGCCAGACATTCCATGGGCAGCCGAGGCTCCACTACCCAAAATAATAATGGGAGCCTTGCCGTAGTAGTCCTGAGCTTGCTTTTCGTAGTTGACATCAGACAAGGCTCTATCCTTTTTATATTTGAGATTCCTGAACTGGAAAGAAGTTATTCCGTTGTAGGTGCTTACAAATAGATAATAAGCCAAGAAGAGCCTTGCGTCTCCGCTTTGCGGACCGCGCTGCTCCAGGTTCGCTCTTCGCTCATCCCTGACGGGACTGGCATTCGCCAGCCTTCCACATCCCTGACGCCTACGGCCCGGCTTCCAGCTTCGGGCCTGCGCGCTTCGCTTGCTTGCGGCTTGCACATCACGGCGGCCGTTGCCATGTCCAGCCGTCTCTCCTGACTCCATCACCTTGCTCGCGACTGTAGCCCGTGGCCGCGTGCCGTCAAGGCGCGCCAGGCCGTGTCCTCGGCTACGCCTGCGGGCCGCACCTACCTGCCGCTTTTCTCCTTGACGGCCCACGTCCGTGGGCTCCTGACCGTCGCGGGCGATGAACTCAGGAAAGACGGTGGCAACAGGGCCAACCGGGTTCCTCGTGCCAACCGCACCGAACAGCCGAAAGGCTGGGCTCCGAATCTAGGAATCCGGTGTGCGGTTTGAACAGCAAACCCTTTTCGTCAGGAGAAAGACCATGCTTGCATCCCGTTTCGCATCACGTTCCCCGGTTCTGCGCAGCGATACCCCGCTGTCGGACGACCAGATTCACCGCGTGGCCCCGTCTATCTTTGCGGAAGCGCCCCACGAAAGCCGTTCCCAGCGTTACGCCTATATCCCCACCGCCACGGTGCTGACCGAACTGCGCAAGGAAGGGTTTCAGCCTTTCATGGTGACGCAGACCCGCACCCGCCACCAAGACCGCCGCGACTACACCAAGCACATGATCCGGCTACGCCACGCCAGCCAGATCAACGCCCGAGGCGAGGCCAACGAAATCATCCTGCTGAACTCGCACGATGGCACCAGCAGCTACCAGATGCTGGCCGGGATGTTCCGTTTCGTGTGCAGCAATGGGCTGGTGTGCGGCGATACCGTGGCCGATGTGCGCGTGCCGCATAAGGGCAACGTGGCCGGACAAGTGATCGAAGGTGCCTATCAGGTGCTACACGGTTTTGACCGTGCGCTGGAATCCCGAGAGTCCATGCAGGCCATCACGCTGGACGAAGGCGAAGCCGAGGTGTTCGCCCGCGCCGCGCTGTCGCTTAAGTACGACGACCCGGACAAGCCCGCACCCATCACCGAATCGCAAATCCTGATGCCGCGCCGGTTCGACGACCGCCGCCCGGACTTGTGGAGCGTGTTCAACCGAACCCAAGAGAACCTGACCAAAGGCGGTTTGTCTGGACGCAGCGCCAACGGACGCCGCCAGCAGACCCGCCCGGTGCAGGGCATTGATTCGGATATTCGCCTCAATCGCGCCCTGTGGCTGCTGGCCGATGGCCTGCGCCAGTTGAAAGCCTGATTTCCCTGCGCGGCAGGGGCAGGCAGCAACCCTTGCCGCGTCATTCGCTGCTGCATTCCATCATCGCAAGGAGTTTTCACCATGAACGCCATCAACCACACCGAAGCCCAAGCCATCCACGGCACGGCCAACGCCGCGCCTGCCGTGCTGCTGGAGGCCGCCGACCCGAGCAAGAATCTGATTCTTGTGTCGCTGTCGCGGCTGGTATCGCGCCCCACGGGCCGCAACGTGCGCAAGACCCCGCGCATGTCGATTCCCGAACTCGCCGCCAGCATCCAGCGTGTCGGCCTGCTGCAAAACCTGATCGTGACCGCGACCGCTGACGGCGAGCGTTACGAAGTCGTGGCCGGAGGCCGTCGCCTTGCCGCCCTCAAGCTGCTGGCGAATAAGCGCCGCATCAGCAAGGAATGGGACGTCCCTTGCCTGCTGGTGGCCGATGGCACCGCCCGCACCGCCAGCCTGACCGAGAACGTGCAGCGCGAAGCCATGCACCCCGCTGACCAGTTCGAGGCATTCGCCGCGCTTCTGGCCGAAGGCCGACCCATCGAGGACATTGCCGCCGATTTCAGCGTCACGCCGCTGGTGGTGCAGCGCCGCTTGAAACTCGCCAACGTGTCGCCGCGCCTACTGGCCGACTACCGGGCCGAGGCCGTGAGCCTTGACCAGTTGATGGCCCTTGCCATCACCGACGACCACACCGCACAGGAAGCCGCGTTCTACGATGCGCCGACATGGCAGCGCGGCCCGCACAATTTGCGCGACCGCCTGACCGAGCGAGAGATTGATGCCCACCGGCATCCGCTGGTGCGCTTCGTTGGACTGGATGCTTACGAGGCCGCAGGCGGTGGCACCCGCCGCGATCTGTTCGCGGAAGCCGATAGCGGCGTGTATCTGACCGATGCCACGCTGCTGGAACGGCTGGCGCAGGACAAGCTGGCCAGCCTTGCCGCCGAGGTGAAGGCCGAAGGCTGGGCATGGGTGGATGCCACCCCCGGCACGACCCATGCCGACCTGCAAGCCTTCCAGCGCGCCCCGAGGCAACGCCGCAGCCCGAACAAGCGCGAGGCCCAACGCATCGAGAAGCTGCAAACCAAGATGCAGGCGCTGGCCGAGGCCGTGGATGCCGCCTTGGACGCCGACGACGAAGAAAAGGCCGATGTCTTGCAGCAGGAAGGCGAATACCTGGGCGAACAGTTGCAGGCGTTGGAAGATGGCTTGCAGGACTACGGGGAAGCCGCCAAAGCTGCCGCCGGTGCCATCGTCACCATCGACCGCAACGGCGAGGCCGTGATTCATCGTGGCCTGCTGCGCGAAGCCGAGGCCAAGGCACTGCGCACGCTGGAACGGCTGCGGCAAGGTTTCGGCAGCGAGGGCGAAGCCGGGAACGACGACACCGGCGAGGAAGCCGACGACGCCCCTAAGCCCGCCGCCATGTCCGACCGGCTGGCGCAACGCTTGAGTGCCCACCGTACCGCCGCGCTGCAAATCGAAGTCGCACGGCATCCGCAGGTGGCGCTGGCCGCACTGGTGCATGGCATGGTGCAGACTGTCTTGCAAGGCAGCCACTACGGCCACGATCTGCCGCTGGGCGTGAAGCTGACCCAGCAAGATCGGCTGGAAGGCATGGCCCCGGACTGGCCGGAATCGCCCGCCGCCGTGGCTCTGCGCGCACTGCAACAGGTAGCGGGTGAGGCCTTGCCGGAGGACAGTGCCGAACTGTTCGCCGCACTGCTGGCGAAGCCGCAGGATGAATTGGTGCGCCTGCTGGCCGTATTCGTAGCATCCACGGTCGATGTGGTGACGCCCCGCGCCACGCAGCGCCAGCCGGGTGCCGAACTGGCGCAGGCCGTGGCGCTGGAGATGGCGGCATGGTGGCAACCGACCGCAGACGGCTATTTCCAGCATGTGCCGAAGGTCGCGATTCTGGAAGCCGTGGGCGAATTCGCACCGCAGCACGTCACCCGGCTGGCGAAGTTGAAAAAAGGCGACATTGCCAGCGAAGCCGAACGGCTGGCCGATGGCACCGGTTGGATGCCTGCCATCTTCGCCGCCGAAGTCACGCAGCAGGCCGCGCAGGAGGTGGTGACGGACGAGGCAGCCGAAGCACCGGAGGAAGTCGCCGCCGTGGCGGATGAACAGACGCAGGCCGAGGCACTGGCCGCTTGACCCCGCACCACAGATAGCGCCCCGGTTCCGGTCGGGGCGCTTTCATGTCGAGGATTCCCCCATGAGCCACGACACCACGAACCGCGCATGGCCGCGACTTACGCCCCCGGCACGATACGCGCCCGCCGCTGGCATGGCGATAGCGACGTGCGCGGCTACCGTCCGCCTCGCGGCTGGAGAGCCCGTGCCGACCTGACCGACCTACACCCCATCACGGGCCGCGCCTTGCCGCGTGCCATGTGGCGGATCATCGAAACCAAAGAATAGGAAGCAACCCCGCGCCCAAGCCGTTCCGTCTTGGGCGCGGGGAATGCCAAAGCTCCGTGCGCTGCAGTGGCCGCACCCGGTTTCAAGGCTCAAAGCCAAAACGCCCCTTTGCCGCCTTACCGAAGGCGGCAAAGGGGCCGCGCACCAGTCGCCTTGTGCGCAAAAGTCATTGAAGCCATGCAAGTGCAGCGGCGCACGCGCCGCCGACATTCCGACAGCACCTCGCCGCAATGGGCGGCGCTTGTGGGGCTACGCCCCGGCTTGCTGCGGCAGGTTGCACGAATGCGTGCCGTGCTCGACGCTGGCGGTTCGTTGCCTGTACGTCACGAAAGACGGTTCACCGACACACCACCTGGCCTCTATGTGGAGCTTCCACGCCACGCATCAAGCATGTGGTCGCAAGTTGTGGCAGGAGCGCTCGTACCTTGTCGCTGCGGCATTGACCTGGCCGCGTTAGGGCGCAAGCCGGTGAAGCTGCCATGCGAGGATGCCGAGTCGGTCATGTCTCCATTCGGGAGAGGCGGCCCGTGCGTCCTTGGCTTGTCGTGAATCCTGGCGTTGGCGCGGCTGCGCCTTGGGCTTTATGACTGCAACCTGGAGGCGAAAACAATTTCCCCTGCGCTGCGCGCATTCCTCGCGGGACAAATTCTTTTCGCCTCCAGGTTCTCCACGGTGTTGCGACCGCTGAGCGGTGCCGCCAGCCCATCCCCCGCCGGGCGGATCACAACAAGGACGCACTGGCGCGACCTTGTTCAACCCGAAAGGAGAAATCATCATGGCTAACATCGGCACCTTCACCGCAGAGAAAGACGGCCTCACCGGCACGCTTCGCACCCTGACGCTCAACGTCAAGGTCAAGCTGGTTCCCAACGACAAGGGTGACAACGAGAGCGCACCAGACTACCGCCTGCAAGCGGCTGGCCACGATATAGGCGCAGCGTGGAAAAAGACCAGCGAGGCCGGACGCCCCTATGTGTCCGTGACCCTGGACGATCCTTCGTTCCCTGCAACGGTCTATGCCCGCCTGATCGAAAACGAGGATGGCACGCATGACCTGATCTGGTCACGCAGCAAGCCCAAGGCGGCGTAACCACCTCAGCGCCTCGCCCACTATGGCGAGGCGCTTGGCTTACCTGCTCACTTCATTGGGGTGAGCGGATTCACTAAACACCTGCAAGACAGGGGCCAGCACCAACTGCCCCACGGCATAAAGGCCAGGGCCTCTGCCTATGAGTTCCGCAATGCGTTCCTCGTGGAGTACGCCTGCTGCGCAGTCTTGCTCCATCTGTGCAACTAATGCGGATTTGGCCAGGGCTAACGTGGCCTCGGCCTGCTGCGATAGACCGCTTGCTGATTGAGCGTCATACGCAATCAGGTTATCTAGCACTGGGGTAATGCTTCCCATGCCGCCTTTGACCATTTTCGCCCGTAAGCCTTCAACGACAAAAGTGACCAAGCGCCAAATTTGCTGTGGTTGTTGGTCAAGTTCCTTTTCGATCAGTGTTCGCGCTTCAAATGGCGACAAGGTGGAACATGGCGCGAGCGCCATACTCATGGTGCGAGCCAGTTTGAGGAGTTGATGTTCTTCCAAGCGTTCCAGCAGGTTTGCGAATGCACGCTGTTGCGTGCCGTCGGCGAGCGCATTCGCAAGCCCTTCGGTAGAGTGTTCTGGCACTTGAACGCGGCCTAGCGCTGAGAGCACCTGATGTTTGTCGATATCGTGTGGCGGATGCTCCGCGAGAGGATCAATGTCCACGGTCACTTCTCGCGTGGCGGAACCCTGCGGTGCCGTGCCCAGGTGTACGGCAAAGGTTAAAGTGGAGAACAGCGCGACACGGCCGTAGATTTGGCCGTCAAAGCCATCAATACCAACCGTCACTCGATGCCCAAATTCAAACTTGTTGGCGCGCGCTCCGGCGGGCGGGCTGAAATCCCACCAGATCGGTGCCGTGCCTCCAAAGGGCTCCAGCGCAACCGTCACCGCCGCGCGTGCCTCGATCAATTCCTCGCGCTCTTCCGGCTGCTGTTCGCAGCCGCCCAGCGCTGCGACCTTGGCGATGGCTTGCGTGTAGTTGATGAAGTTGGAAAGCGTCCCTGATCGCGCGAGCTCTGGGAATTCCTGCGCGAAGAATGTCTGCGTCATGTACGCGATGGCGCCCAGACCACAGGCACCGCCAAATTTGCGCTTATGGTGAATGGAGCCGGTGATATACGGCCGAGCGGAGGGCTTCGACAAGGGTGTCCACTCGTGTCCATCGTCCTCCATCTTTTTTGCGAACTGTTTGACGGACTGCTGGTTGGGAAATGCCAGATGCAACTCTTCACCTTCGCCAACTGCGGTGCGGGAGATGACGCGGGGCTTCGTGAATTTGATCTCCTTGGCAGAGATCGAAACGGTCTCTCCCGTCAGCGTGTGCTCGCCATAGGCAGTTTTGGGGTGCTTGGAGTGATCCGGCCGAACGCCCAAGTATGCATTGAGGAAGTCGAGCTGCTCGGCAATCTCATTGACGAGACCCGAATAGCTGTTGTCGTGCTTGGGGCAATAGATGCCGGAGTTGACCCGCCGGCCTCCAAGAGACGCCGGAAAAACGTGCTCCCCAGAGCCTGCGGCCTGTCCGCACACGATGCATGTCTTCGCCATTGAGTTCCTTTCCAAAGTTGCACCACGCCAAGCGAAGCTATGCGATGCAGAGTCAATTAGGCACTTCGCCCAGGACTTCTTCAACGGCCCCCATCAAGTGGGCGACGCTGAGCCCCAGCGTACGCGCGATCTTGAAAATAATCGCCAGCGTGGGCATGTGTTCACCGCGCTCAATCTTGCCCATGTGAGAACGCTCGATACCGGCTTGATGTGCCAAGGTTTCCTGCGCCACGCCTCGCTCGACCCGCAGTGCGCGCACCGCCGCGCCGAAGGCCTGGGCCAGCTCGGCGTCGAAGGTGGTAGAGCCGGCCGGTCGGCCGCGCTGGACGGTTCGCTTCTGCATAGACAGAAGCGTCGATTCGCAGCACAATTAAAACCACGTTATATTTAACTCATTCATCCAATCTCACCTGTTTTTGTGCCTTTACTGAAATCCGCATTGGCGGCTTGCTTCAAAAGCGGAGAGCCTGATCCGTGTCTTTCCTGACTTCCGTGCATGTGCCTTCGTGCTTCTACGCTTCTGCGGATGCGTGGGCTTGCGCATCCGTGCTTTCGAGGGAAAGCGGCAAAGCGTCTCTGCTGCTCCGTACATCCGTGGGAGTACAGCCATGACTTCGCTCATCACCGCCGACGAGCGCACGCGCCTGCTGGTCAACGGCCAAGTCCGCGCCGCCGGGCAGGACACCGACCCGTTGCCCGTGGTGCGCTTGTTCACGCCAGATGCGCATGCCACCTGGCTGCTGGCTTCGCTCGACCCCGCCGATGGCGACACCGCCCACGGCCTGATCGACTTGGGGATAGGCATGCCTGCACTGGGAGCGGTGAAGCTGTCCGACCTGGCCGCCATCGTCGGGCCGCGCCAGCAGCCCGTGATGAGGGATCGCTACTTCCAGCCGGTGCGGCGGCTGTCGGAATACCTGCGACTGGCCGAAGACAACGGCTCGATCACCGATTGAGCGCCACCGCAAAGCGAGGCGCACTGTGTCTATTTCGGTCTGGTCTGTGACCCGTTCGGTCTGAATCGGCAGTGTTGCACCGAAGCGGTGCGTGCCTGATCGAAACGGTCATGATGCTTGGCGCGAGCTGCGGCAAGCTGACCGACGCGGCATGCCATTGGAGTGCGTTGCCGCCGTCGCACTCGGACGATTTCAGCAACGCATCGGAGTTCATCGGTCTTGACACTGCCAGTTTACGCTTCACCCATGACGTTTTGACGATGGCCTCGTAGCACGCCGTTTCGCCGTGGCGACGCACCCCCAGCACAGGGAGGTTGCCGTATGGCTGATCGCAGTGCCGAGCCGTGGTATGCCACGGCGGCCTATCTCTACGTTCTGCACCTGGATGGCCCGGCGCTGGCCTGGGAGTACTTGCGCCGTCATCCAGACTATCGTCACGACTGGCTGCGTCGTCGTCGCCAACCGGATGTTGCCGGGCCTTGGGGGCTGCGTCTGCTGGAAGATCCCGCCCTGGATGCGCGAGACGCGCACCCGGCCTGGTTCCCTGATCACGATGCCGTGGTGCAGCTCTACCCGGATGCCGATCCGCCGCCCGATGCGCTGTGCTTTGAGTTCTGGAAACTGCCGGGCCACAAACACCTGATCCATGACGGCAAGCGCCTGGTGCTGGTGGCGTGCTGGCCCGGCTGCTGCCTGCGCTTCGTGCTCGCGCCAGGCTTGGCCGATGGCATGGCTTACGCCTATGCCATCCGGGCCTGCGCCGCGCCTTGCGAACGCTATGCGGCTCTGGCGAGCGAATTGAACAAGATCGCCGTAGCAGCCGGTGCCGTACCTGCGGCGACCGTCCGGCCACGTCCGCCGCTGTCCGCATTGCTGGAACTGCACACGCTTCAGGCGCTGGACGCGACCCTGGCGGGTGCGTCCTTGCGGGAGGTGGCCGAAGGGCTGTTTGGTGTGGATGCCGTTACCGCCGACTGGCACGCCGACAGCGCTCTGCGCGCCCGCGTGCGGCGGCTGGTGCGCCGGGGCGATGGGCTGATGCGCGGCGGTTATCGCCGTCTGGCACAGCTTCCGGCTGTCACTTCGCATGAGGGGGGACGTTTCGCATCCGCAGCAGAACGTCCCTGAGCAAGAGCCCCAAGTTTCTTGAGACTGCCTCCATCCGGCTGCGCTGTGTGGCCGGGCTTGATGGAGGTACTTCCCATGCGACCCGCTCCCTTGCGGCCTGCCGCCGCTGCTGTCGCTGCGCCCGCGCAGCCCCAACGCTATCTGACCAACGACGAGGCCGCTGACTACCTGCGCCTTTCGCCGCGCACGCTGGAGAAGCAGCGCGTGATCGGCGGTGGCCCGAAGTTTCGCAAGTTCGGTCGCCGCGTCATGTACGCCGTGGCCGACCTCGATGCCTGGGCGGAAACGCGCAGCTTCGAGACCACTTCCGACCCCGAATATGCCGAGCACCACTCGGCTGACAGCCGTGCGCGCTGATCGGCGCATCGCCGGTGGCCATCGCCATGTCCCGCCCACCAGGGCACGCCTTGCAGCAGCGCGAACAGCTCGACCTGTTCCGCGCACTGCCGGGCGAGGACATGGCACCGCGCGATGCCCAGGACTTGATGGCCTATCCGTTCTTCTCGCTGGCGAAGTCGCGGCGCGCAGCGCCGATCGACTTCCGCAGCGGCAACATCACCATCCGCGTGGAAGGCACGCAGGAGCATGGTATTGCCACCATCTGGGATGCCGACATCCTGATCTGGGCCGCCAGCCAGATCGTCGAAGCCAAGGACTCGGGCATCCAGCCGTCCCGGCGGATGCAGGCCACGCCCTACGAGATCCTGCGCTTCATCGGACGCGGCAAGTCGCTGCGCGACTACCAGCGTCTCAAGGCCGCGTTGGATCGGCTGCAATCGACCACGGTGGCCACGTCCATCCGCGAAACCACGGGAAGGCGCTTGCACCGCTTTTCGTGGATCAACGAATGGAAGGAACTGGCCGATGCCAACGGCACGCCGCTGGGCATCGAGCTGATCCTGCCGGACTGGTTCTATGCGGGCGTGTTGGACGCCGCCCTGGTGCTGACCATCGACCCGACGTACTTCCGACTCACGGGAGGCATCGAGCGCTGGTTGTACCGCCTGGTGCGCAAGCATGGCGGCAGGCAGGAATACGGCTGGCAGTTCGACTTCCGGCATCTGCACCGCAAGTCGGGCAGCAGCACGCGGTTTTCGGATTTCGCCTACGACCTGCGGGCGCTGGTCGCCCGGCAATCGCTGCCGGGATACGAGCTGGGCATCGTGCGGATTCCCGAGGACGACATGGAATTGCTGACCTTTCGGCCCGTGCCGCAGACGGCACGGGGATAACAGCGGGACAAGCTGTGGATGGGGTCGTGCTATCAGGAGTAAGGGGTGTCGTGCTATCAGGAGTATGCCTATCGTGCTATCAGGAGTACGAAAACGCCGGAAAGCCAGTAACGGCGCGGGTTTGCGATCCCTCTAACATTACTAACTTAAATTCTCTAACTATTGATAGAGAAACAGCATTGCGGTGGACAACTGCCGCAGGCCGAAAAAACAGCCAGCAAAAACTCCAAAAACCACCCCGTTCGGCACGGCAAAAACAGTCCGGTCTTCCAAGCTGGAGGGCCGCGCCATGATCGTCGCCTTGCTCAACCAGAAAGGCGGTGTCGGCAAGACCACACTCGCCACGCACATCGCGGGCGAACTGGCGCTGCGCGGTCAGCACGTCGTCCTGCTCGACGCCGACCCGCAGGGTTCATCGCTGGACTGGACGCAGCGCAGAAGCCAACAAGGCTTGCCACGGCTGTTCAGCGCGGTGGGCCTGGCACGCGAAACACTGCACCAGGAAGCCCCAGAACTCGCCAGGCGAGCCGATCACGTCATCATCGACGGGCCACCCAGGATCGCCGCCTTGGCGCGTTCTGCACTGCTGGCAGCCGAACGGGTGCTGATCCCGGTACAACCCAGCCCCTACGACCTGTGGGCCAGCGCCGAGATGGTGGCGCTGATCCGTGAGGCCCAGGTGTTCCGGCCTGCGCTACGCGCGGCCTTCGTCATCAACCGGCGCGTCAGCACCACGGTAATCGGGCGCGAAGCACGGCAAGCCTTGGCCGAGCAGCCGTTGTCAGCGCTGCGCAGCGAGGTGCGTCAGCGCATCGTCTTTGCCGACAGCGTGGCTGCGGGTCGATTGGCGCGGGAGACAGCCCCCGATAGCGCAGCGGCGCAGGAAATCACCGCGCTGGTCGATGAGCTGCTGCGGTGGCCGTCATGAGCGACAACAGCAACCTACCCAACGGCAAACGCCCGGCCAAGCGGGTCGGAATCGGCGCGCGTCCGCCCGCCAATCCGCACGCCGAGGCGTGGATTCGCAAGGGCGACGCGGATGCGCTCAACAAGGGCGACCTCTACACCGCTCGCCTGACCCTCGATATCACGCCCGCCATGCGGGCGCGCATCAAGGTGTCGGCCTTCACGCAAGGCGTGACCGTGGCCGACCTGCTGCGCGGCTTGCTGGAGCGCGAGTTTCCAGAACACCGCAGGGAGAACACGCCATGACCACATCCGTATTGTCTGCTGCCGCACCTGACGCCATTGCGGTCACGGCTGCGCACGCTGCACCGTCCAGCCAGCCTGGTAGCGCGCCGTTGACGCGCGTATCGCTCGCCTACATTGAACCGCGCTTCAAGCTCTATCTGCGCTTCGGCGAACCAGCCCGCACGCTCCAGCTCGACCGCTGGCGGCGCTGCGCCATGTTCCTGCCGGGTGCAATCCTCTGCCGCGTTCGTTGGCAGGCCAACGACTACGGCACGATCCGCTGGCAGCTCATGCTGATGCAGGCTGCCACGCCACTGGACGACATGCAGCGTATCCCCGGCGTGCAGCCAGGCGCGTGCCTTCTCCTGCATGCCGAAGGTGACGCCAGTGTGCGCGCCGTGCTGGAACGCATCGACGGCATCGAGGCGCTGGGGATCGCTGCCATCGACGTGTCGCCCGCGTACTGGCGCACACTCGCCAACCGGCTCGCCGCGCATTTGTCGCTGCCCGAATACACCGCCGAGCGGCACGCCGCCTGGCTGGCCGGGAGGGCGCTGCCATGACGGCCCATCCCACCGCCGCACGCACACCCAAAGCCGCGCCGCTTCCTCGCTCGCGCCTGCGAGCTCGCATCGTGCTGACCGGCTTCGCCGCCGTCGGCCTCGCTGCGCTGGCCTGGGCGGCTTTCGTGCAGCCGCTGCCGCGCCTGATCCACAACCCGTCCATCAGCGTTCCGGTCGGCTGGTATCGCGTCGATCCACAGCGCCACGACACCGGCTTGCTGCCACGCCCCTTGTCCGTAGGCAGCGTCGTCCTGACCACATTGCCGCCAGATGTTGCCACGCTCGCTACGCAGCGCGGCTACCTGCCGGCACACGTTCCGCTGCTCAAACGTGTGGGCGCAGTCGCGCCACAACACGTTTGCATCGTCGCCGGTCAGGCACGCATCGACGGCGTGCCGGTGGCCGCCGTGCTGCCCGCCGACCGGCTGGGCCGGCCGCTGCCATCCTTGCAGCTTTGCCGTCGCCTTGAACCGGGCGAGCTGTTCCTGTTGAGCGTGACCAATCCGGCATCGTTCGACAGCCGTTATTTCGGCCCGATCAGCGCATCCGCCGTGATCGGCGTCGCGCATCCGGTCTGGCTGGAGACACGCCCATGACGGCCGCCGATTCGCTGCACGTTGCCGTGCATCTTATCGTGCCATCGGGCATGTCGTTCTGCTGGCCGTCGCGGTGTCGTCGCGCGTGCAGTGCGGGTGCATTCGCACCGCACTTCGCGCTGCCTTCGGCGCAGCCGTCCAACGTGCAGGCGTCTTGCCTCGAACGCGCCCGGCCTGCGGTCGTCGTTGTGTTCGCCGGCGGTCTGGCTGCAAGCAACGCAGCGCCGCCGGGCCGCCGACGCCTGGAGCGACAGCGAAGGGCAAAGGCGGAAGGCAAGACAAAAGGACGCGGCACTGGGCCGCATCGAAAGCCTGTCTGCACATGGGGGTGGCGCGGCACGGTGCGGCTTCGCCGCCGTGCCGCGTTCGGCGCGAGGGTCGCGCCAATGCAGGCATGTCCGCGTGCTTCGCACGCCAGGACACGCCAGAGCTTGCAGCGAGCACAGCCATGACCGACCGCCGCGACGACGATTTCCGGGTGCGCCCGAGCGCCCCGAAGAACCGGGGCAACGGCCAAGGCCAGAGCTTCGTTTCCAAGGTGCTCAAGCAGACGGGCAAGGCCAGCGGCGGGAAGTCGGCGGTGCGCCATTCCGCCGCGTCCGGCGGCCAAGGCCAGCGGCCCGGCTCGCGCTTGGGGCGCGGCCATACGGCGGCGCGCTTCGCAGGCGCGAAGCTGACCCCCATGTCGCGGCGCGTGACTATCAAGACGCTGCTGGTCAACCAGCGCAACGCCAGCCCACAGTCGCTGGCGAAACATCTGCGCTATATCGAGCGCGATGGCGCGGGCCGCGATGGCGAACCGGGCCGGGCCTACGGGCCGCAGGCCGATGAAGCCGACCTTGATGCCTTCAAGGAACGCTGCCAGGACGACCGGCACCATTTCCGCTTCATCGTTTCCCCGGAAGACGGCGCGGAACTGGACGACCTGCGCACCTATACCCGGCATCTGGTGAACCGCATGGAAGCCGACCTGGGCACGCGGCTGGATTGGGTGGCGGTCGATCACTGGAACACCGACAACCCGCACACCCATCTGATCGTGCGCGGGCGCGACGACACCGGCAAAGACCTCATCATCGCCGGCGACTACATCGCCCACGGCTTCCGCCACCGGGCCGCCGAACTGGCGACCGAATGGCTGGGGCCGCGCACCGAACTGGAGATCCAGCAGACGTTGGGGCGCGAGGTGGAACAGGAGCGGTGGACGAACCTGGATCGCACCCTGCAACGCGAAGCCGGCGACGATGGCCGAGTGCAGATCGAACAGTTCAACGCACCGGTGCTGCAACGCCAGCGTCTGTTGCTGATCGGCCGGCTGCAACGCTTACAACGGCTGGGCCTGGCCGACGAAATGCAGCCCGGCATCTGGGCCGTCCATGCCGATGCTGAGAAGACCTTGCGCGCCTTGGGCGAGCGTGGCGACATCATCCGCACTATGCAGCGCGCCATGAGCGGCCAGCAGCGCGAGCTGGCAGTGTTCGAGCCGAGCCAGAATGATGATGGAGGTGGCCGCAGCATCCTCGGCCGCGTGGCTGCGAAGGGGCTGGCCGACGAGCTGCACGACCGTGGCTATCTGGTCATCGACGGTGTGGATGGCAAGGCCCACTACGTCGCACTGAACGCCCGCGACGAGCTGGCGAACTATCCCACCGGCGCGGTGGTGGAAGTGAAGGATTCGGCCAACATACGCGCGGCCGACAAGAACATCGCCGCGCTGGCGAGCGATGGCCTGTACCGCGCCGACCATCACCTGGCCATCGAACAGGGCCGGGCCAAGGCCGGACGCGATCCGCAGGAGGTTGTCGCTGCCCATGTCCGCCGGCTGGAGGCCCTGCGCCGCGCCGGCATCGTGGAGCGCGTGGCCGATGGACTCTGGAAGGTGCCGGACGACCTGGCCGAGCGTGGCCGCCAGTACGACGCGCAGCGGCTGGGCGACGTGGCGGTGCAACTGAAATCGCATCTTGCAATTGAGCGTCAGGCCCGCGTGATTGGGGCCACCTGGCTGGACCAGCAACTGATCGGCGGCGGCCGTGGGATGGGCGACCTCGGCTTTGGCGGTGACGCCAAGCAGGCCTTGCAGCAGCGCATCGACTTCCTCGAAGAACAGGGACTGGCGCAGCGGCGTGGGCGGCGTGTCATCCTCGCACGCAACCTGCTGAGCACGCTGCGCAATCGGGAGATGGCGCAAGCTGCCGAAGGAATTGCCATTGCAACCGGCCTGGAGCATCGTCCGATTGCGGATGGGCAAAGGGTGGTCGGCATCTACCGGCGCTCCTTGATGCTTGTGAGTGGCCGCTACGCGCTCCTGGACCATGGCAAGGAATTCAGTCTAGTGCCGTGGCGGCCAGTAATCGAACAGCGGCTAGGGCAGCAGATTGCTGCGACAGTGCATGGGAACGGGGTCGCGTGGGATTTCAGAAAACAACGCGGCCTGTGAATTGGATAGAGTAGGCACCACGAAATAATTCTTTTGGCGAGCAAGACACCATCATTGGAGATGAATTCATAACCGCCTTGTACACATGACGCGAGCTATGAGCAGAACTATTTTTGAGCTGACAGATTTAATCTCTAGTCTTAGGGGCATCCTATGAAAAATAATTTGAATGTTTGGCCACGAATAATCGCGCTTCTTCCCTAAGCCAATTTTTTACCATCACGACTGCGGGATGTTCACAAGAACCTAAGGCTGAGAGCAGATAGAAATCACGACCATCCACTGTCGGGCCGAAAGGCACGCGAAGCAATCCTTCGTCGAGAGCATCCGCAACAAGGGCAACACTTGAAAGTGCAACTCCTTGACCCGCAATTGCGGCTTGAATGGTATGTGCTTCGTCAGAAAAGCCGATTTCTGGTCCAGACGGCTTTCCATCCATGGTTGAAGTGGCTAGCCATTGCGGCCAATCCGGAATGCAGTCGTCATTTTTACTCGAACGGAAACGCAATCTCGCAATATTGGAGAAATCGTCGCGATTTTCGGCATTAAGTGAGGGAGCGCAAACTGGCACATATCTGCCAGGAAGCAATACCTCGCTTTCAACACTTGAATCTGGTGGTGTGCAAAATCTAATAGCAAGGTCTGCACTGCCAGCTTTAATTTGAACTGGCGAATCAGAAGAATGTAGGTGCAAATCGACGTTAGGAATAGCCGCCGCGAGGGCAGGCAGACGAGGCAAAAGCCAACGAGCGGCAAAACCGCAGGTTGTGCTTAATGTAACGGATGGCCTGCGGTCTCGACGTTGCAGTTCTTCGATCGCACCCACAATGCCGGTAAACGCAGTGTGGACAGCAGGATACAAAAGTTGGCCAGCATCGGAGAGGCTGACGCTGCGTACCTCACGCGCGAATAACCGGATATCAAGAGCATCCTCTAACTGTTTGATGCGATGACTTACCGCTGTTGGAGTGATCGACAACTCTGTAGCAGCTTCCTTGAAGCTCTGCAGGCGTGCCGCTGCCTCAAAAGCGCGTAGCGCGCTAAGAGGTATGTTCCCGAGGATGTGCTGATGCATGAAGTTATCTCACCTATCGACTGAGAAAAGATCGTTTGTCGTGAAGTCTACTCCCGTAGATCATACGCTTATCGGCAGTTCCATGCCTACATTTGAGAAGGATAGATGAATTATGCTTAATGTTCTTTACCTGGATGGAAGCGCCCGCCCTGGCTCCTCCGCTGAGCAAGCTCACGGCTCGCATACCAGGCGGTTGACGTCGCGCTTCGTGTCTAAATGGCAGGGCATCCGGCCCCAAGATTCTGTCGTTTACCGAGATCTTGGAAAAGCTCCTCCGGCCCAAGTTGACGCGGCGTGGATTCATGCCGCATTTACACCAGCTGAGCAGCGAGAGCCTTGGATGGTTGAGCGACTTGCTGAGAGCGACGCATTGATTGACGAACTTCTGCGAAGCGATTTGATAGTGCTCGGTGTGCCCATGTACAACTTTGGCGTGCCAACGCAGGTGAAAGCTTGGCTCGATAACCTCATCCGCGTGGGTCGTACATTCGGTTTTGATCTGACTCGTGGTGAAGTACCGTATTGGCCGCTCTTGGCCGACCAAGGTCGTCGGGCTGTACTCCTGAGTTCGCGCGGAGACTACGGCTACGACGCAGGGGGACGTCTGTCTGCTGACAACCATGTCGAGGGTGGCGTAATGGCCGCTCTGCGCTATATCGGAATCAAGGACTTCGATTCGATCGCTATCGAGTTCGATGAGTTTAGGGATGCGCGAGTCGTCGAGTCTATTGAGAAGGCCGAGTTGGCTGTTGATAACCTGGTCGAGAATCTGACCGGCTGGGCTAATACTCAGGAAAGCCTTAGTTCCAAAAAATAAGCACTGGCATATTGGGACTTTCGGCGGTCACTGATCCACGAACGGAGCTATACACTACTTTCTAACAGTGAGTGTCTAGTCCCCATATTTTCATTTTTAATTCTGTTAGCGCTTGGAAACACCGGTTGACTAAAACCACTAGCGTAAGGCTCGATTTGGCTGCAATCACATTTTCGGTAATTGAGGCGGCCTATTCAAACAACCCAAATTGTTTCCTGGGTGCCCCTCAGTGCGAGCATAGTGACAGGGTTGACTTAGGAAAGTCCACTTCCTTGGTTTTGCAGGGAGCTTTTTCTTTGATGATTTAAGAGGATCTGATGCCAATTGCATTGTTTGCCCTAACGATATGTTCTTTTGCAATCGGCACTGCCGAATTTGTCATTGTGGGATTGATTCCAATCGTAGCAACGGACCTGGGCGTTAGCCTGCCATCCGCAGGCCTGCTCGTCAGCCTTTATGCAATGGGCGTCGCGGTCGGCGCCCCTTTGCTTACCGCGGCCACGGGGAAAGTCCACCGGAAGATTCTGCTTATCTCATTGATGGCGATTTTCACTGCGAGCAACATATTGGCATGGGCATCACCGAGTTTTGAGACACTAGTCGCAGCTCGGGTGTTAACAGGACTAGCTCACGGAGTCTTTTACTCAATCGCGACCATCATTGCCGCAGGGCTTGTTCCAAAGGAAAAAGCCGCCAGCGCTATTGCGATAATGTTTACAGGGCTGACCGTAGCACTTGTCACTGGTGTGCCGATTGGAACCTTTATTGGGCAGATTTTTGGTTGGCGCTCGACCTTCCTCGTTGTGGCTACTTTGGGAGCAATCGCAATATTGGGAACACTTTTGTTCGTTCCTAGCAACATCCCCAGTAGCAAGCCTGCAACATTGCGGCAACTTGCCAGCGTGCTAACGCACCCACGCCTGATACTGGCCTATGCAATTACCGCTATTGGCTACGGTGGGTCTTTCGTAGCCTTTACCTACCTCGCGCCAATTCTTGAAGAAATCACGGGCTTCTCGGCAGCAGCAGTGAGTGGCGTGATGCTTTTGTATGGCGTGTCTGTTGCAGTTGGAAATCTGTATGGTGGAAAGCTTGTAGATCGCTACGGTGCTGTGCCCGCGCTTCGTTCGATATTCTTGGCATTGACAGTTGTCCTTATCGCATTGGCATTCACTGCATCAAGCAAATGGATGATGCTCATCACCGTTCTGATATGGGGTGCAGTCGCCTTCGGAAACGTTCCTGGTCTTCAGTTTTATGCCGTTAAACAAGCCGAGCGTTATGTGCCGTCTGCCGTGGATGTCGCTTCCGGGCTGAATATCGCGGCATTCAATTTGGGGATCGCCGGAGGCGCTTCTATAGGGGGGATGATCGTGGCAAGGGGAAGTTTGACATCCACACCTTTGATCGCTGCAATATTCGTATTTTTGGCATTCGCTCTGACAGTATGGGCGGGCTTTCTCGATAGAAGAAAGCGAGCTGGTCATTTATCGGAATGCTGATCCTTTATTGCTTAGTCATGTATACAGTCAGAAACCAGCTAAAAATTAGAACTGAGGCTGGTACTGGCTTATAGCTCGGTTGATATTGTTACGGCTGCTGGGAGCAACTGATTCGTCTTGGGCAGCGTAAGCGCAGTGCGGCGTTGCCCGGACTTTAGGAAAAACGGAGAACGCACCTGTGGCAAGTCGTCCGAATCCAACGTATGCAAATGCTGTGATGTGGATGCTGTGGCCTCAATGGGTGTAGCAACGCAATACGGAGGCAACGGAATCATTGCGGGGGCACAGCATTTTGCGCTCCTGCAAATTCGGAAGAAACCACGATATCAGTCGACATTATGAAGAACGAAATATCTAAAAATCACGGGTTTGTGAGTATTCGCGGGGCACGGGAAAACAACCTAAAGAACATTGACGTTGAGATTCCCCGTGATTCGCTGGTGGTCTTCACGGGTATCTCGGGTTCGGGCAAGTCGTCCTTGGCTTTCGGCACCTTATATGCCGAGTCGCAGCGTCGCTACTTGGAATCAGTTGCGCCTTATGCACGTCGGCTGATCGACCAAGCGGGTACGCCGGATGTGGACGCTATCGACGGTCTGCCACCCGCCGTGGCGCTGCAACAGCGTCGGGGTACACCTACCGCTCGGTCCTCTATTGGGAGTCTGAGCGGCATTTCCAATTTGGTGCGGCTCCTTTACTCCCGTGCGGGCCGGTATCCCGTGGGGCACCCCATGCTGTATGCGGAAGACTTTTCGCCCAACACACCGGAAGGTGCATGCCCGCATTGCCACGGCATGGGCAAAGTCTATGAAGTTACCGAACAGTCGATGGTTCCGAATGACGGCCTGACGATTCGCGAGCGCGCTGTAGCGGCCTGGCCCACTGCGTGGGGTGGGCAGAATCTGCGGGACATCCTCGTCATGCTGGGACACGACGTCGATGTGCCATGGCGAAAGCTTCCCAAGAAATTGCGCGACTGGATTCTTTTTACTGAAGAGCAGCCTACCGTCCCGGTGTATGCCGGAGCCAGCCATGAGGAAGCCAAGGCCGCGCAAAAGACTGGTTTGTCGCCAAGCTACATGGGCACATTCAGCAGTGCGAAGCGGCATGTCTTGCACACCTACGCACACAGCAAGAGCGCGCGTATGCGCGAGCGGGCCGCGGCATTCATGGTCAGTAGCGACTGCCATGTTTGTGGTGGAAAGCGCATCAAGCCTGAGGCTTTGACGGTCACCTTCTCGGGTCTCGACATCGTTGAGCTCGGGCGGTTGACGCTCGACGAGATGGCAGTGCTCCTTACTCCGGCGGCCGAAGGCAGGCTCGGACAGGAGATCCCAGCAGCCAGCATTCATGCGGGTCTTCCCACCACGGCTGGCGGTAAACGCCGCTCGGGATCGACGACAAAGCCCGTACCTGAATATGCCCAGGAGCAGGTGCTTGCTGCCCAGCGATTAGCCCAGGAAATTACCTCGCGCATCAGCGCGATGACACAGCTCGGGCTTGGGTATCTGTGGCTCGACCGCGCGACGCCATCGCTGTCCTCGGGCGAGCTGCAACGCCTGCGTCTGGCCACGCAACTGGTATCACAGCTTTTCGGAGTCGTGTACGTACTCGATGAACCGTCTGCAGGATTACACCCCGCAGACGGCGAAGCACTGATTGCTGCACTGCATCGGCTCAAAAGAGTTGGCAATTCCTTGTTTGTGGTGGAGCACGATCTGGCCACCATGGGCGAAGCGGACTGGTTGGTAGACGTCGGACCCGACGCTGGCGCCCATGGAGGAGAAGTTCTCTATAGCGGCCCTCCTGCTGGGCTAGCGAAAGTTAGTCGATCCAAAACGGCGCGCTACCTGTTCCCGGCCAAGAGCGACAGAAAGGTTCAAGTTCGCCGGGATGCCCTTGAGTGGCTACGCCTTGAAGGCGTTGTGCGCCATAACCTTAAAAATGTGGACGCCGCGTTTCCGACGGGGTGTCTGACGGCGGTGACCGGAATTTCTGGCTCTGGGAAGTCGAGTCTGGTCAGTCATGCACTGGTCGAACTTGTAGCGCAGGAGCTCGGCACGCCTTTGGTTGACGCCGAGCACAACGATGGCGATAGCTCGCCCAGTAGCGCGCAATCCTTCAGCGACCTGCAAGACGATGATCCGGGTGCTGCCAGCAATAGTGCAGGCGTCGTGACGGCGGGCCGCTTGGCGGGATTGGTCGGTATCAAACGACTGGTTCGGGTTGATCAAAAGCCCATCGGCCGCACGCCACGGTCCAACCTGGCAACTTACACCGGCTTGTTCGACGGCGTACGCAAGCTGTTCGCGGCCACACCTGCAGCACAGCGGCGCCGCTATGGGCCAGGGCGTTTTTCCTTCAACGTCGCACAGGGACGATGCCCAAAGTGCGAAGGCGAAGGCTTTGTGAGCGTGGAGTTGCTGTTCCTCCCGAGCGTGTACGCACCGTGCCCGGAATGCCACGGTGCTCGTTACAACCCGGCAACGCTTGAGATCAAGTGGAAGGATCTGACGATTGCGCAGGTGCTTGACCTCACAGTGAAGGATGCCTGCGAGGTGTTTTCGGATGAGCCTGCCGTACTGCGACCACTGATGCTGTTGCACGACATCGGCCTGGGCTATCTGCGACTGGGGCAGCCTGCGACCGAGTTGAGCGGGGGTGAGGCGCAACGCATCAAGCTCGTCACCGAGTTGCAGCGGCTGCAGCATGGCAACACCCTTTACGTGCTGGACGAGCCCACCACTGGACTGCACCCGGCGGATGTCGATCGCTTGCTCCTGCAACTCGATGGATTGGTCCAGGCAGGCAACACAGTTGTGGTGGTCGAGCACGACATGCGCGTGGTCGCGGCGTGTGATTGGGTCATCGACATGGGACCAGGGGCTGGCAATTCGGGAGGCCGAGTGGTGGTCAGTGGGCCTCCAGAGGTAGTGGCTGCCGTAAAGGCAAGCCGGACAGCGCCTTATCTCTCCAATGAACTGGTAGGCAAACAAACGGCTTGCTTCGTCAGATCAACCAGCAAGGCCTAAGGCCTCCTGCAACCAAGAATGAATGTGAATACTGAAAACGCAAGATTGCTCAAAACGCGCCGGGCATTGTTCGGATGTTTCCTCGTGCTCGGCTTTGTCATGGCCTCCTGGATCGTGCGCACGCCCTCTATCCGCGACGCTCTGAGCGCATCCACAGCAGAGATGGGTCTGATCCTTTTCGGGTTCTCGCTTGGCTCGATGGGCGGGATTCTGCTGGCCGGCAACATCGTGGCCCGTATTGGTGCAGATCGTGCAGTCTGCGCTGGCATGACGCTCGCTCTGGCGGGCCTGATCGTGCTGTCGAGCGGTACTCACCTCGCTTTGGCTTGGATGACAGGCTTTGGCTTGGGCCTGGTTGGTTTTGGAATGGCCCAGGCCGAAGTGGCCGTCAACGTGTTGGGGGCGCATGTGGAACGTGGGCTGGGGCGACCCGTGCTAACGCTGGTACACGGCTGCTTCAGCCTGGGTACGACGCTCGGTGCCGTGTGTGGTCTGCTACTGGTTGCAAAAGGCTTGTCCGTTACCTCGCACATGCTCGTCGTCTGTGCGCTGCTGTGTCCGATGCTGGTCTATGTCGCCTACGGTGTGGTCGGATCACACGGCGCACGCGCGACTGATTCCGCAAATAAGCGAGGCTTCATCACGACCATCAAGGATGATCCGAAGCTCATCCTCATCGGTGCAATTGTGCTGGCTGTGGCGCTGGCCGAAGGCTCCGCCAACGACTGGCTACCACTGCTGATTGTGGA
Source organism: Pectobacterium brasiliense (assembly GCF_016950255.1). NCBI lineage: Bacteria > Pseudomonadati > Pseudomonadota > Gammaproteobacteria > Enterobacterales > Pectobacteriaceae > Pectobacterium > Pectobacterium brasiliense. The sequence continues at coordinate 310,938 of NZ_JACGFN010000002.1, read as the reverse complement.
CGCGCACGAAACCTCTGAAGCCATTGGTTCGCTTCTGTTCGTCGCTTTCGCTGCGACGATGACATTGGGACGGTTCTTGGGAACCGGGGTGCTGAGCCGTTTCGGACCCGTCAACGTAATTCGCGCCAGTGCGCTTATCGGCGCAGTCGGAATACTAATAGTAGTTCTGGCCCCAACCTTGTCTGTGGCAGGTATCGGCGTATTTCTTTGGGGAATCGGTGCATCACTGGGCTTTCCTGTAGCGATGTCAGCCGGTGCCTCAGTTGGACATGATCCATCCGCGCGCATCGCGGTTCTGGCCACGATCGGCTACACGGCCTTTCTTGTCGGCCCTCCGCTACTCGGCTTCATCGGCGAGCACATAGGCCTACGGCTCACGATGCTATTTGTCATGGCTCTATTGGCTCTGCCATTGCTGTTGGCAACCACTTTGCAAAGGCGTAGTTCATGAGCCTTCACAGGATTCTTCAAAACCTTGAGCCCGCACTAGGCACGCGAGCGACATAGTTTCACCATGGCTGGTTCGCGTCATCACACGCTGATCAGACACTTTCAATACGCGCGGATTCTTTCTGCCAACCTAGAACTGGAGAGCGTCATGAAACTACACAACGTCCCTTACGACTTCGTTGCTTCGCAAGGGTCTGACTGGAAGGTTGACAACAACAGCGGTCGCGTGACCACCACCGCACCCGGGCATAGCGACATCTTCATAGATCCGGGCCGCGCTGGATCCGTAGTGTCGTCTGCCAGCCGTCACAATGCGGCGACGTTGATGACTCGCATTCCGGCCGGTGACTTTCAATTCAGTGCCACAGTACACGTCGAGTTCGGAGCCACCTTTGACGCGGGTGTGCTGCTCTTGCGGGTCGATGAGAGCACCTGGGCGAAGCTGTGCTTCGAATATTCCCCAGACGGGGAGCCCATGGTGGTTTCAGTCATCAATAAAGGTGGCACCTCCGACGACGCGAATGCTTTTACTGTGGATGGCAAGCAGGTAAATCTGCGCATTTCTCGTAAAGAGAACGTGTACGCGCTGCATGCTTCAGTGGATGGCGTGAAGTGGATTTTCGTGCGGGCATTCGCTTTTGACAACACCGAGGCGGAGCCGGAAATTGGCTTTGAGGCGCAATCCCCCAATGCCGATGGCTGCAATGTCTCGTTCAGCAACTACGCGTTGACCGACGTGAGCATCGCCGACTTCCGCAACGGGCTCTGATGGTATCTCGACGTCTCTGCATGCATCAGATTGCGCAATCGGTAATTGGATGCATGCCAAGAGACCGGGACGCTATGTCCCTGCCCATTTTCTCCTATTACACCATTCATGTGCGTTTGATGGCTTCGGCACAAACCCACCTTTTTTCGCCTTTGGTTACAGGCGGCGTCACGATCCCAAACAGGGCTTGGGTAGCCCCCATGTGTCAGTACATGTCTAAAGATGGCGTGCCAAATGACTGGCATCACGTTCACCTCTCTGGATTCGCGAACGGCGGGTTCGGTCTAATCGCGCGCATCGCGGTTTTGGCCACGATCGGCTACACGGCCTTTCTCGTCGGCCCTTCGCCACTCGGCTTCATCGGCGAGCACATCGGCCTTCGGCTCACCATGCTTGTTGTTCTAACGCTGTTGGCTCTGCCGTTGCTGTTGGCTCCCACCCTGCAGAGGCATAAGGCATAAGCTTTCGGCACGCTTTGAGCGTTGCCTTGACTGTGGTTCTTGTGGTGAGTGGGACTGTTGAATAACCAAGGCTCTTATAGGAACGATTGGGAACAAGGGAAACTATGGAACTGCGGCACTTACGGTGTTTCCTCGCTGTTGCGGAAGAGCTTCACTTTGCCCGAGCTGCGGAAAAACTACATATAGAACAGTCGCCCTTGTCGCGCACCATCAGGGAATTGGAAGAAGATCTGGGCGAGCAATTGTTCGTACGCACCAGCCGCAGCACACGACTGACACGGGCAGGCAAGCTTTTTCTTGAGCATGTGCCGCGCATCTTCACAGCCTTGCAGCAAGCCCGAGACAGCGTGCAGGCTGCGGCCAATGGCTTTCATGGGCAATTACGCATTGCACTGTCCGACGGCACGACGTCATCGCGCTTGCCGAACTTGTTGGCGTTGTGCCGGCAGGAGGAACCCGAAGTCGAGATCCGTCTGTTTGAGGTGCCGCTTTCACAGCAGATCAAAGGGCTGCACGACGACCTTTACGACGTTGGTTTCGCACAATCCAATGAAGTGGGTGAAGGCATTGCAGCCCAGGCTGTGTGGAGTGATCCGCTAATGGTGGCGGTGCCAGCTCGCCACCCGCTGCTCAGACACAAGCGCATTCCGCTGGAGGAGATGATACGTTACCCCCTCGTGCTGTGTGATCCGCTCGCTTGTGAAGGACACGCGCGCCAGGTCGAGCGGGTGCTGCGCCGCGCGGAAATGGAGCCACTGATTGCAGAGCGTGTGTCCTCATACGACCTGATGATGGCGCTGGTATCAGCGGGCTTCGCGCTGGGCCTGACTGCCGCACCACACATCGAGGCCAGCCGCGAACCGGGCGTAGTTGCGCGGCCCTTGGCAGGCTGTTCCCCAGTGCTGACGACCTATCTACTGCATCGCGAAGGTGAGCCTTCGGAAGCGCTGTCCCGATTTATCGAGCGGGTGCAAGCTATTGACTTGCTCGAAGGCGCGAGGCCCGAACAACCACCTGAACCTGATGCCCCGGAGGACACCGAGCCATGAAGCGAATGACCCCTTTGCTGCTGGTCGCGGCGCTTACAGCATGCGACCCGTCGGAGCCGCCGAAGCAGGACTTCGGTGTCCCGACCGTGGAAGAACTGGCGGCCGATCCCGAACGCTTGAAGGAACTGCGCCGTCAGTGCAAGACCGAGCGTACGGCAATGGGAGACGTACTCTGCAACCGGGTAGCGGAGGCGACGAATAAGCGCTTTTTGGGCGACGGCAAGGTGCCTTACACGCCATCGGAAACGCCGCCCAAGTTCTAACTGTTGGCGGCTTGCCGCGTATCTTCGTTATTTTCTCTACACGCCGCAGCGCGCCCACGCCTGCGGCGTTTCTACTGGCTTCTTCTCTACATGGAGCCATGCTTTTTGCATCACCTTGCTGCCGATAACGGTCTTTGACCGGCACTGAACCGGCACCGATCCTGACGCCTGCGGCACGCCTTTGTGCCGCGTTTTCCACGGCGAATCAGCGCAGGAGAAATCGGAGGCCAAGGTATGCAAGCTCAGGGCGTTTTGTTCGGGCAGATCGCCGCCGTGTTCGGCATCGTGATCGCCGGTGTGTGGGGTGCCACGCAATGGACAGCCGCCGCCTTGGGCTACCAGCTACGCCTTGGCTCGCCCTGGTTCGACTTCCACGGCACACCGGTCTATTACCCGTGGAAGCTCTTCGAGTGGTGGTTTTTCTTCGACGCCTACGCGCCGCAGGTGTTCGACACCGGAGGCATGATCGCGGCAAGCAGCGGCCTGCTGGCCGTGGCGGTCGCCATCGCTATGTCTGTCTGGCGCTCGCGGCAGGCGCGCAAGGTGACGACCTATGGCTCGGCCCGTTGGGCCGATGCTGCCGACATTCGCAAGGCCGGGCTGACGCAGCCCGCCGGCGTCTTTCTCGGTCAGCATGACGGCCATTACCTGAGGCACGAAGGGCCGGAACACGTCCTGACCTTTGCGCCCACTCGCTCGGGCAAGGGCGTGGGCCTAGTGGTGCCAACGCTGTTGTCCTGGCCGACATCCGCCGTCATCCACGACATCAAGGGCGAGAACTGGCAGATCACCGCTGGCTGGCGCAGTCGATTCAGCCACTGCCTGCTGTTCAACCCGACAGATGCGAAGTCGGCGGCTTACAACCCGCTGCTGGAAGTGCGGCGCGGCGCGCATGAGGTGCGCGACGTGCAGAACATCGCCGACATCTTGGTCGATCCCGAAGGCGCGCTGGAGAAGCGCAACCACTGGGAGAAGACCAGTCACGCGCTACTGGTCGGCGCGATCCTGCATGTGCTGTACGCGGGGGAAGACAAGACGCTGCGTGGCGTCGCCAACTTTCTCAGCGATCCAGCCAGCCCGTTCGAGCTGACCTTGCATCGGATGATGACGACTAAACACCTGGGTGATGCGCAGCATCCCGTCGTCGCCTCCGCTGCCCGCGAAGTGCTCAACAAGTCGGACAACGAGCGCTCTGGTGTGCTCTCAACCGCCATGTCGTTCCTGGGGTTGTACCGCGACCCTACAGTGGCAGAAGTCACCTCGCGCTGCGATTGGCGCATTGCCGACCTGATTTCCGCCAAGCACCCGGTATCGCTCTATCTGGTGGTGCCGCCTTCGGACATTTCGCGCACCAAACCGCTGATCCGGCTGATCCTCAACCAGATCGGCCGACGAATCACCGAATCGTTGGACGGCAGCGACGGCATCCAACGCCGCCACAAGCTGCTGTTGATGCTCGATGAATTTCCGGCGCTGGGTCGGCTGGACTTCTTCGAGACAGCGCTCGCCTTCATGGCGGGCTACGGCATCCGCAGCTTTCTGATCGCGCAGTCGCTCAACCAGATCGACAAGGCGTATGGGCAGAACCATTCCATCCTCGATAACTGCCATGTGCGAGTGACGTTCGCCACCAACGACGAACGCACCGCCAAACGCATTTCCGAAACATTGGGCACGGCCACTGAGTTGCGCGCACAGCGCAACTATGCCGGCCACCGGCTTGCACCGTGGCTGGGGCACCTGATGGTGTCGCGGCAGGAGACGGCGCGGCCACTGCTGACGCCGGGCGAAGTGATGCAGCTTCCGCCCGATGAATCCGTGGTGATGGTGTCCAGCGTCGCGCCGATCAAGGCGAAGAAGCTGCGCTATTTCGCCGACGCCAATTTCAAGCAACGGGTAATTCCGCCGCCTGTGGTGACGGCAGGCCGCTATGCCGATGTGCCGCCTGCACGCCCTGATGACTGGAGCGGTCTAGCAATACCTGCGGTTCCTGTGTCACCGACCACGGCATCCGCTGATGACTTAGAGAACTTGGGTTCGACCGATGACGGCGGCCCACGCCGTCAGCCCGAACTGTCGGAAACCATCGCCTATGCCCCCGAGATGGATGCCACGACCAGCGATCTGTCGCTGCTCGATGACGACGACATGCCCCCGGTGCTTCCCGGCCAGCTCGATCCGGCTCTGCAACGCACGGCGCGGCTGGCATCTCTCGACCCCAACGACGGAATCGACCTATGAGCCAATACCGATTGAACCTGTTCATCCAGCATGAGCACGCCAAGCGTCTGGACGAACTGGCCGCCAAGAAAGGCGTGTCCAAGTCCAGCATCGTCGCCGCTGCCTTGGCATCCTGGCTGTCGCCTGATGCCGGCGACCAGCGTGAGGCCGCCATTGCCAAACGACTGGATCGTCTGTCGCGGCAGGCCGAGCGCCTGGAGCGCGACCAGAACATCCAGATCGAAACGCTGGCGCTGTTCGTCCGCTACTACCTGACCGTCAGCACGCCGGTGCCGGAGGCCCATCAGGACGCGGCTCGCGCGCAGGGCAAGGCGCGTTTCGAGCAGTTTGTCGAACAGTTGGGTCGCCACCTGCTGCGTGGCCGCAGCCTGGTGCGCGACGTTGTGGAAGAACTGCACCCCCAAGATCGTGAGTTCGGCATGCGCATGGATGACGCGGCGGCAATGGCTGCCGCCCATGAACGCACAGCGGAGCGTGCGTCATGAGTGCCGTTCCACAGATCGCGCCCGATCCACGCTCATCCGCTGCGGCGTCCCAGGATCGCCGCATCCAGATGCTGCGCACGGCGATGGGGCCGGTGATTGCCGCCGCGCTGGAAGACCCGGACGTGGTGGAAGTGATGCTCAACCCCGATCGGACATTGTGGGTAGATCGGTTGTCCTCTGGCCGTGCGCCGCTCGGCGTTGAACTACCCGAAGCCGATGGCGAACGCATCATCCGCCTGGTCGCCGCCCATGTCGGTGCGGAGGTGCATCGCGGCCAACCGCTCTTGACCGCCGAACTGCCGGAAACCGGCGAACGCTTCGAGGGCATTCTGCCGCCCGCCGCACCCGGCCCGGCCTTTGCGCTGCGCAAGCGCGCCGTGAGCATCATCGGTCTGGATCGGTATGTGGCCGACGGCATCCTGACCGCTGGGCAGGCCGAGTTTCTGCGTCATGCCGTGCGCGAGCGGCACAACATCCTGATCGCCGGAGGCACCAGTACCGGCAAGACCACGCTGGCCAACGCCTTGCTGGCCGAGATCGCCGCCACCGGCGACCGCGTGCTGGTGCTGGAAGACACCATGGAACTGCAATGCGCAGCCCGTGACCATGTGCCGCTGCGCACCCGTGCGGGCGTGGTGTCGATGCAGGAGCTGGTGCGCGCCACGATGCGGCTGCGCCCGGATCGCGTGATCGTGGGCGAAGTGCGCGGCGGCGAAGCGCTGGATCTGGTGAAGGTCTGGGGCACCGGCCACCCCGGTGGTATCGCCACCATCCATGCCGGCTCCGCCTTGGGCGCACTGCTGCGCCTGGAGCAACTGATTCTCGAAGTGGCGGTGAACCCGCCCCGCGCCCTGATCGCCGAGGCGGTCAACGTCGTCATCCACATCGCCGGACGCGGCCGCAAGCGCCACGTCGAAACCATTTCCCGCGTTGTCGGCTTCGACGGCGCGGGCTACCGCCTGGCGGATGCGCTGGAAGCACCGCTTCCCGAGTTGCCGCCGGTTCCTCTCGCAGCCGGTGCCGCTGCGCCTTCCCTGACCACTGATCAACCTGGAGAACTGCCATGACGCACTTTGATGCTTTCCGTCTTTCTGTCAATCCACTTTCTCCGCCGCCCACGCTGCCGCGGCTGCGTAGTCTGGTTCGCCCCGCAGGACAAGGGCTGCTGCTCGCGGTGTTGATGCTGTTGCTGGCGGGTACGGCTCAGGCCGCCGGTTCCTCAATGCCGTGGGAAGGCCCACTGCAATCCATCCTCGAATCCATCCAGGGGCCGGTAGCCCGCATCGTAGCGGTCATCATCATTATTGCGACGGGTCTGGCGCTGGCCTTTGGGGATACCAGTGGCGGTTTCCGCAAGCTGATCCAGATCGTCTTCGGTCTGTCCATTGCCTTTGCGGCTTCCAGCTTCTTCCTGTCGTTTTTCAGCTTCTCCGGCGGGGCCGTCGTATGAGCACGGCCACCGATCTTCCGGGTTTTGAAGTGCCGCTGCATCGCTCGCTGACCGAGCCGATCCTGCTGGGCGGTGCGCCCCGCACCGTGGCCATTGCCAACGGCACGCTGGCCGCCGCCGTCGGGCTGGGCCTGCAACTGTGGATTCCCGGTGTGGTGCTCTGGATCGTCGGGCACTCGCTGGCGGTCTGGGGCGCGCGCGTCGATCCGCAGTTCATGCAGGTCTTCGCCCGGCACATCAAGCACAAGCCGCTGCTGGACGCATAGGGAGAAGCCGACATGCTGAACCTTGCCGAATACCGCCAGCGGCCCGCGCTGCTGGCCGACTGGTTGCCCTGGGCCGGGCTGATTGCGCCGGGGGTGGTGCTGAACAAGGATGGTTCGTTCCAGCGCACAGCACGCTTTCGTGGGCCGGATCTGGACAGCGCCACGCAAGGCGAGCTGATCGCCACGTCGGCGCGGCTCAACAACGCACTGCGCCGCCTGGGATCGGGCTGGGCCTTGTTCATCGAAGCCGAGCGCCGCGCAGCGGCGGGCTATCCACGTTCCGACTTCCCCGAGCCGTTGTCCTGGTTGGTGGAAGAAGAACGCCGCGCGGCTTCCGAGGAATCCGGCCATCACTACGAGAGCGCCTATCACCTCACGCTGGCTTATCTGCCACCAGAAGAATCTCGCGCCCGCGCCGCCAAGATGCTCTATGAGAACGCACCGGGCGACGGTGTGGACTGGCAGGGTCGGCTTGAAGCTTTCGTGGCAGAAACAGATCGCGTGTTCGACCTGCTCGATGGCGTGATGCCGGAAATTGGCTGGCTGGATGACGCGCAGACACTGACTTACCTGCACGCCACGGTGTCCACGCGACGCTACCGCGTCGGTGTGCCCGGCGTGCCGTTTCACATCGACGCGTTGCTAACTGACTCGCCGTTGGTCGGTGGTCTGACCCCCATGCTGGGCGACCAGCACCTGCGAGTGGTATCGGTGCGGGGCTTTCCGACTTCGACCTGGCCGGGGATTCTGGACGACCTCAACCGTCTGGGCTTTGGCTATCGCTGGAGCACGCGCTTTCTGTGCCTGGACAAAGCCGAAGCGGAAAAAGAACTGGGCCGCCTGCGCCGCCAGTGGTTCGCCAAGCGCAAGAACGTCGTCGCGCTATTGCGTGAAACGATCTTCCAGCAGGAAAGCCCGCTGGTCGATACCGACGCCAACAACAAGGCCGCCGATGCCGATGCCGCCCTGCAGGAGCTGGGCAGCGATCAGGTGTCTTTCGGCTATCTCACTGCCACATTGACGGTGCTCGATGCTGATCCGGCGACCGCCGACGAGAAGCTTCGCATGGTGGAACGCGTCATCCAGGGGCGCGGCTTCGTCACCATCCCCGAAACCCTCAACGCTGTCGATGCCTGGCTGTCCTCGATCCCCGGCAACGCCTACGCGAATGTGCGACAGCCCATCGTTTCGACGCTGAACCTGGCGCACATGATGCCGCTGTCAGCGGTCTGGGCAGGGCCGGAGAAAAACGCGCATCTGGATGGCCCGCCGCTGATCGTCACGCGCACCGATGGCGCGACGCCGTTCCGGCTGGTGACGCACATCGGAGACGTGGGCCACACGCTGGTCGCCGGGCCAACCGGCATGGGCAAGTCGGTATTGCTCGCCACGCTGGCAATGCAGTTCCGCCGTTACTTCGGTTCGCGCATCTTCGCCTTCGATATGGGCCGCTCCATGCGCGCCACCATCCTGGGGCTTGGGGGCGAGCATTACGACCTGGGCAGCGATGGGGCGATTGCTTTCCAGCCGTTGGCCCGCGTCGACCAAGAGGGCTACCGCACCTGGGCCGCCGAATGGGTGGAAGGCCGCTTGCTGCACGAAGGCGTGGCCATCGGCCCAGAGGAGAAGGCCGCGATCTGGTCGGCACTCGGCAGCCTTGCGGGTGCGCCGGCGGAGCAGCGCACGCTGACGGGCCTGTCGGTGCTGCTGCAATCGAACGCATTGCGCCAGGCGCTCGCGCCCTATGTACTGGGCGGCGCGCACGGCAAGCTGCTGGACGCAGATTCGGATCGTCTTGGTTCGGGTTCTGTGCAGTGCTTCGAGATGGAAGAACTCATGCACAGCAAGGCGGCGGTGCTGGCGGTGCTGGGCTACCTGTTCGCCCGCTTCGATGAACGTTTCGACGGCGCGCCCACGCTGCTGATCCTCGATGAAGCCTGGTTGTTCCTCGATGACCCGGTGTTCGCCGCCCGCATCCGCCAGTGGCTCAAGACGCTGCGCAAGAAGAATGTCAGCGTCATCTTCGCTACTCAGTCGCTAGCCGACATCAAGGATTCGAGCATTGCTGCGGCGGTGATCGAAAGCTGCGCGAGTCGCATTTTCCTCCCCAATCCGCAGGCCACAGAGCCGCAGATCCGCACGATCTACGAAGGCTTCGGGCTGAACTCACGCCAGATCGAGATCGTGGCGACCGCGCAACCCAAGCGTGACTACTACTACCAATCGCGGTTGGGAAATCGCCTGTTCGACCTCGACCTGGGGCCAGCCACGCTGGCCTTTGCCGGGGCTTCCACTCCGCAAGACCAACGCGACATGGATCGCGTGCTGCTGGACGCAGGCACACCGGGCTTTGCCGGTGCCTGGCTGCGCCATCGCGGCCTCGATTGGGCCGCAGACCTGCTGCCTTCCTCACCGGCGGCAGCGTCCTTCCTCGCTTCTGATCCTCTGGAGGTTTCGCCATGAACACCCAACCCCGTTTGCTCTCTGTCTCACTCGCCGCCGTGCTGTCGGTATCGCTGCTGGCCTCACAGCCTGCGTCTGCGCTGACGGTGTTTGACCCGTCCAATTTCGTGCAGAACACGTTGACCGCTGTTCGCACGCTGGAGCAGATCAACAACCAAATCAACCAGCTTCAAAACGAAGCACAGATGCTGATGAACCAGGCGCGCAATCTGGCGAATCTGGACTTCAACATCGTCAATCGCCTGCGCTCGACGCTGGCAACCACTGAGCGCCTGATCGCCGAGGCGCGCGGCCTGGCCTATGACGTGCAGAGCATGGATGCCACTTTCGCCCGGTTGTACCCGGAACAATACGCCGCGACCGTCAGCGGCGACCAGATGCTGCGCGATGCGCAGGAACGCTGGAAGAACACTTTGAATGGCCTGCATACCGCCATGCGGATGCAGGCGCAGGTGTCGCAGAACCTGGCACAAGACGAAAGCGCACTGTCCGATCTGATCAGCCAGAGTCAGTCCGCCACCGGCGCGCTGCAAGCCATGCAGGCGACCAATCAGCTTCTGGCTTTGCAGGCCAAGCAATCCATCCAGGCGCAGCAACTCCAGATCACGCAGGAACGCGCTGCCGCGCTCGAACTGGCACGCCAAGCAGCTGCTGTCGAACGTGGACGTGAAGTGACGCGTCGCTTTCTAGGTGATGGCACGCCCTACACACCGCAGCGCGTGGATTTCTACGGCAACTGACGGGAGACGGCCATGCGATGCGTTTTCTTGGTGCTGCCCGTGCTGCTGGTCGCTTGCGGCCAGCAGCCGACCGAAGACCTGGCCGCTGCTCTGGCCGCCGATCCCGTGCGGCTAAAGGCTTTGCGTGCGCAGTGTGCCGCCGACAGGACGACGGCAGGCGAAGACGCCTGCCTGGCCGCGGCCGATGCCTTCCGGCGGCGCTTCTTCGCCGGGGAAACCGGGCCTGACGAGTTTCGCACGCTGGCTGATCTGCCGCCGATCCCGCCGAGCTTTGACACACCCGCCAGTGACCAAGACGCCATGCCCTTCGAGGGGGACGTGCCATGAATGACGTGACAGTGATCGACCGCTTTCTTGCTACTTTCTCGCGCTACATCGACTCGGGTTTTGGGCTGCTGCAGGGCGAAGTCGCGTTCCTCACCGCCACGCTGATCGTCATCGACATGACGATTGCCGGGTTGTACTGGGCGATGAGCCACGCCACCGGCCAAGGCGATGACGTGATCGCCAAGCTGCTGCGCAAGGTGCTCTACGTCGGTGCCTTCGCCTACATCATCAACAACTTCAACTGGCTGGCCAGCATCGTCTTCCGCTCATTCGCGGGCCTGGGCCTGACGGCCAGCGGCTCGACGATGAGCATGGGCGAATTCCTGCAACCGGGACGTTTGGCCAAGACTGGCATCGACGCGGCGGCACCGATTCTTGAGCAGATCAGCGACATGGCGGGCTTTCCCGAAGTGTTCGTGAACATGACGCCCATCGTGGTCATGTTCCTGGCCTGGGCGGTGGTGATCCTGTGTTTCTTCGTTCTGGCGATCCAGCTTTTCATCACGCTGATCGAGTTCAAGCTGACCACGCTCGCGGGCTTCGTGCTGGTGCCGTTTGCGCTGTGGAACAAGACCAGCTTCCTCGCCGAGAAAGTGCTGGGCAACGTGGTGTCTTCGGGCATCAAGGTGTTGGTGCTGGCCGTCATCGTCGGCATCGGCTCGGGCCTGTTTGCCGAGTTCCAGGTGCATCCAGCCGAGCCTTCCATCGACCATGCGGTGGTCATCATGCTGGCCTCACTGACGCTGCTGGCGTTGGGGATCTTCGGCCCTGGCATTGCCACCGGGCTGGTTTCCGGCGCACCGCAGTTGGGTGCCGGGGCGATGGCCGGTGCTGCTGTGGGTGCCGCAGGCGCGGCGGTTGCCGTAGGTGCCGCCGCCACCGGCGTGGGTGGAGCCGTGATGGCCGGGGCGCGCATGGCACCGGCTGCCGCCAAGCTCGCCGGGTCTGGTGCGCGGGCCGCAACCTCGGCGGCTGGCAGCGCGAAGACGGCTTTCCAGGCCGGTTCCGCCGCTGCGGGCGGCGGGGCCAAAGGCGCGCTGGCAGGGCTGGGCACTGTCGCCAAGGGCGGCGCACAGGCGGCAGGTCAACGCGCGGGTGCTGGCATCAAAGCAGCCGCTGCCAAGACTGCCGCGCCATTCAAAGCAGGCTGGCAAGGCTCCGGCACCGATGGTGGTTCAGGCGGTGGCGCTGCCAGTTCCGGGCAGGCCACCACAGACGATGCCGCCGGCAACACGGCCAATGCGCAGAAGCAGGAGCAACCCGGCTGGGCCAAGCGCCTGCAACGCCGCCAACAACTCACCCAGGCCACCGCCACGGTCGCGCACACGCTGCGCGGTGGCGACGGCGGCGGTTCGGGCCAAGGCCCGAGCCTGCGCCCCGATGAATGACCCGATAGCTGACTTTTAAGGAGAACCCCATGCGATTCAAACGACCGCAGGTGCGCTATGCCGATACGCCACAGCCTGCCACTCCGTATCAAGCCGCCGCCCAGGTGTGGGACGAGCGCATCGGCTCGGCCCGCGTGCAGGCCAAGAATTGGCGGCTGATGGCTTTTGGCTGCCTGGTGCTCGCGCTGCTGATGGCCGGTGGCCTGGTGTGGCGCTCGGCCCAGTCCATCGTCACGCCCTATGTCATCGAGGTCGATCAGTCCGGCCAGGTGCGCACCGTGGGCGAAGCGGCCACGCCGTACCGGCCCACCGATGCGCAGACGGCACACCACATCGCGCGCTTCATGACGCTGGTGCGGTCGTTGTCCATCGACCCCATCGTCGTGCGGCAGAACTGGCTCGATGCCTACGACTACACCACCGACCGGGGCGCGGCGGTGCTCAACGACTATGCGCGGGTGAATGACCCGTTCGCCCGCATCGGCAAGGAGTCGGTGACGGTACAGATCACCAGCGTGGTACGCGCCAGCGATGCGTCTTTCAACGTGCGCTGGACGGAACGCCGCTACGTCAATGGAGCGGCTGCCGGGTTGGAGCGATGGACGGCGGTGGTGTCCATCGTGCAGCAGACCCCGCGCACCGAAGAACGCCTGCGCCGCAACCCGCTGGGCATCTACGTCAATGGCTTGTCATGGAGCCGTGAACTGGATTCTTCTGAAGGAGCCAAACCATGAATGCACATTTCCGTAAAACCGCATTGCCGGTGATCCTGCTGGCATCGACTGTTCTGTTTGCAGGCTGCGCCACGCAGGGCAAACCGCCGCCGGTGATCTCGCTCGATGAGCCGGTTCAGGCGCAGCCATTGCCCGAGCCGCCCAAACCCATCGAAGTGGTGGCCGTGCCCGAGCCCTTGGCGCTGCCCGCACAGTTGAAGCCACTGCCGGACGTTGATGCGGCCCCGGTGGTACCGGAGCCTGCCGACGAGAAGGTGCGCGTCTCCCGCGCCAATGCCGAGGCGCGCATTGCGCCGACCCGAGAGGGCTACGTCAATGCGATCCAGGTCTGGCCGTTCACCGATGGCGCGCTGTACCAGGTCTATGCGTCGGTTGGCCGCGTGACAGTGATCGCGCTCCAGCCCGGCGAGGAACTGGTGACGGTCGCTGCGGGCGATACCGTGCGCTGGATCGTGGGCGACACCTCCAGCGGCAGCGGGGCCGATCTGCGCGTCAATGTGCTGGTCAAGCCTATCCGTTCCGGGTTGAAGACCAATCTGGTCATCACCACCAGCCGCCGCACCTATCTGCTGGAACTGACTTCGACCGACAAGGCATGGATGGCGTCGGTGTCCTGGGATTACCCCAAGGATCGGATGCTGGCCTTGCAGCGACAGGCACAGGCTGCCAGCGCTGCCGCGCCGGTCGATGCGGGCCTGTCGCTGGAGAACATCCGGTTTCGCTATGCGATCAGCGGCAGCAATCCATCATGGAAGCCGCTGCGGGCTTTCGATGATGGCGAGAAGGTGTATATCCAGTTCCCGGCAGGCATCGCTCAGGGCGAGCTGCCGCCGCTGTTCGTCATCGGTGCGCAGGGCGACGGGCAACTGGTGAACTATCGCTTCCGCTCACCGTACTACATCGTTGATCGCCTGTTCGGTGCGGCAGAACTGCGCCTGGGAGCCGACAAGGGCGATGTGGTGCGCATCGAGCGCACGCATGGCATCGCCGGGAGGAACTGAGCATGAGCCAGGACGATACCCCCGACCTTGCCGCGCCGCAGGCGGACAAGGTGGCACCCGAGGCGGTGGCGCTGCGCGCCCAACCGCGCCCGGTCACGCGCCTGAACCGACGCACGCTGGCCATCCTCGCCGGCGGCCTGTCGGTTGGCGTGATGGGCGCGCTGATCTGGTCTCTGCAACCGCAGCAGCGCGGCGCGGGCGAATCCTCGGAGCTGTACAACGTGGATCGTGTGTCGCGCTCGGAAGGGCTGGACGCGCTGCCAACGGATTACTCCAAGCTGCCAGCGCTGCCGCCTGACGTGCCGGAACTGGGGCCACCGCTGCCGGGCGATCTTGGCCCGGCCATCGTGAACTCGCAGCAGCCTGTCGCCGCCACCTATGCCGCGCCGGGTTACGACCCTAACGATGCGCTGCGCAAGGAAGCAGAAGCGGCGGCAGCTTCATCGGTGTTCTTCCGCACTGGTTCCCCGCAAGCAGCACCCGTGGCGCAGTCGCAGGTCACTGCCGCGCCTGGCTTCGCCGCCAATGCCGCTTTCGATCCGCCGGCCGCTGGCCCAGCCTCGACGGCGGCCCAGCCTGCTGATCCGACTGCCGTGCAGAACCGGCAAGACCAGAAAGAGGCGTTCCTGACTGGCAGCTCTGCGGAAACCCGTAACTCCGGCAACCTGCAAATGCCCACCTCGCCGTATCAGGTGATGGCCGGAACGGTCATTGCCGGGGCACTGGTCACGGGCATCAAGTCCGACCTGCCGGGCGACGTGATCGCCACGGTGACGGAGCCGATCTATGACACGGCCACTGGCAAGTTCCTGCTGATCCCGCAGGGATCTCGCATCCTGGGCAAGTACAACAGCCAGGTCAGCTACGGCCAGAGCCGCGTGCAGGTGGTGTGGAACCGCATCATCCTGCCCGACACGTCATCGCTCACGCTCGACAACCTGATCGGCACCAACCCCGCAGGCTATGCCGGTCTGGAAGACGACGTGGACTGGCATTGGGGTCGGATCTTTGCCGGTGCGGTGCTGACAACGCTGCTGGGTGTAGGAGCTGAACTGGCCGCACCCGAGAACCGCCAGGATGGTGATCGCGTCATCATCGCCGGGCGCGACAGCCTGCAGGACACCGTGAACCAGGTCGGCCAGGAAGTGACCCGGCGCAACCTCAACACCCAGCCCACGCTGACCAGCCGCCCCGGCTTGCCGGTGCGCATCATCGTGAACCGTGATTTGGTGTTGCGGCCTTATCAGCCGCTGTTCTTCAACAAGGGGACTTCACGATGAGCACGACCAAGAAACTGCGGCTGGGGCCGCTGCCCAAGACCGAGAGCATGAAGCTGACCTTTGCCTGCCCGGCCAGCTTGAAAGCAGACCTCGACCGCTACGCCGCGCTGCACGCGCAGGCGTATGGCGAGGCGGTCGATGCCACGACGCTGATCCCGCACATGCTGGAGGCGTTCATCGCTGGGGATAGAGGATTCAGGAAGGGTAGTGCGGGTAAGGTCGCGCCACCAAAACCAAGCTGATGATCCGCAGTAACCAAGCAGGCCACCCCTTGAACGCGCAGCCGAACGCTGCGCGTTCCTCGTTCTGGGGTGCCGCGAACGATTGGACTATGATGGCCGAACAAGCCCGCCATCCCTTGGCAATCGTCGCCGCCACAGCGCGACCCGGCTTGCTTTCTCAAGGCTCCTATGTGGCTCCCAGCCCACAACGCCGCCTCCACGGCAAGCGGCACGAAACAGAGCTAACCTATTGCCCCGCATATGGTTTCAAGCCCGCCGTGTTTCCACGAAAGGCTTGACACTGGACATTTTTTATGACGGATATCCTCATCCGTCACCCTTCGGGCCGTTGCTACGCAACGTTGAAAAACGTTCCCGACGTTTTTTTGTTGGTACGGCATCACCTGAATAGGTAGTGGGTGCGGGGATAAATGACGGGCACGAAAATACGAAGGCAGCATGCCTGATGAAGAAAAATAGAAGATAAGAAACAGGTTGGTTAAGCGCTACTCTTTCTGATTGACGAGTACGTTGGCAGGAAGCAGTAATTGTTCAGCACGCTGTTGCTGTTTGTCTTGGTGATGACCAAACGCGGTGATGGTGGAGTAAGCAAAGCGGCCTAAAAGAATAATGAAGCTGATGAGTAAAACGGCACGGGCGATCCGAGAGCCACTTCGTCGCGGGCGTATCGATAATCGTCGTTTATGGGTAAGCGTGGACATTACCAGTTAATCCTCTGTGAAAGCGAACATTCGCTGTTGTTTATTTAGGCACAAGCGGTAGACGAGGTCAATCTGCCGATGTGAAAAAGATGATGACCGATTTCGGTTTTCGCACGTTCGGTATAAGTATGAAGGGGAGTGTGAAGGAAGAAGAATCAGGGGGATGAAAGAGGTCACCAAAAAACCCGCTCAAACAAAAATGAATAAGCGGGTTGTGTGGTGCAAGGAATTACGCCGTGGTATTGACGTTACGCCCAATCGCCGGGTTTGCTGGCAGAGGTGGTAATGCCTGCAAAATACCTAAAGCAACAGCCTCTTGGCTATCGAGCGCTTTTTTCAGCACAAGCGCGCTGGCCTCACTGCTGGTACGCATGTTGCTGAGGTCGGTCGCGAGTGATGCAATCTGTGATACATCCATTTCACTCTCCTTAATACTGAGTTGGATTGATATCCGGTATGGAAAGGAAGCGCACCTTTCCGCCAAGGTTGCATGATGTTGGCGAAAATTCTCGCCAGCCATCATTTGGGTATCGGCCCCATCCCTGTAAACTTTACGTTAACCGGGCTTCACCAGCCAGCTCGGTTGCACAATTTTGCGCCACGGCACTGTTCGGCGTAGGCTCGGGTTTCCACGTAACGTTTTCATCAATCAGGCTTTTTCTTCCTCAATCATCAGCTTCCAGCCAGTGACGTCCTGCCAGTATTCCTGTTCCCGTTCCAAATCCAGCTGTACCAGCGTGTTATTGGTAAAGAAGTCGCGTGGGAACGTCAGCGTCCAGTAGTTATCATCGGTATGCAACCGTAACGATTCCGGCGTTGTCGTTGCCTGACGCTGGTTATTCAACAGCGTGGCAAGGCGCAAAAGCTGCACCATGGGCAAATACTGTTTCTTTTTGAACAGATTCAACCGCGGCAATTCTTCCAGCTTGATCGCTTTACGGTGCAATCGCACGATCATGGACAGCACAAGCTGCTGTTCCTGATTGAAGCCGGGCAGGTTAGTGTTTTGCAAAATGTAGGCAGAATGGCGGTGCATGCCACTATGGTTAATACCCAATCCAACTTCATGCAGCATGGAGGCCCAGTTCAAAATAGCTTCAAGCTGTGGATGAACCAGATTAGGATTTTGCTCTGCCCATTGTGCATAAAGCTGCTGCGTGGTTTCCCGCACGCGTCGCGCCTGCTCACGGTCGATATTGTAATGGGTCGCCAGGCTCTGCGCGGTACGGATACGAATATCCTGATGGCGGAAACGCCCTTCCATTTCGTACAGCACACCTTCACGCAGCGCGCCATCGGACAGGCGTAGCTCTTTGATTGCCAGCGCATCGAAAATACCACACAGAATAGCCAGACCGGGCACCAGCACCGACTGACGATCTTCGGACAGGCCCGGCAGGCTCAGCGCTTTGAAGTGCTTAAACTGCAAGATCTGTGTGCGTAGCATTTCTAGCCGCTCGGGAGTAATCAGGCCGTCTTTCTCTCCCATCTCCACCAGAATTTCGTGCGTGGCTTTGATCGTTCCAGACGCGCCGAGGGCGAATTTCCAGCCGTATATGCGGTATTCCCAGGACAGCGTCTCCAGCTTTTGTGCCGCGGCTAGTCGGGCGCGCTTGAAGTTGGCTTCGCTGATTTCACCATTCGGGAAAAACTGCTGTGCGAAGCTGACGCACCCCATTCGACGGCTTTCCACCAGCATCGGTTCGAAATCTTCACCGATAACCAGCTCTGTAGAACCGCCGCCGATATCGATGACCAGCTTGCGGCCTTTTTCCGGCTGCGTATGCTCCACGCCCATAAAAATCAGACGAGCTTCTTCATGGCCGGAAATGATCTCTATCGGATAGGGAATGATATCCGCCGCGCGGCGCAGAAACTCCTGCGCGTTGACCGCCTGACGCAGCGCGTGCGTGCCGACGATAGACACGTTCATTGCCGGAAAGCCTTGCAGGCGTTCAGCAAACAGCGCCAGACAGCTCAGGCCGCGCTGAATGGCTTCTTCGCTGAGCACATTTTTGCTGTCCAGCCCATCGGCCAAATGTACCCGCTGTTTTAAACGTCCCAATACCTGAAGCGCACCGTTTACCACGCGTGCGATCACCATATGAAAACTATTGGAGCCCAGGTCGATAGCTGCAAACTCTTGCGGCTTTATCTCGGTTTTTTCATTGTTCGTTAACGGCATTATTCAGGCTTATCTCCAGGTTGCTCCAACGCCTTGATGTAGTCGTAAATGGCATTTTGCGCGCGTACTTTACGCTTGTTGCCGCGTGAGACATAGCGGTTGCTCGACTCTTTATCAATGACACGGGCTTTCACCGTATCGCTGAACAGAATATCCAGCGTTTCCAGCACGCGGTTTTTCAAAATGGGATCCAGGATTTCCACTGCGACTTCAATGCGATAATCAATGTTGCGTGTCATCCAGTCTGCGGAAGAGAGGTAGACTTTCTTGTCCCCGCCGTTGTTGAAGACATACACCCGATCGTGTTCCAGATAGCGGTCAAGAATACTGATGACCTGAATATTTTCACTGATCCCCGGTAAATTAGGGATAAGTGAACACATGCCACGTACCAGTAGATTGATTTTTACGCCCGCAGAGGAAGCCTGATACAGCTTTTCTGCCAGCCCCTTATCCACCAGATTATTTACCTTAAGCGTAATGCCTGCATCACGATTCGCCAGCGCATTTTCGATCTCGGTATCGATCAATTGATAAAGCTTGTCGCGGGAGTTTTGCGGTGACACCAGCAGGTGCTCGAAGCTGACCGGGCGGTAGGGGTTTTCAATGAAGTTGAAGACGCGACGGACTTCGTTGGTAATGCGTTCGTCGGCGGTCAGCAACGAATAGTCGGTATACAAACGGGCGGTTTTTTCGTTGAAGTTACCGGTGCCGATGTGCGCGTAACGCACGATGTTTTCCCCTTCGCGGCGGGAAATCAGGAACAGTTTGGCGTGAATCTTCAGCCCTGGCACTGAGAAAATAACGTGTACACCGGCTTCCGTCAGGCGTTTGGCCCAGTGGATATTCGCCTCTTCGTCGAAGCGCGCCTGTAGCTCGACCACGACCGTCACTTTCTTGCCGTTGTGTGCCGCATGGATCATCGAATTAATGATGCGCGAGTCTTTGGCGACGCGGTAAATATTGATTTTGATGGACAGCACGTTAGGGTCGAAAGAGGCTTGTCGCAGCAGTTCCAATACGTGCTCGAAGGTGTGGTACGGGTAATAGAGCAGCACATCGCGCTCACGGATTGCATCGAACCCATTGCGAAAATTGTTGAATCCGGTGTGCCGCAGGCGGGGCAACGGTTTGTTGACCAGATTGGCGCGTCCGACGTTCGGGAACGAAATAAAGTCTTTGAAATTATGGTAACGTCCGCCGGGTATGACGGAGTCATAGGAAGAGATACCCAGTTTATCAAGCAGCATGGCGACCATCGCGTCCGGCATGTCGCGCTGATAGACGAAGCGTACCGGTTCGGCGGTCAGGCGCTGCTTCAGGCTGGAAGACATCAGCTCCAGCAGGCTGGATTCCATTTCCGTCACCAGATCGTATTCTGCATCGCGCGTCATCTTCATGGAATACGCGTTCAGCGCATCATAATCAAAGAAGCCCTTGAAGATATCATCCAGACAGTAACGAAGAATGTTATCGATGAGGATCATGGTCTTACGACGGCGCGGTGCTTCCGCTGGCAGGTTGACGAAGCGCGGTATTTTATCCGAAGGAATTTCCAGCAGCGCGTAGCTGATCTCATCGCCACGAATAATCTCGACGGCAAGATAGGTATAGTTATCCTTCAGGAACTCCACCAGATCGGTTTCGTTAAAGATCAGTATTGGCGTGATGTGTGGGCGCAGATGTTGTCGGAAGTAATCTCTCAGCCACTCTTGCTGATTCGGGGAAACCTGACGTTCGTTGACCAGAAAAATCTGGTTACGCGCCATCTCCAGCAGCAGTTCGTTGTACAGGCTATCGAAGATTTGATCGGTTTTGAGAACACGTGCCTGAATTTTGCCTAAAAGGTGTCGCAGATTGCCGTCCAGACCTTGCTCTTCGTTAATCAGAATACGTCTTTTCAAATCGGCAAAACGGACTTTATAAAATTCATCAAGGTTGCTGGAGTAAATGCCCAGAAAGCGCATACGTTCGATTAACGGATTGCTTTTATCTGCTGCTTCCTGAAGTACTCGTTCATTAAAGGATAACCAACTTAATTCTTTCTCTATATAGAGTTTGTCCTGACCCATTGTCACTCCGCTCAACTCATGTACTGAAGGTTCATCCAATATTCATACCCTTCCGTTGTGGAGATAGGGTACAACAACATTATGGCGTGTTGATGACGATAAAATCTAATTCATAGACAGACTTACCATTGTCATATTATGGGCGTAAAGGCAACATATGCTACCCGCAATACGTTAGCAACACGACTCTGGCGGCTTCACTCTAACGGCGAGAATAATGGTAAACACAGGCAACACATCACAGTATCGGGATCGTCGGCGAGCGTGGATCGATCGCTTGGTTCACCGCATTGTTGCGGGCAGTGGGCTGCTGGTGCTGGCTATGCTGTTGTTAATCTTCTTCTATCTCCTGTATGTGGTGACGCCACTGTTTCTTTCGCCCACCGTTAATGGCCAAAAAACGGTGCCACGCCAGGGTGCAGAACCGTCGCTGGCGCTGGGGCTTAGCGACAACGGGCAAATCGGGTTTCGCATCGACAGTCAGGGCTATGGCGAGTTTATCTCGTTTGCGGAAAACCAGCCCATGTCGCGTATTCAACTGGTTCCCGCGTTGAGCCTACTGGCGCAGAGTCAGGGTGAGCGACAGGTTTATGCCCTGAGTCAGCCTGATGGCCGTTTGGTTTTCGTTCAGCCTGTGTTATCGCGTACGGAAAACCGTTCTCCTGTCTGGGATTATCCGCTGGGTGAGCAGGCGTATTCGCTGGGTTTACCTGCGCAGCCGCTGCGTTATCTGGCAGTGGCGGCAGTGGGTGAAAAGCAGGTCGTTGTGGCGGCGATCGGGCAGGAAAATGCCTTGATTATTGCCGATATTGATAAAAACGGCGTGCGGCAACGTGCACAGATTACGCTTCCGGCGGGTACGGTTAGCCAACTGCTGCTGACACCCGACGGGCAGCAGGTGTATTTGCTCAGCGGTAAGACATTAACGCTATGGCAGGTGGGGGCGAACGCGCTGACGCTGCGGGAAGAGCGTCAGTTACAGTTGGCGGAACCGCTGCATCTGGCGCTGTTGTCCGGTGGACGATCGCTACTGGTGCAGGCTGCTGACGGGCGGATTAGCCAATGGTTTGACGTTCCGGGTGAAAAGGGCGTGACGCTGACAGAGACCCGTCAGTTTCCGCACGTTGTGGGAGAGTCGGTGTTGTTGGCAACGGAAATGCAGCGGCGCGTCTTTGCCACATTGAGCGCACAGGGTGAGTTGTCGTTGTTTGCCAGCAAGCAGTCGCATGCGCTGCTGACGCAGACATTACCGGCTCATGCACAAACGCTGGCGTTTTCGCCGCGCGGTTCAGCTTTGCTGGTTGAAACGGCGCAGGGCTGGCATCGCTATCGGGTTGATAACCCGTATCCTGATATTGGCTGGCACGGGCTGTGGCAAAAGCTGTGGTACGAGAACTATCCGGAGCCTGCCTACATCTGGCAATCCACGTCGGCGGATGACAGCTATCAAGCCAAATTCAGCATGATGCCGCTGATGCTGGGCACGATGAAGGCCGCGATTTACGCCATGCTGTTTGCCACGCCGCTGGCGCTGTCCGCGGCGATTTATACCGCCTGCTTTATGTCGCCGACGCTGCGACGCTGGATTAAACCCACGCTGGAAATCATGGGCGCGCTGCCGACGGTGGTTGTCGGTTTGATTGCGGCCATTTGGCTGGCCCCGCATTTTGCGACCTATCTGTCCGCGATTCTGGTCATGCCGATTTTATGGATGCTGGCCGTGCTCGGCTGCGGCTGGCTGATTGAATGCCTGCCGACGCGCTGGCGCGTGCGTTTCCCTGCGGGCTGGGACGTGCTATTCCTCATTCCCACGATCTTGCTGACATTTGTGGTCGGCTGTTGGCTTGCGCCGCGAATGGAGAACTGGGTGCTGGGGCAGCCGCTGTACCAGTGGCTGGGTGATGATTTTGTGCAACGCAATACGCTGGTGGCGGGCGTTGCTCTTGGCTTCGCGCTGATCCCGCTGATTTTTTCGCTGGCGGAGGATGCTTTGTTCAGCGTACCGGCTCGTTTAAGTCAGGGATCGCTGGCGCTGGGGGCGACGGCGTGGCAAACCCTGTGGTGCGTCGTGCTGCCGTCCGCCAGTGCCGGGATTTTCGCCGCGCTGATGCTGAGTTTTGGCCGCGCGGTGGGGGAAACCATGATTGTGCTCATGGCGACGGGCAATACACCGATTATGGATGAAGGTCTGCTCCAGGGCCTGCGTTCGCTGGCGGCGAATATCGCTATCGAAATGCCGGAAGCGGTGACGAACAGCGGTCATTATCGGGTGCTGTTCTTAACGGCATTAACGCTGTTTGTTTTCACGTTCATCGTGAATACGCTGGCTGAAACTATCCGGCAGCGCTTACGCCAACGCTACCGTGACGAAGGAGAAAACGCGTGAAGCGCTGGTTCCGTTCGGGAAGGCCCTGGGTGTGGCTGACCGCGTCGTCAATTTCCATTAGCCTGTTGGCGATGCTGGCAATTATCGTACTGCTGGCCGGGCAGGGCATGCGCTACCTGTGGCCACAGCCCGTCTGGCTGCTGACGTTACAGCCGGAACAGGGTACGCAACGTGCGCTGATAGGGGAAATTTATGCCGAGCAGACGCTGTCGCGCCAGCAACTGGAACAGGCTGGTTTGTCCCCTTCGTCTGAGGATGCTGAAACACGCTATTTGATCAAAATTGGCCAGCGTGAAATTCATGGGCAGAGCTTTCGCACGCTGCTGTCGCGCGACATTGTTCGCTTTGATAAACCCGCCGACATTTTGGTGTTGAAGCGGACGAACAATGGCACTGCCTATGGTTATCTGGCTGGCATGCTGGAGGGCGAGCAGCCGCTGGTGGCAACGGATCTTCCCGCCACCTTACAGCATCGCATCGAGCAGGTGCAGGGATTGCTTGCGAAGACGCAGGCCATCCGTATGGGAGAGATGGCGAAGATCAACCAACAGTTTGAGACGCTGCGGCTGGAAGAGAAAAAGCGGCAGCAGAGTAAGACGCTGGATAATCAGGCGTTAGCCCGTCTTCAGGCTGAGCGCATTGAACTGCAACGCCGCTTTGATGAACTGTCGCGCCAGCTAACCTCACTCAATCAGGACATTAATCGCGATACCGTGCAATTGCGGGACGCGAACGGCCGCGTCCATCTTATTCCGCTCAGGGACATTGAACAGGCCTGGTACCCTAACGCGATGAGCCTATGGGAAAAAGCCAGTCACTGGGGCGCTCAGGCGAAATACATGCTGGTGCACTATTCGCCGGACAGCAACAGCGCTGGCCACCTTTTCCCTGCCATTTTTGGCACAGTGCTGATGGTGGTGCTGATGTCTATCGTGGTGATGCCGTTGGGGGTGATTGCCGCGGTTTATCTGCATGAATACGCAGGGAAAAATAGCTTAACGCGCTGGGTGCGGATTGCCGTGGTCAATCTGGCTGGGGTCCCTTCCATTGTGCACGGCGTGTTCGGGTTAGGCTTTTTTGTTTATCTCATCGGTGGCACGTTGGATCAGCTGTTTTATTCCGAGGCGCTGCCGAATCCGACGTTTGGTACGCCGGGGCTGCTGTGGGCGTCGCTGACGCTGGCTCTGCTGACGCTGCCGGTGGTGATTGTGGCGACGGAAGAAGGGCTGTCGCGCATTCCAATGTCTGTGCGCCACGGTTCACTGGCGTTGGGAGCCACCAAAGCCGAAACGCTGTGGCACGTCGTGCTGCCGATGGCGGTTCCTGCGATGATGACGGGCTTGATCCTCGCCGTGGCGCGCGCCGCAGGAGAAACCGCGCCGCTGATGTTGGTCGGCGTGGTGAAGTCGGTGCCGGTGTTACCGATTGATGACATTTTCCCTTATTTGCATCTTGAGCGAAAATTTATGCATCTGGGATTCCAAATCTACGATCTGGCGTTCCAAAGCCCAGACGTCGAAGCGGCAAGGCCGCTGGTGTACATCACCGCACTGCTGCTGGTGTTGATTGTTGTTGGGTTGAACCTTGCAGCGATTGGGATTCGCCATGTTCTGCGTGAGAAATATCGTTCGTTATCACTCTGAAAGTAGGATGAAGTTATGGGATTTATGACACAAAAGGAGATGGCACCGCTGCCTGATGTTCATCAACTGAGTGATGAGCAGACGACGTTAACCGTGGAGCATCTGAATCTTTACTATGGCGACAAGCAGGCACTGAACGATATTTCGATTCGCATTCCGAGGAATCAGGTGACGGCGCTGATTGGGCCGTCGGGCTGTGGTAAATCCACGCTGTTACGCTGCTTTAACCGCATGAACGATCTGGTGGATGACTGCCGCACCGAAGGTGATATTTGGCTGAATGGTATGTCTGTCAACGACCCACAGCTGGATGTTGCCACGTTGCGCCGTCGGGTCGGTATGGTTTTTCAACGACCGAATCCGTTTCCCAAGTCGATCTATGAAAATGTGATTTATGGCCTGAGATTGCAGGGGCTACGCGATCGCCGCTTTCTGGATGATGCCGTTGAGCGTGCGCTACGTGCGGCGGCACTGTGGCATGAGGTAAAGGATCGTCTGAGCGACAACGCGCTAACGCTATCCAGCGGGCAGCAGCAGCGTTTGGTGATCGCCCGGGCGATCGCCATTGAACCGGAAGTGTTGTTGCTGGACGAACCGACCTCCGCGCTCGATCCCATTTCGACGCTGGTTGTCGAGGAACTGATGGGAACGCTAAAGCAGCATTTCACGCTGGTGCTGGTGACGCACAACATGCAGCAGGCCGCTCGCGTGTCGGATTACACCGCGTTTATCAATCAGGGCAAACTGATCGAATACAACCGTACGGACGATCTGTTTACCTCTCCGACGCAGCGCCGCACGGAGGATTATATTACTGGTCGATTTGGGTGAAATTTCATCAGATCGCCGCGTTTAAATGACCTAAAAAAATTATGGATACCGTTCATCAATTGTCCGTGCCATTTGAAAAATTGATGATAAAATGCGCGCAAATCTTTTGACTCTGGCAAGTGGCGGGTAAGATGAAATTCAGTACCATGAACGAAGGCGAAATTATTACCGAGCTGTGCCGGAGAATAAAAGACTCCAGAATTCAGCAACGTTTATCGCAGGTCGATCTTGCTGAACGGGCAGGGCTGGGGATCGCAACGATCAAGCGTGCGGAAATGGGAGAATCCATTACGCTCAGCAGCCTGCTCTCCATTCTGCGCGGATTAAATCGTCTGCATCAGATTGAAGGCGTGCTCTTCGATGCCGAAGTGGAATCCTTCCATGCGCAGATTAGCGGTGAGAAAAAACAGACGCCGCTGCGTATCAGAAAGAAAGCCGCGACCTTTCCTGCCAAAGCGCTCACCAAGCATGAAAATATTAAGAAACCCGCTAACAGCACGGTAGATTGGTATATCGCGGCGGCTGAAAACAACATTGTCTGGTCGCTGCCTGAAAGCGATAAAAAATAAAGGGTTAATGCAAATGCATTAACCCTTACGCATGTCCCTGATTGTCGCGTTAAGCTGCTTGGTACTTAACGCGACAAGGCCCGTTTATCCTCTGCTGCTTGTTATTCACATAGAACAACTTTAATCGCCAGTCCCCCGCGAGAGGTTTCACGGTACTTGGCGTTCATGTCTTTGCCGGTTTCATACATGGTTTCAATGACCTTATCCAACGATACGCGTGGTTCGCTGGTACGGCGCATTGCCATTCTGGCGGCGTTGATTGCCTTCACGGAGGCGATAGCGTTGCGTTCAATGCACGGCACCTGAACCTGACCCGCTACCGGGTCGCATGTCAGCCCCAGATTATGTTCCATGCCGATTTCCGCCGCGATGCATACCTGTTCAGGGTTCGCGCCGAGTAGCTCAGCCAGACCGGCTGCCGCCATCGAACAGGCCACGCCGACTTCTCCCTGACAGCCCACTTCCGCACCGGAAATGGAGGCGTTCATTTTGTAGAGCATGCCGATAGCGCCGGATGCCAGGAAGTAACGCAGGTAAGATTCCGGGGTGACCGGTTGCACGTAACGATCGTAATAAGCCAGCACGGCAGGAATAATGCCGCATGCGCCGTTAGTTGGTGCGGTGACGACGCGTCCGCCAGCCGCATTTTCTTCCGACACGGCCATCGCAAACATGTTCACCCAGTCCATCGCGTCCATCGGGTCGTTAGAAAAACGATCGTTGATGAACAGTAGGCGATGCAGCGCTGATGCCCGACGGGGAACGCGTAATGGGCCGGGCAATACGCCTTCCGTATTCATGCCGCGATGCATGCAGTCCTGCATGGTTTTCCATACGTCGGCAAAATAGTGCTCAAGCGCTTCCCGACCATGCATCGCAATCTCGTTTTTCAGGACGATGGCGGATAAAGACAAGCAGTGATCGTGGCAGTGTTGCAGCAGTTTCTGGGCAGAAAAGAACGGGTAGGGCGCGCTTTCTTCAGCCAGATTTGGTTTGCCGAAGTTTTCCTGATCGACGACGAATCCGCCCCCGATGGAGTAATACGTTTTGCTATAGACCAACTCTTGCTGGTTATAGGCGCGAATGGTCATGCCATTTTCATGCAGCGGCAGGTTTTCCGGCTGGAAACGCAAGGAGGATTCCAGCGGGAAGCTGACCTCATACTGACCGTTGAGCATCGGCAGACGCTGGGTGTCTTTCACCTGTTGAATAAACGCCGGAATACTATCGATATTTACGCTATCCGGCAGATTACCCGCGAGCCCCATAATGATAGCGATATCGGTATGGTGCCCTTTCCCCGTGAGGGAAAGCGAGCCGTAAATATCAACGACAATACGCGTCACCGATGAGATAAGCGCGCGGTTCACCAGATCGTCGGTGAACATTTTACCCGCTTTCATTGGGCCGACAGTATGAGAACTGGACGGGCCGATACCGATTTTGAAGATATCAAATACGCTGACCATAGCGATTTCCTTGAAAAAAAACGCCGGTCGTTAAACAACGTGCCGGCGTTAAATTAGAGTGTGGTGCTTACAGCAGATCGCGCAGGCTGTAAACAATGGCGGAAATAGCGATCAGTCCCATCAGGGTGACAAAGACGTTGCTGATGTGGCCGCTGTATTTCTTCATCGCAGGGACTTTCTGGATAGCGTACATCGGCATCAGGAACAGCAGGCACGCGATAATCGGGCCGCCCAATGTTTCGATCATGCCCAGAATGCTTGGGTTCAGCGTCGCAACAACCCAGGTCGTGATCAGCATGAACAGCCCAGTGATGCGGTTCAATTTGGTGTTGGAAATGGTTTTGCCTCTGCTGCGCAGGGATTTCACGATCATGCCGTTAAAACCTTCGCCTGCACCCAGATAGTGGCCCAGGAACGATTTAGAGATCGCGATGGTGGCAATAACCGGTGCCAGATAACCGATTACCGGGTTGTTAAAGTGGTTCGCCAGATAGGACAGAATAGAAATGTTCTGTGCTTTCGCTTCCATCAGCTCAGCCGGAGAAAGGCTCAGTACACAGCTGAAGACGAAGAACATTACGGTCAGCACCATCATGATGTGGCTGTAAGACAGAATGCGTGAGCATTTTTGCTCGGCGTCATCGCCATATTCTTTACGTTTGGCAACGGCGAAAGAGGAGATGATTGGCGAGTGGTTGAAGGAGAAAACCATCACCGGAATAGCCAGCCATAATGTTGCCAACAGACCGTTGCCCGTGACGCTGGAACTCAAAGAAATGTTTTCAAAAACAGAGGTGTTCCAGTTCGGAATTAAATAAAGTGCCAGCAACATCAGCACGGCAACGAATGGGTAAACCAGAATACTCATTGCCTTAACGATCATCGCTTCACCGAAGCGGACAATAAACATTAATCCGAGGATCAATATTAATGACAGCAGTGCACGTGGCGGAGAAGGCAAATGCAATTGGTGAGTAATAAAGCTATCTACCGTATTGGTGATGGCGACGCTATAAACTAATAGGATCGGATAAATAGCGAAAAAATAAAGCAAAGTGATTAATTTACCTGCACCAACGCCGAAATGTTCTTCAACGACTTCGGTAATATCTTCGCCACCTTTCTTGCCGGATAATACAAAGCGGCATAAGGCACGGTGAGAATAATATGTCATCGGGAAGGCAATCAGTGCCATGATAATTAACGGAATTAACCCACCAATACCGGCATTGATAGGTAAGAATAACACGCCAGCGCCGATGGCCGTGCCATAGAGGCCCAGCATCCAGACCGTGTCGCTTTTACGCCATCCTGAAGCCTGTTCTAACACCTGGCTGCTATCTTGAATGGTGCTCATATACTGATCTCTCCTCGGTGAACATATTAATACTCTGTTACAAGAGTATTGCCACGTGATGTGGATTATAAAAATTACAGTATCGGCAAGCTGCCGTTACGGAGTTTAAAAAATGAACGAGACATGTTGCTAATTATGTCAGTAGGTCAATACTGTTTTGTGGCGGCATTCTATATCGTGGTGGTCAGCGAATAATATTGAGGCGATCACAGAAATGAATTGACGGGAAATATTTTAATAAATTTCCGCGCAAATTAAAATATCAATCTTGATACTTTATTTTAAATATTTTTAACAGCTCGTTATTGATACTTTACTTAATTATCGAGTGATGAAAAATGAACAATAAATAAAATAAAGAGCAGATGAAATAATAAACGCAATTTTGCTGATGTCACGCGTAATGATGTTTTTTCTCTTTTGAGGACGTATCGACGGTGCGGCTCCTGTTGTTGCATCACATCAGATGAGAGCTACCCGGCAGATTGCAACCTGCCGGATAACGGTCACCGATCTGTCAGGCGGTGAGTTTTTCCTCTGCCCACGCCAGACCGCTGTGGTATTCCTCTGGTAATAGAGGTGCCAGCGATTGCAACGTGCGTTGCAACTGTGCGGTGTCCGACGACGGTAGATTGAGGTGTCCAACTTTGCGGCCAGGACGAACCTCTTTCTCATACCAGTGCAGATGTACCAGCGGCAGCGACAGCCAGTCGATATTCACATCAGTGCCGATCAGGTTGACCATCACCGACGGTGTTTCGACAACCGGTACTGGCAGCGGCAGATCCAGAATGGCGCGCAGGTGCAGCTCAAATTGGCTGATGGACGCACCATTTTGCGTCCAGTGTCCGCTATTGTGTACGCGTGGAGCCAGCTCGTTAATAAGCAGGTGATCGCCGACGATAAAGCATTCCATCGCCATCACGCCCACATAACCCAGCGCATTCATTATTGCAGACAGCATCTGTTCAGCCTGCTGCTGCAACTGCGGATCGGGTTGAGGGAAAGCCACGCTGGTGCGCAGAATGCCATCCTGATGCAGGTTATGAGTGAGTGGGTAGAATACGCATTTGCCGTGCGTATTGCGGGCACCCACCAGCGAGACTTCGCCAGAAAAGTTAATGCCTTGCTCAACGATGCATTCGCCGTAGCAGTCAGCGGGCAGCGTTTGCTGTTCGCCATCGCGCAAGCGCCACTGCCCACGACCGTCGTAACCGCCGACGCGGCGTTTAACGATCGCTAATTCACCCAATGAGGTGAAGACGTGTGGCCATTCATCGGCGCTAGCCAGCAGTTGCCACGGGGCGGTTGCCAGATTCAGCGAGTCTAGCAGCTGTTTTTGCGTCAGGCGATCGGCCAGACGCGGGAAAATATCGCGGTTTGCAAACGCCGTGTGCTCGGCCAGCTCGCGGGTGAGGGCGGTTTCCGGCCAGCGTTCGATCTCGGCGGTAATGACGCTGTTATGAAACGGAACCGACTCCGGCTCTGCATCCAGTCCCACCGGGTAAACCGCAATACCTAGCGGTTCACCAGCCTGACGCAGCATCCTGCCCAACTGACCATTGCCTAATACGCAGACCGGTTTCATGCCTCCTCCCGCGGATCGGGATGAGAGAGCACATCATCGGTTTGTGCCTGACGCCAGTCTGCCAGTCGGGTGGCGATATCATTGTCATGTAGGGCGAGAATTTGTGCGGCCAGCAGAGCCGCATTCGCTGCGCCTGCTTTGCCAATCGCCAACGTGCCAACCGGAATGCCGCGAGGCATTTGGACGATGGAATACAGGCTGTCTACACCGCTCAGCGTTGAGCTTTGTACCGGCACGCCAAGCACGGGAACCAGCGTTTTCGCTGCCAGCATACCCGGCAGGTGTGCTGCGCCGCCTGCGCCCGCGATAATCACATCAAAACCGTTCTGTGCCGCTTGCTCAGCAAAGCTGAACAGCTTATCCGGTGTCCGGTGTGCGGAAACGACTTCGGTATGAAAAGGAATGTTCAGCGTGGTGAGGATTTCCGCAGCAAACTGCATGGTGGCCCAGTCACTCTTTGAACCCATGACGATGGCAATTTTAGCCGGGGCAACGTTGGATGACATGCCTGTAACGCTCCTGTGATTGTACGTGTTCGTGACGCGTTCGCGTCGGCCAGACAGGGAGGGTCTGGCGTTGAGGGCGTAGAGCATATCACGCCATTATGACGAGGAAAACGGTTGCGTATGCGGAAATGCTGGGGGAATAAGGCGAGAGACCGTTAAGTCAATGTCAGTAAACGCATTAAAATGGGAAGGAAATCAGTTCGATATTCTGTGGTGTGACCTTAATCATCGACCCTTCTTCATGCCAGGCTCCGAGAACGGCACGACGACCAGAAGATTCGCCGAGATCGACCTGATGAATAGCCGGGCGGTGCGTGTGGCCGTGGATCATCGTCTTCACCTGATAATGCCGTAAGCGTTCAAGTACGGCGTCGTGATTGACATCCATAATCTGCTGCGACTTTTTCTGGTTTTCATGCTGGCTGGCTGCCCGCATCTTCGCTGCAATGTTCATCCGTAATGACAGCGGTAATAGCAGGAAGAGTCGCTGAATGAACGGGTTGTGTACCCGACGGCGGAATTGCTGGTAATGTTGATCGTCAGTGCACAGCGTATCGCCATGCAGAATGAGGATCTTCTGACCGTAGAGATCGAGCACCGTTTCCGTCGGCAGCAGCGTCATTCCGCTTTGTTTGGCGAAACGCTTACCGATCAGGAAATCACGGTTACCGTGCACGAAATAGCAGGGAATGCCGCGCTGATGTAAAGCATGCAGTTCCGCGGCGACAGTTGCATGCAATGGCTGGGGATCGTCGTCACCAATCCAGGCATCAAACAGATCGCCAAGAATGTACAGCGCATCGGCATGAATCGCATCATGGCGTAAAAAACGCAGAAAACCGGCGGTAATCGCCGGTTCATGAACACTTAAATGCAGATCGGCAATGAACAGCGTTGCCATGCAGGTCGGATTATTCGCTGACCGTTACGTGGGTAATCACCACGTCTTCTTTCGGTACGTCCTGGTGCATGCCGCTGCGGCCGGTAGCCACGCCTTTGATTTTATCAACGACGTCCATGCCTTCGGTGACTTCTGCGAATACGCAGTAGCCCCAGCCATCGGCACGCTCTGAACGGAAGTTCAGGAAGTCGTTATCAACGAGGTTGATAAAGAACTGGGCAGTCGCAGAGTGCGGATCGTTGGTACGCGCCATCGCCAATGTGCCACGGGTGTTTTTCAGGCCGTTGTTGGCTTCATTTTTGATTGTCGCATTGGTTTCTTTCTGATCCATGCCGGGAGCGAAGCCGCCGCCCTGAATCATAAAACCATTAATCACGCGGTGAAAAATCGTGTTGTCATAAAAACCGCTGCGACAGTAGTTCAGGAAATTTTCTACGGTAACCGGCGCTTTGTCTGCAAACGTATTAATAACGATATCGCCGTGGTTGGTATGAAGCGTAATCATAATAATGAACCCTAGATAGCCTTAGTGATTAAGAGTGCTGTTCACAAAAGGCGGTGAACAACAAGAGCGCTGTTATAGCATAACTGGTCGATTGAGTCAGTACTTCGCGCTTACCGCACCGCTGTTGGCGGTTGTATGGATGAGAAAATCGTATAAAAAGGTTTACTACTCTGATTTTGGTAGGTGTCAAATAATATGCGCGCTTAATAATAGTGCACAATAAGGTGTTAATCAGGCAATAGGGACTTTTAAAAACAAATAAATTGATTAAAACGTCAAATGAAAGTTAATTAATTTGAATGAGATTTTTGTTGCCCCAGATCAATGTTTTGCGTAATCAACGTGTTCTTTTTTTGCGACCCAGATTAATCTGAGAGTAATTCTTATTCTTCATAAATAACTCTAAAGAGATAGGTGAACTATGCTGGGTATTCTGGATGGCGTTAATCGTTTATTAGACAAACCGGATTTTGGCAAACTGTTTTTGCGCGTATCTTTCAGCGTTTTGATGCTGTTTCATGGCTGGCATAAGGTACACGGTGGAATCGGTGCCATTGAAGGCATGCTGACCTCGGCTGGGCTTCCTGCTTTTATTGGCTACGGTGTCTATGTCGGAGAAGTCATCACCCCGATTCTGATGATTCTCGGGATTCTTACACGTCCTTCTGCGCTGATTTTCTCCTTCACCATGCTCGTGGCGACGTTACTGGTTCACCCTGACGGTTTCGTCACGCTGGCCAAAACGGGTGCCTGGGGTGTTGAAGGCACGGCGGTGTTCTTCTTTGCGGGTATCGCGATTGCCCTGCTCGGTAGCGGAAAATACTCTGTGATGTCCAATCCGCGCTGGCGTTAATGGTTTTTTGTCGGCGGATTGCTTGTCAGTCATCGCCAATGATGTGAAATGGCCCGGATTTTCCGGGCCATTTCATTTTTATCCTTTCTCGCTGATTCCCTCTTCTTATTAACCTTGCAATACAGTAGGGTTCAGGTTTCAATACGCCGTTGGGTATCAACCCTGAATGCATTGATGTTACTGACGCTAACTGCGATTGTGAAAACCATTTCTTTGAAACCATTTTTTTGTGAAAACCATTTTTTATAAAAACACTGGAATGCCCTGATGCTAAAGATTTTTAATACGCTGAGTCGCCAAAAAGAGGAATTTAAACCTATCCACGCCGGTCAGGTGGGAATGTATGTGTGTGGCATCACCGTTTATGACCTGTGTCATATCGGTCACGGGCGTACTTTCGTGGCGTTTGATGTGGTGGCGCGGTATTTGCGGTATCTGGGATATTCACTGAAATATGTGCGTAATGTCACCGATATTGACGACAAAATTATTAAACGTGCGATCGAGAATGGGGAAACCAGTGACCAACTGACGACCCGCATGATCGCAGAGATGCACGCCGATTTTGATGCGTTGAATATTCTGCGTCCGGATGCCGAGCCGCGTGCGACGCACCATATTGCCGACATTATCGAAATGGTGGAAACGCTGATTGCCCGTCGTCACGCCTATGTTGCGAGTAATGGCGATGTGATGTTCTCCGTTGATACCGCGCCGGGTTACGGTGTGCTGTCTCGTCAGGATCTGGATCAGTTGCAGGCTGGTGCGCGCGTTGAAATTACCGAAGTGAAGCGTAACCCGATGGATTTCGTGCTGTGGAAAATGTCCAAGCCGGGTGAGCCTCACTGGTCCTCTCCGTGGGGAGAAGGGCGGCCTGGCTGGCACATCGAGTGTTCTGCCATGAACTGCAAACAGCTGGGTACGCATTTTGATATTCACGGCGGCGGTTCAGATTTAATGTTCCCGCACCACGAAAACGAGATCGCGCAGTCCAGCTGTGCACACGACGGCTCGTATGTGAATTACTGGATGCACTCCGGCATGGTGATGGTTGACCGCGAGAAGATGTCAAAGTCGCTCAACAATTTCTTCACCGTACGTGACGTGCTGGCGTATTACGATCCGGAAACCGTGCGTTACTTCCTGATGTCAGGCCACTACCGTAGCCAGTTGAACTACAGCGAAGACAACCTGAAACAGGCACGTGCGGCGCTGGATCGTCTGTATACGGCGCTGCGTGGAACGGATGCTAGCGTTGCGGCGCACGGCGGTGACGAGTTTGAAGCCCGTTTCCGCGAAGCGATGGACGACGATTTCAACACGCCGGAAGCCTATTCGGTACTGTTTGATATGGCGCGTGAAGTTAACCGCCTGAAAACGGAAGATGTACAAGCGGCGAACCAACTGGCATCGGCACTGCGTAAACTGTCCGGCGTGCTTGGCCTGCTGGAGCAGGATCCTGAGCAGTTCCTGCAAAATGGTGCGCAGGTAGATGATGATGAAGTAAAAGAAATCGAAGCGTTAATCCAACAGCGTAAAGATGCGCGTGCGGCGAAAGACTGGGCGCTAGCGGATCAGGCTCGCGATCGCTTGAATGAAATGGGGATCGTGCTGGAAGATGGCCCGCAGGGAACGATCTGGCGCCGTAAGTAACGTTTTCTTCCTGCAACACGTTCGTAAATAAAAAGCCCGCAAAAATGAAATTGCGGGCTTTTTTTCGTCATGATCGAGGCCGTTAGGGTTACTCGGTAACGTTTACCGTCTCGCCATTGAACTGAACGGTTTGCCCAGCAACGATTTTGCAGCGCTTGCGCGTTTCCGTCTGGCCGTCAACGGTCACGTCGCCTGCGGCGATAGACAGTTTGGCTGCTGCGCCACTTTCGCTCCAGCCCAGCAGTTTCAAGAGATCGCACAGTTCAACGTGCGGATGCTTTTCAAGATTAAAGGTTGCCATAAATTCCTGCTTATCCGTGTTTGACTCGCCAATTATTCGGCGTGGTCATGATACTCTTCGCACGCCTGTAGCGTGTTTTGAATCAGTGTGGCAACGGTCATTGGGCCGACGCCGCCCGGTACGGGGCTGATGTAAGACGCTCTTTCCTGTGCCGTTTCAAATTCCACATCGCCGACCACTTTACCGCTTTCCAGACGGTTGATACCCACGTCCAGCACGATCGCGCCCGGTTTAATCCATTCGCCAGGAATGAAGCCCGGTTTACCCACCGCGACAACCAGCAGATCGGCGTTTTCAACATGGTGGCGCAGATTTTTGGTGAAACGGTGCGTGACGGTAGTCGTACAGCCAGCCAGCAGCAGTTCCAGACTCATCGGGCGACCAACGATATTAGACGCGCCGACGACAACGGCATTCAGTCCGAAGGTGTCGATATTATAACGCTCCAACAGCGTGATGATGCCGCGTGGCGTACAGGCGCGCAGCATTGGCGCGCGCTGACACAGACGACCCACGTTGTAAGGGTGGAAGCCATCCACATCTTTACTTGGCGCGATACGTTCGATCACTTTGGTGTTATCAATGCCTTCCGGTAGCGGAAGTTGAACCAGAATACCGTCAATCGTTTGGTCGGCGTTGAGCTGGTCGATAAGTGCCAACAGCTCAGATTCCGTTGTGGTGATAGGTAAATCATAAGAGCGCGAAATAAAGCTAACTTCTTCACACACCTTGCGCTTGCTGGCGACATAAATCTGTGACGCTGGATTCTCGCCGACCAGCACAACAGCCAGACCCGGTGCGCGTTTTCCTTCTGCTAAACGCTGCGTGACTCGTGCGGCAACTTCGTCTTTGACCTGCTGCGCAATCGTTTTACCATCAATAATCTTTGCTGCCATCTGAGAAGAGACCCATCAATTTGAAATAGGGGGAGATGGCCGCTATTTTGTCAGAAGCTGCACGTGCTGTCAGGCGTTGCATCAATATTAATTGTTTCTACACCCGTCATACTAAGTTGGATGGGCGTTGGCTGCGCTATTCACTCACCTCTATACGGTTTTTACCGCCGTTTTTGGCGCGGTACAGCGCGGCATCGGCAATATCGATAACGGATGACGCCGCTGGTGGTGGGTTATCGGCGCAGAACACGTAGACACCGGCGCTAATGGTGACGATTTTTTCCGAGAATAGCGTGGTTTCATGCGGGATCTTTTCCTCGCGTACTAAGTCCAGCGCACGCTGAGCCAGCGCGGCGGCACTTTGTTTATCTGTCTCGGTGATAATGATGGCGAACTCTTCACCGCCATAACGGGCGACCAAATCCTCGTTACGTCGCAGCATATTGCTCAGGAGGTTACCAATCTTGCGCAGACATTCATCGCCTGCTACATGCCCATAGTGGTCGTTATATTTCTTGAAGGCGTCGACATCGAACATGATCAGCGCGATACACTGCCGCTTCTCTGCGGCCTGCAATAGGGTTTGTTGCAGAAAGATATCGAATTGGCGGCGGTTGGCTAAGCCCGTCAGACCATCGAACAGCGCCAGCGTTTGCAAAGTGTGGTTAACCGAGGTGAGCTCATCACGCACGATAGTTAAATCGATCTGATTTTTCACATTCATACGAATTTGTCTCAGCACGATCAGGCCGAGTAGGGTAATGGTGAACAGCAGAATTAAGGTAATGGCGCCGTAGACCAGATTGTCCGATCGCCACTTGTTGAGTACTAACCCAAGATCGAACCCCGCAGCGATGACGATGGGGTAACGTTTTAATTTGGTATAACCATAAATCCGTTCTATGTGATCGAGCGTGGAGACGATCGTCGCCGTGCCGCTTTCGGACTGTTTCAGATACTCTGAAAAGAGCGGACCGCTGGATACATTTCGGTTGATATAAGAGTCGTCATAAGGGCGGCCGTACAGAATCCGGCCGTCGGACAACAGAATGGCGAGTACATCCATGTTCCCCAAAGAGTAGTAGCCATAATACTGTTTGAAATAGTCCAGCGAGAGGGTGGCGAGCAGCACGCCATCAAAGCTGCCATCTTGCTTATTGATGCGCATAGAAACGGGGATGATCAGATCGCCCGTAGAGCGGCTCTGAATCACGCTGCCGATGTGCATGGTCTGGCTGACGTTGTTCTGATGATACTTGAAATACTCTCGGTCAGCGTTATTGGCATTGGCGGGTTTTGATACTCCCGAGTTCACCAGCCATTCGCCTTTGTTGTCGTAAATGAAGATGCCATGCAGCTGCGGCAGCGCCGTTTTACGGCTCTTTAGAATATCGCCCAGGCGGTTCAATTGCGCAGGTGATTGACCATCCTGCTCGATGCGCTCTTGTAAATCTTGCAACAATATATCGACTTGTAAAAACGTATCTTCGGCATGGCGTGCCAGTGACAACGACAGGTTTTTAGCGTTTCGCTCCGTGGAGTCGATAAGCTGTTGGTGAGAATTGAAGACAGCCCATCCGTTCAGCGCCACTACTGTGGTGATGATGAATAACATAAAAACAATCATCAATTTTTGGAGCGGCATTTGATGCTGGCTGGCCTTGTCGCGCGTGCTGACCTTCATTGTTCTTCCCATCCTTAGCCAGAGAGATGACTGATGGTAAGTGTAGACGTTTCTGCAATTTGCGCCGTTATTGATGAGATTCTCTTATGTTTTTGTTGCGTTTTATCGAACCCTACGTTGCTTTGATAAAATGTCACATATTTGTATTCTGTTTCCTTGTGCCATCCATAAAGCGGTCAAAATAAAAATACATCATCGTGTTTATTCGCCAATATCATCTAAGATAAATGACGTTGTGTTACATAACGTCATGAAAATTTGTTTTCACGCTAATGATTTAAAAAAGTCACAAGGTGTAAGAAGATCTTTATTTATCATTAAATACGCTATGTTTAATTGGCGTTTAACTGGAATTGCTAATGATAAGGATAGTGTGCAGCTGACGTTATCGACGGATGAGTGAAGGGCGTATATGTGAATGATAGAAAAGCATGGCGGGAGAGAAACACGAAATAAATTGACATGTTACACCTCTATTCAGATGAAAAAAGAAGAAAGATACTGCGGCGAAATAGGTTTTTAGCCAGTAATGAAATAAAGAGCCCTTCATGAAAATAGCGATTAGCGGAACGGGATATGTCGGTTTATCGAATGGACTATTATTAGCGCAACAGCATCAGGTTGTGGCGTTGGATATTGTGGCGGAAAAAGTGGTGCAGTTGAATCAACGAAAATCGCCGATTAATGACGCCGAGATTGAGCGTTTTTTACAACATGAAACGCTGAATTTTTCCGCGACGTTGGATAAGCATGAGGCGTATACCGACGCGCAATTCGTAATCATCGCTACGCCGACAGATTACGATCCGCAAACCAACTATTTCAACACGTCGTCGGTAGAGTCGGTCATTCGCGACGTGCTGGCGATTAATCCGCAGGCCATTATGGTGATTAAATCGACGGTGCCTGTTGGCTTCACCGAGAAAATTAGCCAGCAGTTGGATACGGATAACATCATTTTTTCGCCCGAGTTTTTGCGTGAGGGCAAGGCGCTACACGACAATCTTTACCCGTCGCGGATTGTGGTGGGCGAGCGGTCGGAAAGAGCGAGATTCTTCGCTAACCTATTGATGGAATGCGCATTAAAAAAAGATATTCGCGTGCTATTTACCGACCCAACAGAGGCTGAAGCGATAAAATTGTTTGCAAATACCTTTCTGGCGATGCGCGTGGCCTACTTTAACGAGTTGGACAGTTATGCCGAATCGCTGGGGCTGAATACCCGGCAAATTATTGAAGGAGTGTGCCTCGATCCGCGTATTGGCGATTACTACAATAATCCGTCGTTCGGCTATGGCGGCTACTGTTTACCGAAGGATACCCGGCAGCTTTTGGCGAATTATCGCACCGTGCCGAATAACCTGATCAAGGCGATTGTGGACGCTAACCATACGCGAAAAGACTTCATTGCCGACACGATTATCCGTCGCCATCCGAAAACCGTCGGCGTCCACCGCCTTATTATGAAGGCGGGATCGGATAATTTTCGCTTCTCTTCCATTCAGGGGATTATGAAAAGGATAAAAGCGAAAGGAATCAAAGTAGTAATTTATGAGCCTGGGATTGATGATGATGATTTTTTAGATTTCCCCATCATTCATCAACTCGACAGTTTCAAACAGCAGTGTGACATTATTATTACCAATCGTTATGCCGATGAATTAAAAGATGTGATGGGCAAAGTCTATACGCGAGATTTATTTGGCGAAGATTGATTTTTTGCCGTAAATCAATAAAGCGTTATTCGGTTATTCGCGAAAAGTTCATTTTTGCATTGTAATTAATTATGTCTTTTTTCCGTTTTTTTATGTCGTGCTTTTTATCTGTGGTTTTATGATTATCGCAATAAATTAAGGTTGGCTTAAGGCTTCGTTATTTAGACTGCGGAATGATGATTTCTCGCCATTATTTATTTTGGGAATACGTTATGACGGATTTTTTGCCTTTTTCCCGCCCGAATATGGGTGAAGAAGAAATTGCTGCCGTGGCGGAAGTATTACGATCCGGCTGGATAACCACGGGGCCGAAATGCCAGCAATTAGAGCAGGCGTTTTGCCAGCGAATCGGGTGCCGACAGGCGATTGCGGTCAGTTCGGCGACGGGCGGCATGCATGTCACGCTGATGGCGCTCGGTATTGGCCCCGGCGACGAGGTGATTACGCCGTCCCAGACCTGGGTTTCAACCGTCAATATCATCACGCTATTGGGCGCGGAACCGGTGATGGTTGACGTAGATCGGCATACGCTGATGGTGCGACCGCAGGATATTGAGGCGGCTATCACACCGAAAACCAAAGCGATTATTCCCGTGCACTATGCTGGCGCTCCGGCCGATCTGGCGGCGCTTCGCGTGCTCAGCGAGCGCTACGGCATCCCGCTGATTGAGGACGCGGCGCATGCCGTGGGTACGCAATATCGTGATGAATGGATCGGCGCGCGCGGAACCGCCATTTTCTCGTTTCACGCGATTAAGAACATCACCTGTGCGGAAGGCGGCATGGTGGTGACGGACGACGAAGCGCTCGCCGAGCGCATACGCAGCCTGAAGTTTCACGGGCTGGGTGTGGATGCATTCGACAGGCAGTTGCAGGGGCGCAAGCCACAGGCCGAAGTGGTGACGCCGGGGTTTAAATACAATCTGGCAGATATCAATGCAGCCATTGCGCTGGTGCAACTGGATAAACTCCCGGCGATCAACGCCCGCCGTCAGCAGCTTGCTGCGCGTTATCTCACCCAGTTGCGTTCGCTGCCGCTCCAGCCGCTGGCCGTTCCTGACTACCCCCACTTGCACGCCTGGCATCTGTTTATGGTGCGCGTGGATGAAACGCAGTGCGGCATATCACGCGATGATTTGATGGTGGCACTGCAAGCACGCGGTATTGACACCGGGCTGCATTTCAGAGCGGTGCATACACAGAAATATTACCGTGAGCGCTATCCCCACTTGCACCTGCCGGCAACGGAATGGAATTCAGCGTCGCTGATGACGCTGCCGCTGTTCCCCGATATGCAGGACAGCGATGTCGATCGCGTCGTCGCGGCGCTAACCTCGATTCTGGAGTCTGTTCGTGATTGATGACATCAAAAATGTTTCCGTTGTGATTCCCGTTTATAACGAAGAAGAGAGTTTGCCTGTGCTGATCGAACGCACGCTGGCGGCCTGTCAGAAGATCGGTAAACCCTGGGAAATTATTCTGGTTGATGACGGCAGCAGCGATCGTTCGGCGGATCTGCTGACCGAAGCGGCGAGCGACCCGGAAAAGCACATTATCGCCGTGCTGTTGAATCGCAACTATGGTCAGCACTCTGCCATCATGGCGGGATTCCAGCAGGCGGTGGGCGATGTGATTATCACGCTGGATGCCGATTTGCAGAACCCGCCGGAAGAAATTCCGCGGTTGGTGGAATATGCCGCACAAGGGTATGACGTGGTCGGCACCGTGCGGGCAAACCGGAAAGATTCGCTGTTTCGCAAACTGGCCTCGAAAACCATCAACATGATGATCCGGCGTTCGACCGGGAAATCCATGGCGGATTACGGCTGCATGCTGCGCGCGTATCGCCGCCACATTGTCAGCGCGATGCTGCGCTGTCATGAACGCAGCACCTTTATTCCTATCCTTGCCAACACGTTCGCCCGGAAAACCATCGAGATCGATGTGATGCACGCCGAGCGCGAATTCGGCACGTCTAAATACAGCTTTCTGAAGCTGATTAACCTGATGTACGACCTGCTGACCTGCCTGACGACGACGCCACTGCGCATACTCAGTCTGATTGGCAGCATCGTTGCGCTGTCGGGCTTCCTGCTGGCGCTGCTGTTGATCGGCCTGCGTCTGTTTTTCGGTGCGGAATGGGCGGCAGAAGGCGTGTTCA
Source organism: Pectobacterium brasiliense (assembly GCF_016950255.1). NCBI lineage: Bacteria > Pseudomonadati > Pseudomonadota > Gammaproteobacteria > Enterobacterales > Pectobacteriaceae > Pectobacterium > Pectobacterium brasiliense. Next base: position 269,353 of record NZ_JACGFN010000002.1, on the reverse strand, counting down.
CGCTGTTTGCCGTGCTGTTCATGTTTATCGGCGCACAGTTCGTCGGGATGGGGCTCTTAGGGGAATACATCGGCCGTATCTATACCGATGTCCGTGCCCGGCCACGCTATTTTGTGCAAAAAACAGTGAGTGCGGCAACACCACTGGCTACCACTTTACGGGATGAAGAAGAATGAAAGCGATCGTATTTGCCTACCATGATATCGGCTGTGTCGGCCTTGAGGCGTTAAAGCTCGCGGGCTATGAGATTCAGGCGGTGTTTACGCACAGCGATGCGCCGGGCGAGAACCACTTCTACGCCTCAGTGGCGAAAGCGGCTGCCGAGATGGACGTGCCGGTGTTTGCGCCGGAAGACGTTAACCATCCGCTCTGGGTGAACCGCATTCGGGAACTGGCGCCGGATGTTATTTTTTCCTTCTATTACCGCACGCTATTAAGCGATGACATTCTCCAGCTACCGTCGTTTGGCGCATTTAATCTGCACGGTTCACTGCTGCCGCGCTATCGGGGACGTGCACCGGTTAATTGGGTACTGGTGAACGGTGAAACGCAGACGGGCGTGACGCTGCACAAGATGGTTTCTCGCGCCGATGCCGGCGATATCGTCGCCCAGTCCGTGGTGGCGATTGATGAGGAAGACACCGCGCTGACGCTGCATGGCAAATGTCGTACTGCCGCTGCCGCGCTGCTGGCGCAGCAACTGCCGCTGATTCGCTCACGTGAGATTACGCTGACGCCGCAGGATGAGAGCCGTGCCAGCTATTTCGGACGTCGCACGGCGGCAGACGGGCTGATCGACTGGCAAAAAAGCGCCTGTGAGATTAACAACCTGATCCGCGCGGTGACGGAACCGTATCCGGGCGCGTTTACGTTCCTCGGTGAGCGTAAAGTGATTATCTGGCGTGCTCGTGTAGTGAAGGTTAATCGCGTTAAAAGTAACGATGTGAGAGCCAATGGGGTGAAGCAGGAACCGGGCGCGATCATCTCGACGTCGCCGCTGGTGGTGTCCTGCGGTGAGGATGCGCTTGAGATTGTCAGCGGGCAGAGTGAAGCCGGGCTGTATATGTCAGGCAGCCGGCTGGCGGCGGAAATGGGCATGGTGCCACAGGCGAAATTGGGTAACCTCGCCAGCCGCGTGCAGCGACGCCGCACACGCGTTCTGATCCTCGGTGTGAATGGTTTTATCGGTAACCACCTGACCGAACGCCTGCTGCGGGACGATCGCTATGAGATTTACGGGCTGGATATCAGCTCGGATGCCATCGCCCGTTTTCTTGGCGATCCGCGTTTTCATTTTGTGGAAGGCGATATCAGCATTCATAACGAATGGATCGAATACCACATCAAGAAATGCGATGTCATTCTGCCGCTGGTGGCGATTGCCACGCCTATCGAATACACCCGTAACCCGCTGCGCGTGTTTGAACTGGACTTTGAAGAGAACCTGAAAATCGTGCGCGACTGCGTGCGCTACAACAAACGCATCGTTTTCCCGTCCACCTCGGAAGTGTACGGCATGTGTGATGACAAAGAATTTGATGAAGATACCTCACGCCTGATTGTCGGGCCGATCAACAAGCAGCGCTGGATCTACTCGGTGTCCAAGCAACTGCTGGATCGGGTGATCTGGGCGTACGGTGCGAAAAACGGCCTGCGCTTTACGCTGTTCCGTCCGTTTAACTGGATGGGGCCGCGGCTGGATACGCTGGATGCGGCACGCATCGGCAGCTCCCGGGCGATTACCCAACTGATCCTCAATCTGGTGGAAGGATCGCCGATCAAGCTGGTGGACGGCGGGGCGCAGAAGCGCTGCTTTACCGACATTCACGACGGCATTGAAGCGCTGTTCCGCATTATTGAAAACCGCAACGGCCAGTGCGACGGGCAGATCATCAATATCGGTAATCCGCATAATGAAGCCAGTATCCGCGAGTTGGGTGAAATGCTGCTGACCAGCTTTAATGCGCATCCGCTGCGCGACCGCTTCCCGCCGTTCGCCGGGTTTATTGACGTGGAAAGCAGCAGCTATTACGGCAAAGGCTATCAGGATGTGGAGCACCGTACGCCGAGCATTCGCAACGCCAAACGCCTGCTGGCATGGGAGCCGATGGTGAAGATGGATCAAACCGTCGCGGAAACGCTGGACTATTTTCTGCGTACCGTTGACCCCCAGAATACCGTTGACGCCGAGGGTGCGCAGGGATGACGCGTGTTGGCCTGCGGATAGATGTTGATACCTGGCGCGGTACGCGGGACGGCGTGCCCGCGCTGCTAAATGTGCTGGCAGAGTTCGATATTCAGGCGAGCTTCTTTTTTAGCGTCGGGCCGGACAACATGGGGCGTCACCTGTGGCGTCTGCTGCGTCCACGCTTTTTATGGAAGATGCTGCGCTCCAATGCGGCCTCGCTTTACGGCTGGGATATCTTGCTTGCCGGTACGGCATGGCCGGGGCGTCATATCGGCGAACGGTTTGGTTCGTTAATCCGCCAGACGCACGATGCAGGCCATGAAGTCGGACTACATGCCTGGGATCATCACGGCTGGCAGGCGAATGTCGCGCGCTGGTCGGATGCTCAGTTGGCCGCGCAGTTCCGTGAAGGAATGGATGCGTTGGCACAGATTCTGCCATCGCCAGTGCGTTGTTCCGCCGTGGCAGGCTGGCGAGCCGATTCGCGCGTTGTAGAGATGAAGCAGCGCTGGAATCTGGACTATAACAGCGACTGTCGCGGCACCCGACCTTTTCGACCGCGCCTGAAAAATGGTGAGTTGGGCACCGTGCAGATCCCGGTCACCTTGCCGACCTACGATGAAGTCATCGGCGAACGCGTGAACGACGGCGAATTTAACGACTTTATTCTTGAGGCGATCCAGCAGGATCGCGGCGTGCCGGTCTACACCATCCATGCGGAGGTGGAAGGTGGTGCGAAGCTGGCGCAGTTCCGTCAGCTGCTGCTTCGCGCCCGCCAGCAGCACATCGAATTTTGTCCGCTTTCCGCCTTACTGCCTGATGACCCCGCCACGCTGCCCGTCGGGCGGATTGAACGTGCGCCGTTTCCCGGACGGGAAGGCTGGCTTGGTGTGCAAACGGAAGAATAAATAAAGCAGGAGATAGCATGGAAAAAGGCATGATAAAGCTGAAAAGCACCGTGATACTGGTGTTATTTGCTTTGCTCTACCTGTTACCGCTTAACGGCCGCTGGCTGTGGTCACCGGACGAAACGCGCTATGCGGAAATCAGCCGCGAGATGCTTCAGCGTGGCGATTGGATCGTGCCGCATTTGCTGGGTATTCGCTATTTTGAGAAACCCGTCGCAGGTTACTGGCTGAATAACATCAGCCAGTGGTTATTGGGTCATACCAATTTTTCCGTGCGCTTTGCCTCGGTATTTTCTACTGCGTTGAGTGCGCTGCTGGTGTTTTGGCTGGCGATGCTGTTGTGGAAAAACCGGCGTACTGCGCTGCTGGCGGCGACGATCTATCTTACGTCACTGCTGGTGTATGGTATCGGCACGTACAGCGTGCTCGATCCGATGGTGACGCTCTGGATGACGGCGGCGCTGTTCAGCCACGTTCTGATTCAGCGCGCCACGCTGATGCACGAACGGCTCGTGGCCTGGGGACTGATGGGGCTGGCCTGCGGTATGGGATTCATGACCAAAGGCTTTCTGGCGCTGGCTTTACCGGTCATCAGCGTGCTGCCGGTGGCGCTGGCGCAAAAGCGCATTAAGGAACTGCTGCTGTTCGGGCCGCTGGCGATTGTCGTCGCGGTATTGCTGAGTGCGCCGTGGGCGCTGGCGGTGCATGCACGAGAAGCCGATTACTGGCATTACTTCTTTTGGATTGAGCATATCCAGCGTTTTGCGGAAGAGGATGCACAGCATAAAGCGCCATTCTGGTATTACCTGCCGGTGCTGATGGTCGGCGCATTCCCCTGGCTGGCGCTGCTGCCGGGCGCGCTGCGCAGCGGCTGGAGCGAACGAAAAGCGAACCCGGAACGGTTCCTCCTGCTGTGCTGGATGGTGATGCCGCTGCTGTTTTTCAGCATCGCTAAAGGCAAGCTGCTGACCTACATTCTGCCGTGCTTTGCACCGCTGGCGCTGCTGATGGCGGCGTGGATTTCCGGGCTGGCACCCGCAATACGTGAACGTGTATTGCGCATCAATAGCTGGCTTAACATCGCCTTCGGCAGCATGCTGGCGCTCGCCGTTGCCGCGCTCGGGCTCGGCATTATCGTGCCGCATGTCTATCAACCGGGAGAAGGGCTGACCATCGTCTCGGGTGTCGTCTGCTTTATCGGCTGGATTGCCTTTGCCGCTGTTAGCCTGAGAAATCCGCGATCGTGGGGCTATCTGGTGGCAGGCTGTCCGCTATTTCTGGCGCTGCTCGTTGGCGGGAGTATTCCGGCGAGCGTGGTCGATTCAAAGAACCCTCAAACCTTTATTCGTAGCCATCAGCCGTTGCTGGAGCAGAGCCGCTATGTGCTGAGCGATGAGGTTGGGCTGGCGGCCGGACTGGCGTGGGAGCTGAAGCGCAGTGATATCACCTTATTCAAGGCGCGGGGCGAATTGAACTACGGTCTGGACTACGCCGATTCCACTGACCGTTTTGTGGATGAGGGGGCTTTCCCGGCCTGGCTTGCGGAGAAACGGCGTAGCGGAAATGTCGCGCTGGTGCTGAAAGTCGATAGGGATACCGATGAAGAATACCGCAATCTGCCTGCCCCCGATCAGTTGAAAAAATCGCACCGCTACGTGCTGCTGTTTTATAAGCAAATAGCGCCATGAGTTATCTACTGGTGGCTATCGTCTGCCTGCTGACCAGTCTGGGACAGCTGTGCCAGAAACGGGCAGCGGAGTGCTGGCGGCGTTTACCCGCGGATCGACGTCGATGCGTGACGCTGGGGTGGCTGATGCTGGCGGCTTTGCTGCTCGGCATCGGGCTGCTGCTGTGGCTTGTGGTGTTGCAGCATATCCCGCTCGGCGTGGCGTATCCGCTGCTGAGCATCAATTTTGTTCTGGTCACGCTGCTGGCGCACTACGGGTTTAGCGAACGTGTGGACAAATATCACTGGTGGGGCATTGCGCTGATTGTCACCGGTATCTATCTGATGCAGGGGGGATGATGGCGAAAAGGGGCTATGTCTGGGCGCTTGGCAGCATTGTGCTTGCCAGCACCGCGCAGGTGTTAATGAAAAGCGGGATGCTGGCGCTGCCGAGCATTTCCATGACGCACTGGCCGCCGTTCAGCACGTTGCTGGCCGGCTGGCCTGCGGTTGCGGTGCTAATCGGGATGCTCTGCTACGGGCTATCGATGGTGTGCTGGTTCATGGTGCTACGCTACCTGCCGCTAAGCCGCGCCTATCCGTTAATTAGCCTGAGCTACGCGGTGGTTTATCTGGCGGCGGTTTTCCTGCCGTGGCTGAACGAACCGATGAGCCTGCGGAAAAACCTCGGCGTCCTGATTATTCTGCTGGGCGTCTGGCTGGTGAGTCGTAACGCGCAGACGGCGCGATAAGCCGCCTGCGCGTAACGCTAGCGATAGAGAGTTATTGACTGAAAACGTGTGCCGTACCGTTCACCGTCAGGCTGACCTGCTGGCCGACGGCAAAAGCGGCGTGGCTGACGGTTTTCAGTTCAATGATGTCGGCTGTTGCGTGGTGGACGTGCAACGTCAGCGTCGAGACAAAGCCGGAAAAATCAACTTTGCGGATGGTTGCGCGAACGGTTGCTGTGCTATTTGCCTCATTACTATCAACCTTATCGTTATTAACCCCGGCATCCTGAATCGCGATTTGCTCCGGTCTGAGCATGATTCTTGCCTTTCCGCTTGCGGTTGGGCGATCTACCGCGATGCGCCCAAGCAGACAGTCAGCATGACCGCCGTCGATCTGTGCATCGAGGATTAGCGTTTCGCCGAGAAAGGTCGCGATCTCCTCATTGGCGGGCTGATGGTAAAGCGCCCACGGCGAACCGGATTGCGACAGTTGACCGTCGCGCATAACGACAACGTGGTCAGCAAAGGACAGCGCCTCTCCCTGATCGTGAGTCACCAGAATCGATGCCACATTAGCCTGCTGCAATACGTCCATCACCGCTTTACGGGTGGCGGCACGCAGGCCGGTATCCAGCGCCGAAAAAGGTTCATCCAGCAGCATTAATGCAGGGCGCTGTGCCAGCGCGCGAGCCAGTGCGACACGCTGCTGCTGGCCGCCGGAAATCTCATGCGGCGAGTGCTTCCGCAAATGCGCTGGAAGGGAAACCAGCGCCATCAGCTCATCCACACGCTTTTGTTTTTCTGCCTTCGAACCTTTGAGCCCAAATGCGATGTTGTCTGCGATGCAAAGATGCGGGAACAGCGCGCCGTCCTGCGGTACGTAGCCGATTCTGCGCTGATGGGCAGGAACGGAAAGCCCGTTATCGCAGAGCGTCTGCCCGTTCAGCGTGATGACGCCGCTATCTGGTCTTTCAAACCCGGCAATCAGGCGCAGCAGCGTGGTTTTCCCCGAACCGGACGGGCCAACAATCGCCGTGCGGCGACTGTTTTCTAACGTCAGATGAATGTCAGACAGCACGATGCGCCCGTTAAAGCCTTTACTGACGCGATGAAGTTCTAACATGATTACAGCCCCGCCATTTTTTGTGATTGCGTGTAGAGAAACCAGGTCCACGGCAGCGACAGTAGAACCAGAATCAGCGCGTAGGGTGCCGCCGCCGGATAATCGATCTCACTGGTGAGCGCCCAAAAGCCGGTCGCCAGCGTGCGGGTGCCGTTGGGAGCCAGCAGCAATGTGGCGGTCAGCTCGTTAACAATTGCCAGAAAGACGAGCGTTGCACCTGTTGCGACGCCGGGCGCGGCCAGTCGAACGGTCACGGTCATTAACGTCTGCAACGGCGAACGCCCCAGACTGGCGGCGACTTGCTCCAGCTCCACTGGAGCCTGTGCGATACCGGCGCGTAGATTAACCAGCGCCCGTGGCATAAACATCAACAGGTAAGCCAGCAGTACGGTGAATTCAGTCTGGTAGAGCGGCCTGACGATGTGAATCGTGGTGGTCACCAGCGCCAGCGCGACGACGATACCCGGCAGAGAGCTGGTAATGTAATTGCACCCTTCCAGAAACCGATACAGGCGGCTGGGATGGCGAATTGTCAGCCAGGCCATCGGGATCGCCGCCAGCGTTGTCAGTGCGGCACCGCTCAGCGCCAGCGTCATGGTCTGGCGAAAGGCATCAAGCAGTTCGCGGCGCTGCCACACTTCCCAGCCGCCAAACCACAGCCAGCGAGACAGCGTAATAAAAGGCACGCCGAGCGTGAGCAGCACCAGCGTCGCCAGTAGCAGCAGAGCCAGTAACAGCGGAAGCAGCGACAGGCGTACCAGCGTGACAGCCTGCGGCGCGCCGGAACCGACATGGGCATAGCGCGTGACGCCGCGCATGCGGGCATCCGCACACAACAGAAACAGGCACAGCAGCGCCAGCACGCCAGCCAGCATGTTAGCCGCCGGACCGTTAAACGTTGACTGAAACTGATCGAAAATCGCGGTGGTAAAGGTATCGAAGCGGATCATGGCGAACAGGCCATACTCCGCCAGCAGATGCAGCGCAATCAGCAGCAGCCCGCCGCCGATAGCCAGCTTTAGCTGCGGCAGCACCACGCGGAAAAATACGGTAACGGGAGGCACGCCCAGCGTAGCCGCGACATCTTCCAGCGCAGGATTCAGCCGTCGCAGCGTCGCGGCACAGGGTAAATACACAAAAGGCAAATAGGCGACGACGGATAAAAACACGCCAGCTGGCAGACCATGCAGACCGGGCGCGGTAGTGATCCAGGCATAGCTTTGTACAAATGCGGGTATTGCCAGCGGCGCGGTGAGCAGCAGCGACCACAGGCGTCGGGCAGGCAGGGTAGTGCGTTCAGTCAGCCAGGCCAACAGCACGCCGAGCACCGTGCAAATCGGCAGCGTCAGAACAACCAGCAGCACCGTGTTGGTTAGTAATTCGCCGACGCGAGGGCGCAAGAGCAGCGCACGCGCCGTTTCCCAACCGGTATCAATGCTCACGCCAATCACAAAGCCCAGCGGAATAAACCCCAGCAGGGATAGCGTCAGGGCGACGATGGTCAGCAACGCGGCTGGCTTGCGTAATGGCGTAGAAGGGGCGGTGAACGGGGTGGTTTCGCTGTAGCTAACGTTTGTCATACGGCCTGTAGCTGCCTTGTCAGGACAATATTTTAAGACGGTGAAGCCGCGCTGAGCGGACATTCGGGTAAGGATTCATCAGGGCGCGAACGCCCTGATGAAAGGGGGTTATGACATCGATATGCTATAACCCCTATGCGACAATCTGTGCGTTACAACAAACCAGCTTGCGTCATCAGATCCACGACTTTTTTGCTGTTGAGCTTGGCGGCATCGACTTTCGGCGCATCCAGATCTTTCAGCGGAACCAGTTTGTCATTTGAGGCCGCGTTGACGCCAACGGCGTACTCAAAGGCATCGTTGGTGCGCAAGACTTCCTGACCGGATTTGCCGGTAATCCACTTAATGAAGGTCTGTGCGTCTTTCGCATGTTTGCTGGATGCCAGTACGCCGCCGCCGGAAATACTGACGAACGCGCCCGGATCTTTATGCTTGAAGTAGTACAGCTTCGTGTTGTTACTGTTTTCGCCGGTTTTAGCCTGATCGACAAAACGGTAATAGTGATAGATCACACCGCTATCAATCTGGCCTGCATTCACGGCTTTCATCACCGTGCTGTTGCCTTTGTAGGCGGTGAAGTTCTCTTTCATGCCTTTCAGCCACGCCTGTGTGGCTTGCTCACCTTTCAGCTCCAGATAGGCGCTGACGATGGCCTGAAAATCTGCACCGGATGGAGACGCGGCCCAGCGACCTTTCCATTCTGGCTTCGCCAGATCGGCTAAGGATTTCGGCAGTTGAGCGTCGGTAAATTTGGTCGGATTGTAAACAAAGACGGTGGATCGTGCGGCAATCCCGATCCAGCGACCGTGGGATGGTCGATAGTCAGACGGCACCTGAGCAAGGGTCGCGTTATCCAGCGGAGCAAAGAGATTGGCGTTATCGACCAGCACCATTGATGGTGAATTTTCAGTCAGGAACACATCGGCCGGGGAGGATTTCCCTTCCTGCACCAGTTGGTTGCCCAATTCGGTGTCGCTGCCATTGCGCAACGTCACCTTGATGCCAGTTTCTTTGGTAAAACCGTCAACCCAGGATTTCACGAGGTTTTCATGTTGGGCATTGTAAATCACAATCCCTTCATCGTTTTCTGCTGCGGTTGCCGATGCGCTGAGAGCCAAACCGGAAGCGAATAAAACGGCAGAACTCAGCAATCCAAAACTAAGCTTCATATTATTTACCCTTATTAATACCTGTCGTGTTTGCGTATGGCTGGCTTACATGGGAAGCCCGGCATCACTCGCGATAGCTACGCTATTTTAGCGACACAGGCCGATATGTAGCGGCAGTCGACGATGGATTCTACATATCGATAATAATAATGATAGTTATTATTATTTCGCTTTCTTAAGGTTAAATTAAGGTTCCGGTGAGTGTGATATTTCGGTCATCACTTTATTTCAAGGCGTGTCACGGCATGAATATGTATAAATCGATCGTCTAAAAAACAGGCTGACGTCTCTGTAAAATTTATTTCACCGGAAATGAGACATAACATCATGATTTACAGAAACAAATCCTGATTTATCATCTATATTTACTCTGCAGGCTATGAGTAGCGATACAACAAATGCACCGTACTTGCTTCGGTGTCACGTGCGCTTGTCTGCAATTTGGGGTTAATTGACCGACAAAAGGTGACACAGCAACTGATATTCGGGGGATGGAAAAATGGATGTAGAAACGCGGATGATTGAGCTTATCGTTAAATCTGGCGAAACACGTTCCTGCGCAATGGAAGCACTGAGATCCGCTCGTCGAGGGGAGTGGGATCACGTCGATGAATTATTAAAAATGGCGGCGGTGGCGCTGAACCGGGCGCAGTTGATCCAGACCGGATTTATTGGCAACCAGAGTAAGGAAAAAGCCAATATCGAACTTATCGTGGTGCACGCGCAGGATCACCTGATGAATGCGATGCTGTGCCGTGAGCTGGCTGAAGAGATTATTGAACTCAGAAAAGAGGTCTCTGGCGTCAATCTCCACATGCGCTAGCCGCATCGCGGAGCAAAGGAAGAAGCCATTCAGTTTCACGCTGAGTGGCTTTGCTGTTTCTACCCGTTGCTATTTTTTCTTATAGCGACGTTTTCCTTATGCTATTTCCCGTTTCCGTACTGCTCGTCGCTGACTTTTTCCAGCCATTCAACCGGGGTGCCGTTAAGCGATTCGGCAATGGCAATGTGTGTCATCGCGGTTTGTGCCGTCGCGCCGTGCCAGTGTTTTACGCCTTCGGGTATCCAGACGATATCGCCCTGATTGATTTCCTGAATCTCGCCGCCCCATTCCTGAAGCCAGCCCCGACCCTGCGTGACGATCAGCGTCTGACCGAGCGGATGGGTATGCCATGCCGTGCGGGCACCGGGTTCAAAGGTAACCGTCGCGCCACCAACCCGAGCCGGGGCAGTACCCTGAAAAGGCGCATCAATACGTACGTTGCCGGAAAAATAGCTTTCCGAGCCAGGTTGGGACGGGTGTGAACCGCTGCGGGTAATTTTCAATTTTTCCTCCTTTCCGGCAGTCGCAGCCGGGACTAACATGGATAACATCACGGCAGAGGCTGCGAGTCATCTCATGGAAAGCGTAGCTGTTATTGGAAGATTCGCTGTTCAGGGTTGGTGAAAGCTGAAAGACAGCGGCTGTACAAAACGTTACTGCGATTTACGGAGAAGCACCAGAGGGCAAAACCAGCAAGCGGCTATGAATTATATTCATTAATTACGCCGTGCAATGCGGGGTGCTATGTCCCGCTGCTAATTTTCAGCGTGGCTTAATTAGCGATTGACCGTTTCACATGGACATCATTCACGACACCACTCTTCGGATACGCTGATGTTAAAAGAAAATTTTAATGACCTCATTTCGTTCCTTGTGGTGGCAAGAGAACGTAGTTTTACTAAAGCGGCGGCGAAGCTCGGGCTTTCCCAGTCGGCACTAAGCCATTCGATTCGCGGCCTTGAAGAGCGGCTTGGCGTGCGTTTGCTGACCCGAACCACGCGCAGCGTCGCGCCGACGGAAGCGGGAGAGAAGCTGGCGCATAGCCTCGGCCCGCACTTCGCGGATATTGAAAGCGAGCTGGTGGCGCTGGGTGACATGCGCGAACGGCCTGCGGGGAATATTCGTATCACGGCGGGGGAGCATGCGGTTGATTCAATATTATGGCCGGTGTTAAAGCCATTTTTGGTGAATTATCCCGATATTAACGTCGACATCACGGTAGATAACGCCTTAGCTGATATTGTTCTCGGCCGCTTTGATGCGGGCATTCGCCTGGGAGAACAGGTGGAAAAAGACATGATTGCCGTGCGTGTCGCACCGGAAATGAGCATGGCGGTGGTCGGTTCCCCGAACTATTTCGCTCGCAATCCTGCTCCCGTGACGCCACAGGATTTGCAGCATCACCGCTGTATTAACCTGCGTCTGCCGACGATGGGCGGCATCTATGCATGGGAATTTGAAAAAAACGGTCGGGAAATCAAGGTGCGCGTTGAGGGACAACTGACCATGAATAGCCTGCGCCAGCGGATCGACGCGGCACGCATTGGGCTCGGTCTGGCCTATGTACCTGAAGATTCGGTACAAAATGATATTGCCAGCGGGCGTCTGATTCGGGTGCTGACGGAATGGTGCCCGCCGTTCCCCGGCTACTACCTGTATTATCCCAGCCGCAAACAGCATACCACGGCCTTTTCACTGTTTGTGGAAGCGCTGCGCTACCCACGTTAGGATTGGGTTATTGGGTTATTGGGTTATTGGGTTGTAAGTCAGGCGATTAAAAAGCGTTTAAGATAATCGGTTCCACCGACAAATTTTGAATATTCAAGGAAATGAAATGTGTTCTGATAATAATGACGCGCTTTTAGCGATTTTTTCTGGTGAGTTTAGTGTTAGCGACGATGCCTGGACGCTGGATGCCGTTCGATGGGGTTTTGTTGAGAAGAAAAAGATTATCGCCAGCCTGAAAGGGAAAATGGAGAGCGGCCCGTTTAGTGCAGAGATCGAGCTATTATGGCGGGAAGAACTCAAAGACTATTTCGGTAGAGGCGAAATTACCTATGATAATTTCCGCTCGGAATACAAAACTAATGGTTTCGCAATAAAAATAATGGCATCAGATATTTATGTAGAAGATGATGTTTGCGTTATTGACGATGCTGAATGGCTGGAAAATGGCTATCCATATTCATTCTATGGCGATTTAGAACGGGCAGCGAATTGAAGAGAATAGCGGCCATTTTCAATAATGACCGCTACTTGGCTAGCGTTACCTTGAGGGGGAGTGGATTTATTCGAAGGCGTTGGTATGTTTTGTAAAATACATCGGATCTATGCTGGCTCTGATGAACATACCACCGCATTAATGCCTTGATTGCTCGCACTGATTTTTTAGCCTCATCATTTCCGCTGGTGGCAAGGGTGCCGTCATCATAGAACGATATTTCATACACGCTGGCGTTTCATCAGTAGGGGATTTTTTCGTGCTGGATGAGCAGGCGATAACAAACAGGGTTATTGAGACGATTAATAACCGAGGGAGAGTGGCCTGATAATTTTTCATCGATTCTCCTTTTAGTTTTTTCAATTACGTATAGCCCTGTAAAACGTGAGGAGGAATAACGAGCGAATCCGTAATATTGCGAATACATTAAGTTAACATTAAGAGAATGGTTTGTCAGATGAAATAAAAAGGAAAGCCTGGATGACGCTATTCGTACTTATTCATCGCACCAAGGATTCTTGAACATCATCATCCCTAAAACCCCTAACAAATCTGAACGCATGGGGCCCGTCACCGCTCTTTACTAACGCATATTCAAACCACGTAAGTGATAATGGATGTAGGAGAACCCTTCTCCTGCCTCGATCGCGCGGGGCTCGTCAGCCTTATTCTGTGACGGACATAAACACTGTACATACCGTTACACAGCAACGCTCATCATCGGCGATAAGCCTGGTATATAATCCAAAAATACAGGGAACGATTTACTGTGAAGATAAAAATTCACAACTTTCAAACAATAAATATCATGTAGCCTTACTTTATAATGAAAATCAAAAATACTCTCTGCCTACATATCCTGATGGCGACCCTTGCCATCCTGTTTCTTAGCGTTCCCTCGCTGGTGAAGAGCGTTGATCCGGCGCTGACATTCCAGCCACTGATTAACACGATGGAAGGGACGGCAAAAGAACAAAAGGAAAAGATAGCCACGATTTCCCATGCATTACAGGGAAATGCGATTTTCTTTCTCGGGGCTTCCGAGGTCTCTACATCGGAAGATGAACATTACGCTGTCTATAATTATTTTAATAACCAGCTACATCGTCCGGTTGTGGCCTATGGCGATAGCTATGTGGATAGCGTCACGCACTTTTTACTGCTCTCACGTTTTAAAAATGAACTTAACGCGAACAGTAAAGTGGTTTTGCTGCTGGCACCCGATAGCTTTTATTCAGACGGTATTCCGCCGGCCATTTTTGCTAATAATTTTCCGGCCTCTATTTTTAATCCCCTGATGCAGGATGATCAGGCACGACCCTTTTTGGTCAATTACTTACAACATATCGATAAAGAAGAGATTAGTCATTTAACGTTCGGCCAAATGAAGATCTATGGTTGGGATCCACAACTTATCTGGCAGGAAGTGAGTTATCAATTTGCTAATTTCTGCGAGCTAATAAAAAACGACTGGCTGGCGATGCTGCGTATTATCCCTCAGTCGACACAACCGTGGCCACATCGGGCAACTGTCAATCCGACTCCTGACTGGAATCGCGAGTTGGCGCAGTCTCAGGTGTTGAATCAGTCCCGTCAGCAAAGTGCAGACACATTGTGGATGGATAAGTCCGTTTTTGCCGACGATAAAACACCGGAAGAGTGGGACGATGCACCGATTGTTCCGGCGCAAATGGAGGCGTTATCGGCGACGATCAAACTGCTGAAAGCGCGCAACGTCCAATTTGTGGTGATTGTCGATCCGATTAATCCGTGGGCGATTAAGAATTCCGAGAAATTCCAGCCAGTCGATAGCCAGATCAGATCGATGCTGGACGCAAATCAGGTCCGCTATTTTGATATGTATGCGCAACCTTATCAGAACGGCTGGAATTGGGACCGCCTGCACCCAACCGAGCCGGCATGGGTCGCGATGGATCAATTTATTGCAGAGAGTTTTAAATGATGAAAACTGCCATTCGCCTTTTTTTCCTTTATCTCTTTCTGGCAGTCACCATCGTTGCATGGACGTCTGTTGATGAAAGCATGAGTTTAAAAGTGCATTTTGAATATCAAAAATTCTGAAGGATGAATGATGTACAGCTCCGGAATGTTTTTTTTCCTTCTGTTTTCATCGGCGTTACTGTTCGCGCTAGTTAATCGCGTATTCAGTTATCGGCTGACGTATTTATCCGCCTTCTCCGTATTGGCAGTGCTAGGCTGGGGATATATTTTTCAGGGGGATTACCTTGTTCCCGTGGCGGTTTTCCTAAGCTTCTACATTCTCGTCACATTAAAAGAGAAAGGCTGGTTAAAAACCTGGCAGGCAGTCAGCCTGACACTATTGCCGCTATTTTTGGTGAAATTACACCTCAACAACCACTGGGGCATGATCGGCCTGTCCTTTATGACTTTCCGTGCCATTGATGTCCTGCTTTATCGCAGTAAAAAAGATGGCCAGAACTTCCTGCACTACTTCTGCTACCTCTTTATGCCTTTTATTATTCTGGCGGGTCCGATGTATCGCTGGCGGACATGGGTTAATGACATTAATAAACCGGTCTTCACGCTGACCCGTGAACAGTTTTTAGTGGCGATGGAGCAGATTTTTACCGGCATCATTCAGAAGTTCTTATTTGCCATGCTGATCAATAATCTGGTGATTGAGTCGTGGAGCCAGCGCCCGTTTACGTTAAGCGTGGGTGTCGTGATGTCGCTCGCCTACAGCGCCTACCTTTATTTTGATTTTGCTGGCTACAGCAATATGGCTATCGGGGCAGGGCGCTTATTTGGCCTGAATATTCCGGCGAACTTCAATCTGCCTATTCTGGCGAAAAACCCGCAGGATTTCTGGCGACGCTTTCACATCAGCCTGTCTGAATGGCTGAGGGATGTGGTCTTTATGCCGATTTATATGAATCTGATGAAGCTCGATTTTTTCCGACAGAACAAAACGTTGGCACAGAATATTGGCATCTTCTGCACCCTGTTTTGTATGGGGGCATGGAACGGGCTTGAACGACACTATGTCATCAGCGGCGCACTGTTTGGCGCCATTTCCGTTGCTCACAACATGCTGCTGTGGTCTGCCAAACGCAGCCCGGCGCTGAGCAATTGTCTACATCATCCGGTTATTGCGTTCATCGGTCGAATTCTGACGCTGGCAAGCGCTGCGGCCTCCCTCTACATCTTTAGCGGAATGTCCCCACTATGAATCTTCACTCTGAACTTCAGGAACTGCAAGACTTCCTCCGCGCGGCATTACTCGACCCTGCGAATCCACAGCAGTTGGCGATTAGCGGCAGCGATGAAGCAATGACCTGGCAACAGCTATCCATTGCTGTGGCAGACTGGTCGCATCGCTATCAGCACTGCCAGCAGCCCGCGGGGCAGCCAGTCGTGTTATATGGGCATCAGCAGGCGGAGTTTGCCGTGGCGATCTATAGCTGTCTGCTGCATAACATCCCGTATATTCCGGTGGACTGCATCTATCCTCAGGAGCGACTTAACGAGATTTGCCACCTGGCGAGCGCGCCTTATTATTACGATGTGGCGACCCGACAGTTCATTGCTACCGGTGAGGCAGGGCAGGCGTTGGTCGAGCAGGATCTTGCCTATATCATGTTTACCTCCGGCAGCACTGGAAAGCCTAAAGGGGTGCAGATCGGGCGTGAAAGTCTGTGGCACTTTATGAAGTGGGTGCGTCAGGACTTTTCGCTGCCGGACGTGCCAGTGCTGATGAACCATGCAGTATTCAGTTTCGATCTCTCTTTGATCCCGCTGCTGGCGAATCTGGCTACTGGAGGGCACATCGTCCTGAATGCGAAAGAGGATATCGCGGCAGAAAACTGGCTCGATCGCCTGAAAGAAAACGGCGTTTCCGTCTGGGTGTCAACGCCCTCTTTCGCCTACCAGAGGCTGCTTTCCCCCCAGTTCAACAGTGAATATTTACCTGAACTTAACGTCTTCGTGTTCATTGGTGAAGTGCTCAACAAAGCGCTGGTCAAACAGTTACGCCGTCGCTTCCCACAGGCCAAAATTCTCAACTCCTATGGTCCAACGGAAGCGACCATCGCAACTACCGTCATCGAAATCACCGATGAAATCCTGCACAGTGAAAACGATCTGCTGCCGGTGGGTGCGATGATGCCGGACTCCAGAATGGAAATTACGTCTGAGGGCGAGCTGATCATTTGGGGCAAAAATGTCATGCGCGGCTACCTTGGGCTGGCGAAAGAGAATGCGGAGAAATTGCTGCATCGGGAGAGCGAAGCATTCCGGGGCTACAGAACCGGCGACCTGGGCTATGAAGACGGACTGCTGTACTGTCAGGGCCGCAACGACAGCCAGATCAAACTGAATGGCTATCGCATTGAAATCAATGAGATTGAAAATCGTCTGCTGGCGATATCCGACATCAGCGAAGCCGTGGTTCTGCCGTTGATGAAATCGGGCGGTGGCGTTCTGCGCATCGCGGCGTTCTGCGTGACGAACTTAGCGCCAGAAGCAATTAAAACGTCGCTCTCGAAGGTGATTCCTCCTTACATGGTGCCTTCCCAAATTATTATCAAAGATGCGTTGCCGCTTAATCCTAACGGCAAAATTGACCGTAAACTGCTGGACAGCCATGCCCGCACGATCTAATGACTCAGGAAAAAATGATGGAACAAGAAATACTCGCGCTGTTTGAAAAGATCTTATCCCGTAAAGTGGGCTTTAACGATGAGCTGATTGAGTCTGACATTCTCGACTCTATTCTAGCGGTCGACTTGGTGCTGGAAGTGCAGGACGTTTACGGCTGCGTGATCCCGCCAACCGAAGTCGCCACCGTTCTGAAAACCCCAGCAGATTTGGCTCGCTACATCGAAGAGAACCGCGGCTAAGCCTGAAGCGGCGACGGTTTTTTCTCGTTATTTAAAGACCCCGGATAGGTTTATCTGGGGTTTTTTAATTGTGGGGGGAGTATCAAAGTCTATTACATCATTAGATAGTAGTGAAAAGAGGAGGGCAGTGATTCTCTATTCAAACCCTCCTAATTATTAAAATTGTATCCGTGGTGTTGAATATTTGTTGCCGATATTATCTGAAGAGATCTTTCAGCAATGGATAATACACGGAGAAGTAAAATGGACTCATTCACTTTAGAAGATCGCTTTGATTATCAGCCTTTAACCCAGTCCCAAGGTGAAACCTGTCATTTTGGTGTGCGTATTGAGCCTAAACAGTCAGGCGTGCATATTGGTGAATTATCACCTACCTGGCTGCGTACATTAGTAGAGAACGAACAATTAGTGGTACTGCGTGGCTTTGATAGCTTTACGAGTGCAGAAAATTTAACAACATACTGCGCAGCTATCGGTGACATTATGCAATGGCCATTTGGTGCCGTGTTGGAGCTGGTTGAACAACCCGATGCGACCGACCATATCTTTGCTAATAACTATGTTCCCTTGCACTGGGACGGCATGTACCTTAAAACCGTGCCGGAACTACAAGTCTTTCAATGCGTCTCAGCCGTTGGCGAAGGGCAGGGTGGGCGAACCACGTTTTCGAGTACCACCACGGCGTTACGTCTGGCGTCACCCGAAACCAAAGCGCTGTGGCAGCGTGCAACAGGTCAGTATCAGCGCGCCGTCGAGCTATACAGCAGCACCGCGCAGGCTCCTATTATCGAGCAACACCCTTACCGCACTCATCCCGTCATTCGTTTTTGTGAGCCACCGATTGCTGGTGATAAAGAATTCTTGAACCCGTCCACTTATCACTTCTCCGGTATTGAACCCGAAGAGCAAGAGCAATTACTCAGCAGCTTGCAGCATGCCTTATATGATCCACGGGTTCAGTATGCTCACCAATGGCAAAGCGGCGACATTGTCATTGCAGATAACTACTCGTTATTACATGGTCGTGAATCTTATGCCAGCCAGAGTGGCCGTCATCTGCGCCGAGTGCATATCCATGCTAAACAGCCGCTGACTAACCCACATTTGGTGCAACCGTCATGAAACCACAGCATGTTGATCTCATGATTATCGGCGCCGGGCCTGTCGGCCTGGCCTGTGCCTATCTTGCTCAGCTATCAGGTTTAAGCACCGTCATCATCGATAAATCATCGGGGCCGTTAACGGTAGGCCGTGCTGATGCACTAAACGCCCGTAGTTTGCAGCTGTTTGAAATTATCGGTTTATTCGACGAGCTTTATCCCTTGGGCAAAACCTGCAATACCAGCTCAGTTTGGTCAAAAGGTAAATTTATTTCACGCCAATCGACCTGGTGGGATGCTTTAGAAGGCTGTTTTCACAAGCATTTTTTAATGATTGGTCAGGCTTATGTGGAACAAGCACTCGATAATAAGCTCACCGAGCTAAATAGTGCCGTGCGCCGTAATACTTCTGTGGAAGATATTGTGCTGGAGGACGACGGCTGTCTCACCACGCTCACCAGCGGTGAGACCGTACGTTCCCGGTATTTGATTGGTGCAGATGGTTCACGATCGTTTGTGCGCCAACACTTTGCTATCCCGTTTGAGATCACTCGACCACAAATTACCTGGGCAGTGATTGATGGCGAAATAGAAACTGATTTCCCAAAAGTACCGGAAATTATTGTTTTCCAGGCAGAAACCGCGGATGTCGCCTGGATACCACGTGAAGGTAAGATTGATCGTTTCTATATCCAGATGGAGAGTGAGGACTTCACGCAACAGCAGGCGATAGATAAAATTAACCATGCTCTGCAACCACACCGCCTGCAATTCAAGTCGATTGAGTGGTACTCACAATTCTCGGTTAAAGAGTCTGTAGCAGAACACTATATCCTTGAAAATAAATTATTTATCGCTGGCGATGCGAGCCATATTCACTCGGTAAATGGTGGGCAAGGGCTAAATACCGGATTGGCCGATGCATTTAACCTCATCTGGAAAATCGCGATGATTACCCATCATCATGCGCCTCAAACGCTATTACAGAGTTACGAAACGGAGCGAAAAGCGGTCGCGCTGGAAGTCGTAAAAACGTCAGCGGAACTCGTGCGTTCAACCAAAACCTCAGAGACGGGCACCCATGCCGATGACTACGTCAAGATTGTCGAAAAACGTGCGGGTTACATCACGGGGATGGGTGTTCGCTATGGAACCGACGGGCGTGTTGGCGAAAGGCTGCATGATTTTATGTGGCGTGATTCTCAATCCAGTCAGCCAGGCAGAATTTACTCACATTTAAATTATCGCAATTACAGTTTGCTTATCATCGGCGCGGCGACTGTCCCTGCATCACTGCCTGATATCGTCAATGTCCTGCACGTTGAAACGGGAAGTAGCCCCTATTCCGATCAATACCTGTTAGTTCGGCCAGATGGCTATATAGCCGCCACCGCTCCTCTCGACCAACCTTCAGTCATCAGTCATTACTTTAGCGACTGGCGAGTTCAATAGCATAAACGTTGCCGGCTCAGTGATGTTGCACTGAGCTGGTTTTATTCTGTCTACAGTGTTATCCAGCTACATGTGCTGGGAAGCAGCAGAATTTGTTCTGGCGAATAATGATTTTGCCAGTAACCGTCCAAAACGTCATTTAGGGTCATTACCTGATGCACTAATCTGTGTAAAATCAGAGCTAACCCAATATCGTGGAGTGCTCTGCTATGGCTGGCGTGAACAAAACGCACCTGACTGAAACGGATATCATCACCAAATTTATCCTTCCTACGATTAAGGATGCTGGCTGGGATGATTTTGCTCAGATTCGTCAGGAAGTGAAACTACGTGATGGCAAGATTGTGGTTCGCGGAAAATTAGCCTCACGTATCAAAGTCAAATCTGCCGACATCGTGCTGTACCACAAGCCGAACTTGCCGCTTGCAGTCATCGAAGCCAAAGCCAACAAGCACGCCATCAGCAAAGGGATGCAGCAGGGGTTGGACTACGCTAGCCTGCTCGATGTTCCCTTTGTATTTGCCTCCAACGGTGATGGGTTCATCTTCCACGATAAAACCAATCCGCAGCAGCTCGAATCCGAAATTGCCCTTAGCGATTTCCCAACACCTGAACAGCTCTGGCAAAAATACTGTGTCTGGAAAGGGTTCACTCAAGAGCAACTGCCCGTTATCAGTCAGGACTATTACGACGACGGCAGCGGAAAATCTCCCCGTTATTATCAGATGCAGGCGATCAACCGAACGGTTGATGCTGTATCGGCAGGTAAGAACCGTATTCTACTGGTCATGGCGACTGGCACGGGCAAAACCTATACGGCGTTCCAGATAATCTGGCGTCTGTGGAAAGCCAAACACAAAAAACGCATTTTGTTCCTTGCGGACCGCAATATTCTGGTCGATCAGACTAAAAACAACGATTTTCAACCTTTCGGCACGGCGATGACCAAAGTCACCGGGCGTACTATCGATCCGGCCTATGAAGTGCATTTAGCACTGTATCAGGCGATTACTGGGCCGGAAGAATATCAAAAAGCCTATAAGCAGGTGGCACCGGATTTCTTTGATCTGATTGTGATTGATGAATGCCACCGTGGCAGTGCGTCCGAAGATTCTGCCTGGCGGGAGATTCTGGAGTATTTCGGCAGCGCCACGCAGGTTGGTCTGACGGCCACGCCGAAAGAAACCGAAGAGGTCTCCAATATCGATTACTTCGGTGAACCGGTTTACACCTATTCACTGAAAGAGGGCATTGAAGACGGCTTCCTCGCGCCTTACAAAGTGGTGCGCGTCGATATTGACGTCGATGTACAAGGCTGGCGTCCTGTCAAAGGGCAGTTGGATAAATATGGCAAAGAAATTGAAGACCGCATCTACAACCTGAAAGATTTTGACCGCACGCTGGTCATTGATGAACGCACGATGCTGGTGGCGCAGACCATTACCGATTACCTGAAACGTACTAACCCGATGGATAAAACGATTGTCTTCTGCAACGACATCGATCACGCCGATCGCATGCGCCATGCGCTGGTGGTGCTCAACCCTGAGCAGGTGTTGAAGAACGAAAAATACGTGATGAAAATCACCGGCGACGATGATATTGGCAAGGCGCAGCTCGATAATTTTATTAACCCTAAAAAAGATTATCCTGTTATCGCCACAACCTCTGAACTGATGACCACCGGCGTCGATGCGCAGACTTGCAAGCTGGTCGTGCTGGATCAAAACATCCAGTCCATGACCAAATTTAAACAGATCATCGGGCGCGGCACGCGAATCAACGAAAAGCACGGTAAGCTGTGGTTCACCATTCTTGACTTCAAAAAAGCGACAGAGCTGTTTGCCGATCCTCGCTTTGACGGCTTGCCAGAAAAAGTGCTGGTGGTAAAACCCAGCGACATTTCCGACCAAGATTCCGATTTCAATGAAAAGCTGGATGAGGAAGATGACGGCGATAATGCCGCCAATAAAGCGCGAGAAGACGCCGCTGACTATCAGATTAATCATGACAAGCATTGGGGCAATGGTGAATTCCATGACGATGACGACAACAAAGTCCGTAAATTCTATGTGAATGGCGTGGATGTAAAAGTGCTGGCTAAGCGCGTTCAGTATTATGATTCTGATGGCAAACTGGTGACTGAGTCCTTCCAGGATTACACCCGTAAAACGATGCTCAAAGATAGCGAGTACGCTTCACTGGATAGCTTCGTGCGCAAATGGCAGGATGCACCACGCAAACAGATCATTATTGAAGAACTGGCGCAATTGGGGATTCTGTGGGATGTGCTGGCGGAAGAGGTGGGTAAAGATCTCGACCCGTTTGATTTACTCTGTCATGTGGTGTACGGTCAGCCGCCGTTAACGCGTCAGGAACGCGCGGCCAATGTGCGTAAACGTAACTATTTTACGAAATATGCACAACCGGCGCAGCAGGTGCTCAGCACGCTGCTGGATAAATACGCCGATGAAGGCGTGCAGGAAATCGAGGATGTCCAGGTACTTAAATTGAAACCGTTCGATGCGCTGGGTCGTCCGATAGAGATCATTAAAACCCGCTTTGGTGACAAGAAGGCGTATGAGCAAGCCGTTAACGAACTGGAAAACGAAATCTACCAGCTACCGCCGCGCTCAGCCTGATAACGAATAAACATCGTGCCACTGGTCGCGTCTGCGTCCGGTGGCATCCTTTTTTAAGTATGGAAAGAATACATGTCGATTAGCTCAGTCATTAAATCCCTTCAGGACATTATGCGTAAAGACGCCGGGGTGGATGGCGATGCCCAGCGTCTGGGGCAGCTTTCATGGCTGCTGTTTCTGAAGATTTTTGATACTCAGGAAGAAGAGTTGGAACTGGAGCAGGATGACTACCAGTTCCCGATCCCACAACGCTATTTATGGCGTAGCTGGGCAGCAAACAGCGAGGGCATCACGGGGGAGGCGTTGCTGGAATTTGTGAACGACGACCTGTTCCCGACCCTGAAAAATCTCACAACCCCGATCGATAAGAATCCGCGTGGCTTTGTGGTAAAACAGGCGTTCAGCGATGCCTACAACTACATGAAAAATGGCACGCTGCTGCGTCAGGTGATCAACAAGCTAAATGAAATCGACTTCAGCAGCAGTCAGGAGCGTCATCTGTTTGGCGATATCTACGAACAGATCCTGCGCGACCTGCAAAGCGCCGGTAATGCGGGCGAGTTCTATACCCCGCGTGCAGTGACGCGCTTTATGGTCAACCGTATTGACCCGAAACTGGGCGAGTCCATTATGGACCCGGCGTGCGGCACTGGCGGCTTCCTTGCCTGTGCGTTCGACCATGTGAAAGAACATTACGTTAATACCACTGAAGACCACAAAACGCTGCAAAAGCAGATCTATGGCGTAGAGAAAAAGCAGCTTCCACATCTGCTGTGCACCACCAATATGCTGTTGCACGGCATTGAAGTGCCGGTGCAAATTCGCCATGACAACACGCTCAATAAACCGCTCTCTTCCTGGGACGAACAACTGGATGTGATTGTCACCAATCCACCGTTTGGCGGTACCGAAGAAGACGGGATTGAGAAGAACTTCCCGGCAGAAATGCAGACCCGTGAAACCGCCGATCTGTTCCTGCAATTGGTTATCGAAGTGCTGGCCGATAAAGGCCGCGCGGCAGTGGTGCTGCCAGACGGTACGCTGTTTGGCGAAGGTGTAAAAACCAAAATCAAAAAGCTGCTCACCGAAGCGTGCAACCTGCACACCATCGTGCGCCTGCCGAATGGCGTGTTTAATCCGTATACCGGTATCAAAACCAATATTCTGTTCTTTACCAAAGGCCAGCCGACTAAGCAGGTGTGGTTCTACGAGCATCCGTACCCAGACGGCGTGAAGAACTACAGCAAAACCAAACCGATGAAGTTTGAGGAATTCCAAACCGAAATCGACTGGTGGGGCAGTGAAGCGGACGGCTTTGCCAGCCGCGAAGAGAACCATCAGACATGGAAAGTCAGCATCGACGAGATCATCGCCCGCAACTTTAACCTTGATATCAAGAACCCCTATCAGGGCGAAATCATCAGCCACGATCCGGACGAATTACTGGCACAGTACCAGACGCATCTGGCGGAAATCCGCGAACTGCGTAATCAGTTACGCGATATCCTCGGTGCCGCACTGGCAGGCAACAAGGGGGCGAATTGATGACCGTTGAGACGCTGATCACCGACCATATCGATATCTGGTCCTCTGCCCTGCAAGCCCGCTCTACAGCGGGACGAGGCAGTAATGGCAAAATCGACCTCTATGGCATTAAGAAACTGCGTGAGCTGATTCTGGAACTGGCGGTGCGCGGCAAACTGGTGCCACAGGATCCGAATGATGAACCCGCGTCTGATTTGTTAAAGCGTATTGCCGCCGAGAAAGCGGAATTGGTAAAGCAGGGAAAAATTAAAAAGCAGAAGCCGCAGCCGGAAATTAGTGAGGATGAGAAGCCGTTTGAGTTGCCGGAGGGGTGGGAGTTTTGTCGCTTAGGTGATGCAACTATTAATCGTGATGCTGAGAGAGTTCCTCTTTCATCTGAGGAACGTTCGAGTCGGCAAGGACAATACGACTATTATGGAGCATCAGGAATTATTGATAAAATTGATGACTTTCTGTTTGATAAGCCACTGCTACTTATTGGTGAAGATGGTGCCAACTTAATAAACAGAACGACACCGATAGCCTTTATTGCTGATGGAAGGTACTGGGTGAATAACCATGCCCATGTTTTAGACGGAGTGTCGGAGGGTTTTCTTAAGTATGTTGGTCTGTATATTAATTCGATTAATCTTGAACAATATATTACAGGTACCGCTCAGCCGAAAATGAATCAGGCAAAAATGAATACTATTTTGCTTGGATTAGCCCCTGAAAAAGAACAGCAGCGAATACTTTCAAAAGTTGACATATTAATGTCTCTGTGCGATCAACTTGCACAGCAATCCCTGACCAGTCTGGAAGCGCATCAGCAACTGGTAGAAACCCTGCTGGCAACCCTGATCGACAGCCAAAATGCCGAAGAACTAGCCGAAAACTGGGCGCGAATCAGCCAGCATTTCGACACGTTATTTACCACCGAAGCGAGTATCGATGCGCTTAAACAAACCATTCTGCAGCTGGCGGTGATGGGGAAACTGGTGCCGCAAGATGCTAACGACGAACCGGCTTCTGAACTGCTTAAACGTATTGAGCAGGAAAAAATACAATTGGTGAAAGAAGGCAAAATCAAAAAACATCCTCCAGTTGAACCTTTGGGAGAGCCCACTTCATTACCCCATTCTTGGTTAAATATTGTTGTTCAGGATTTTGCTGACATAAGGTTGGGAAGTACTCCGGATAGATCTGAAAGGAAATATTGGAATGGAGATGTCCCTTGGGTTAGCTCTGGAGAAGTTGCCAATGAAGTTATTTTAGATACAAAAGAAAAAATCACATCTGAGGGTTTTAAAAATTCGAGCACAAGTATGATTCCAACTGGAAGCTTACTAATGGCAATTATTGGGCAAGGAAAAACGAGAGGGCAGACGGCAGTTTTAGGCATTGACGCATGCACTAACCAAAATGTTGCTGCTTTTGTTTTTAACCAAGCACTTGTCGAGCCTGAATATGTTTGGATCTGGGCGAAAAGTAAGTATTTGTCCCATAGAGGAGATGGGCACGGTGGAGCACAGCCCGCACTAAACGGGAAGAAAGTCAGGAGCTTTATCTTTCCCTTGGCCCCAATCAAAGAACAGCAGCGAATTGTTAGCGAAGTAAAGC
This sequence comes from Pectobacterium brasiliense, assembly GCF_016950255.1. NCBI lineage: Bacteria > Pseudomonadati > Pseudomonadota > Gammaproteobacteria > Enterobacterales > Pectobacteriaceae > Pectobacterium > Pectobacterium brasiliense. The sequence goes on along the minus strand of NZ_JACGFN010000002.1, from coordinate 243,726 downwards.
GACTTAATGATATTTGTGACGCCCTCAAATCCCGCCTGCAATCCGCCCAGCAAACCCAGCTCCATCTCGCGGACGCACTTACCGACGCAGCACTAAACTAAGGAACAGACGATGCCGGTTCATCATGCTATCTGGCGAGTAGGGGAGACCCCTCAGCCGCTGACCATCAGCAAACTCGCCAGCGAACAACTGCTGGAGAAGATGATTCTAAACGATCCCACCATCCTCTCTGACCAGTGGATGATTATCGGGCATCAGGAACCGACGCTCGATAAAGGGCGTATCGACCTGTTGGCTATTGCGCCGGATGCCTCGCTGATCCTGATTGAGCTTAAACGCGACCGCACACCGCGTGAAGTGGTGGCGCAGGCGCTAGATTACGCCTCTTGGGTGGATGATTTAACCGCCGATCGTCTGTCGCAGATTTATGAAAAATTCTCCGGTGGCGGCAATCTCGGTGACGCGTTCAAGCAGCGCTTCAATACTGAACTGGAAGAAGAGTCACTCAACCAGTCGCACCAAATCATCATTGTGGCGGCGGAGCTGGATCCGTCCACAGAACGCATCGTGGACTATCTAAGCAAAAACGGTATCTCGATTAACGTACTGTTCTTTAAGGTATTCCAGCACGGTGACGAGCAGTTCTTAAGCCGCACCTGGCTTATCGACCCGAGCGAAACGCAAACCAATGCCGCACAGGCCACCGCCGTAGCAAGCGCCAATGCGAAGGAACCGTGGAACGGAGAGTTTTACGTCTCGTTTGGCGACATGCAAAGCCGAAACTGGGAAGAGGCGCAACACTACAACTTTATCAGTGCGGGCGGCGGAAGCTGGTACAGCCAGACGTTAAAACAGCTTCAACCGGGCAACCGTGTGTGGGTAAAAATCCCGGCGAAAGGCTACGTCGGCGTTGGTATTGTGCAGAGTGCCGTTGAACCTGCCAGCAGCTTCACCATCAACACCGAAGGCGGTGAAAAGCTGGCAATGGATGTGCTGAAGCACAGCGATCTCTATCGCTTGAACGCGGATGACCCTGAGAAGTCTGAGTATTTTGTTCCCGTAAAATGGCTGGAAACCCGCAGTGAGCAGGAGGCGGTTAACGAAGTGGGGTTCTTCGGCAACCAAAATACGGTCTGCAAGCCTACAACTCAGAAATGGCGGCATACTGTCGAGAAATTAAAGCGCTATTTCAGAAATTGGAACGCGGAATTGTAATGCTCAAATGATGACTTTTCCCGACAAAGAAGAAATGAGCATCTCAGAAGACGTCTAAAGTGAATGGTTCGGTTTGGCGGGGGGCTTACATTTACATTTCGAGGAGCTCTTGAACCCAATCCCCCCAACATTCACAACCAAGTCGTGACTCAACTGTACCCGGATGAGATGCAAACCACCATTCCTTTACCACTTCATATTCCGAGGGTATAAGGGTGAATGGACGCCAACAACCCATTCTTCCATCTTGATCACATGGATCACTGCCAACCAGGAAGAATTCATTCAGAAAGGGCAAAGGTGGGAAATAGCCAGAAGAACTAATGACACCAAAGATGCCATAAAGTACTTTGGTGTTCTCATCTAAAATCCGTTTAGCATTATTAATATTATTCATAGAAATCCATTCATCTGATGTTTACGTTATTGTCATGTTCTTACTAAGTATACGTACCTTGGTTTTCTTACTCGATAGTATTTTTGGATAGTGTTTAGCTATGATGTCGTTCATACGTTCAACCAACTCCTGGCGTTTGAAGGTCAAATGCGCGGTTCCCTTCTGAAGTAACGAATACTGAAGAATTCATCTTCGTAAGTTCCCTTAGCCGGATTCTCCCGGGTATGTTCCATCAATCGCGTAGAGATATTGCCACGGTTGTCAGGGATGGGTTTACCGTTCACCAGGATCGCCACCAGAAGCGACGATTTTTCGAGCCTCTTCCCGTTTTAATCTCGCTTCTGCCAGCGAGATATCAGGATAAACGCCGATAAATAATTTTTTCTCTTTACGCGCAACGCGGTACTTCAAACGCCAATATTTGGCTCCGTTCGGCTTTATCAGAAGATAAGGCCTGCGCTCTCAGTGAGCTTGTACTCTTTGTCTTGTGGCTTGGCGGGCTTCCCAACATCGACTTGATTTCCGGTATGCTGGGTTGACCTCGGTAGAGCTCAGCGACAGAAAATCCTAGTGGTATCAATGAATATAACGGGGTTTTGTTGAATTCGGTAGAGTCTGGGAGAACTTAAAATGGTACGCCCTACAGGGCTCGAACCTGTGACCTACGGCTTAGAAGGCCGTTGCTCTATCCAACTGAGCTAAGGGCGCATTTCAAAAAAGAAATGGCTGTTGCGTGTTACAACAGTGGGCTGGATTATACCCACACGTCCCAGTGAGTCAACGGGTTGGCGCTGGATTTACGCTATACGGTGAATCCCTGTACAACTTTGGTGAATGTCGCTTTCTCTGGTGTGACTTTTTTGCACAATTGCGAGCCTCGTCCACATGAACTACACATAGCAATGAAAATTTCAGTTTTATCTGCTAGATGCGTTCAGTAATTCTTTTCAAGTTATGAACGGACGTATTCTGCGTTCTGCGCTGTTGGTACACTATGCCCGCATTCGTGGGTTTTGGATGAGTGTGGGCTGCTTTCACGTGCCGGGTTTGTCGCTCGGCTATTTGTGGATCCGCTATTTTGTCGAACTTTGGAACCTTTTGATTTATGAACATTCTTTCATCCGCATTCTTGCGCGTTTGTCTGCTGGCAATGTTTATGCTGCCTGTTGGATATGCATCGGCGGCGAGTGCGGATTCTGATCCTGACCCACAGCCTGCGCAGACCGATGCGCCCGTAAAAATTAATGTCGATGCCGAGCTGGTCAAGCTGCAAAAACAGTTAGATAACATTAAGCAGCAGGTTTCAGGCACCAATAGCGACAGCAAATTTGGCGCGTTGAATGACACAACGCAGGAACTGGTGAATAGCGCCAATGAGCTTGCTAATGCAGTAGCACCGCAGCGCGCTCAAATTCAGGCTCAGTTGGATGTCTTAGGACCAGCGCCAGAGCCCGGCTCCAGCATTAGTGAAACCAGCGAAGTGACGCGTAAGCGAAACAGTCTGAATACGCAAAAAGCAAAAATGGATGCGCAGATCGAGCAGATTCAGGCTTTACGCACCGGAGCGAGCAATCTGTCCGCGCAAATCGTGACTCTGCGCCGTAATGCGTTGAAAACGCAGCTGGCATTGAATTCCGGTAGCATTCTGGGCGGGCGCTTCTGGGCACCGATTGTGGCTCCGCAGGCTGAGGATGTACGCCGCCTGAGTACCTTTCAGGATCAATTAAGCGATGCTTTTACGGTGGCCTGGGAGCCAGACTGGCGTTACGGTTCCGCACTCCTGATTTTGATCGCCATGGCTATGAGTTCGGCGGGGCGTCGGTATATGGAGAAATGTCTGGCCTGGGCGGGAATTAACTGGCTGCCGGAAGGGCGTCTGCGGCGGAGCTTTTTAGCCACAGCATCGGTTATTTCAACCGTGGTCACGATCGGTATTGCGGTAAATCTGATCGACTTTACGTTTACGCGCCACGGTGAAGCTTCAGAACGTGTCGTGTCATTCCTTGATGCGTTGGTGAGACAGGCAATTTTCTGTTCGATGATCGCCGGATTGGGGCGTGCGTTTCTTTCGAATCAGCGCCCTTCATGGCGTTTGCCTGCGATTGCTAACCCTGTCGCAAAAGCCATGAAGCCGTTTCCTGTGGTTGCCGCGGGCATTATCCTGATCTTCGGTTTTATTGAACAAGTGACAGCGACGGTGGGAACATCGGTCGCGGCAACCATTATGGTGAACGGCTTATCTGCACTGTTCCTGGCCTTTACTGCGGGGACGATCGCGCTAAAAAGCGATCAGATTCGTCGACAGATGGTACATTCAGGGGAACAGCCGGAAGCGCGTTCGACATTATCCGGCATTATTCATCTTGCCGTATTGGCGACATCGTTCTCTATTCTGGTTTCGCTGGTCATTGGTTATATCTCACTGGCTCGTTTCCTGGCGTTTGAGCTGGTGTGGATTGGTATGGTGTTCTCCTGCCTGTATTTGTTCTCAACGTTTATTACCGATATCTGCGAAAGCCTCTTTTCTCCCAACAACGCCAGCGGCAAGCGAATGAAAAATTCGCTCAATCTGGACGATCGGCATCTGGCTCAGGCCACCTTGCTCCTGTCGGCTGCTGGTAAAGTCTTTTTAATCTTGATGGCGGCCGTCGCTTTACTGAACGGGACGTTTGGCACCACTACGCCGTTGGAGCTGGTGCAAAAAGCCGTTGAAATCTGGGGCGGAAAAGGGCTGGAAACGCTGAGCATCGTGCCTGCTCATCTGGTCAATGCCGTGCTCTTCCTGGTGGTGGGGGTTTATGTTTTACGCTCCTCAAAACGCTGGCTGGAAGATGAATTCCTTCCTAAAACGACGTTAGAACGCGGTATCCGTGCGTCGCTGGTGACGCTGTTCAGCAACATCGGCTACATCCTGATTATCCTGCTGACGTTGGCGACATTGGGGATTGAATGGAACAAGCTGGCATGGATTGTCAGCGCGCTGTCGGTGGGTATCGGTTTTGGCTTACAGGAGATCGTGAAGAACTTTATCTCCGGCCTGATTTTGTTGACAGAGCGCCCGGTGAAAGTTGGCGATTCGGTCAGTATCAGCGGCGTTGAAGGGGATATCCGGCGGATTAACGTGCGTGCGACGGAAATTCAGCTTGGCGACCGTTCGACAGTGATCGTGCCGAACTCCCAATTTATTTCGCAGAATGTGCGTAATATTACGATGGGGAACCCGTTCGGGGTTGCCACGCTGGCGCTGACGTTCCCGCTGGATATCGATCCTGAAGAAGTCCGTACACTGTTACTGGATGCTTACATCAGCCATGAGGCGATTCTGGAAACCCCGGCACCGTCAGTGAAGTTCAGCCAGTTGAACCCAACGGGCATGGTGCTGAGCGTCACGGGCTATGTCAGCAGCCCGAGAATGGTATCGGAAGCGAAGAGCGATCTGCTGTTTGCGATTATCAAGCGACTGCGGGAATCTAATATTCCACTGGCCGTACCGCAGAAGATGGTGTTGGAAAACTCAGGGTTTGCGCTGACTGACGGCATGTCGGGTGAAGATAAATAATGTGCTCAGCCATCCGTTATCCGGCAGTGAACGGGTAACGGATGAACATCGAAGCCGTGCTTACAGGATGTGAAGCGCGGCTATTTTTACTGCTGCTTAATCATATCGAGATAGATTTCACGTAACCGCTGAGTCATTTTTCCGGGCTTGCCGTCGCCGATCGTTTTTCCATCCAGCATTACGACGGGGAGAACCAGCATGGTGGCTGAACTGACAAAAATCTCTTTGGCGTGATACGCCTCTTCCGGCGTAAAAAAGCGTTCTTCCAGCGTAATGCCCTCCTTTTCTGCCAGCTTGAGCAGCGACTGACGCGTAATACCGTGCAGAATAGCGTTGCTGAGTGGGCGGGTCACAACCGTGTTGTCATGCAGGACGATGTAGCAATTGCAGGAACTGCCTTCGGTAATGAAACCTTCTTCGACAAAGAAAGCATCGTCGGCCTGATTGGCATGGGCATACTCTTTTGCCAGGCTGGCGGCGAGCAGGCTGACGGTTTTGATGTCCCGACGGTGCCAGCGAATATCCTCGGTGGTGACAACGTGCAGGCCCGTTGTGGCTTTTGGGTTACCGACCAGCGAACGTGCCTGAGTGAATAACACCAGCGTGGATTTGACGTCAGCAGAAGGGAAATAAAAATCACGATCGCCGGCATTGCCGCGGCTAAGCTGTAAATAGATCGCGCCTTCTTTCAGATCGTTTTTATTGATCAGCTCATCGTGAATCTCTTTGAGTGCTTCAGGAGTGACGGGCAACGTGAGCGACAGCTCGCGGCAGGAGCGTTGCAGGCGAGTGATATGATCGGCGAAATCAACCAGTTTGCCATCGATGACCGCCGTCACTTCATAGACGGCATCGGCAAACAGGAAACCACGGTCAAATACAGAAATTTTTGCTTCATTTTCTTCTACATACTGTCCATCAACATAAACAAGACGTTGCATCACAACACTCCTTAATAGTTGCTCAATGCAGGTTAACGCGCGTTATCCCCACAATAATGCGTCGGGCGGTAATATTTCGCTACCGTTATAGTGCAGCCCGTTAGTGCGATCGCGCTGCAAGAGCAGTGGGCCATCCAAATCGACCACGGCGGCACCTTGTGCCACGACAAATGCGGGTGCCATCGAGAGCGATGTACTCACCATGCAGCCGACCATAATGTTTAAACCTTGCTCCTGTGCGTATTTTCGCAGACGCAGGGCTTCCGTTAGTCCGCCGGTTTTATCCAGCTTGATGTTGATCATGTCATAGCGGCCGACCAGAGCGACCAGCGACTGACTGTCATGACAGGATTCATCTGCACAGACGGGAATCGGGCGGTGCAAGTCTGCCAGCACATCATCTTTGCCTGCTGGGAAAGGTTGTTCGATCATCGTTACGCCAAGTGCAGCGAGTTCAGGAACCAGCGTCAGGTAACGTTCGGTATCCCATCCTTCATTGGCATCCACAATCAGGCGAGCCGATGGCGCGCCTTCGCGCACGGCAGCAACTCTGGCCAGATCGTCTGCATCGGCCAGCTTTAGTTTGAGAAGAGGGCGATTAGCATGATGTATCGCGGCGTGGCGCATACGGTCTGGCGTATCCAACGATAGGGTATAGGCTGTCTCCAACGCCGTAGGCGAAGGGAGATCCAAACGTTGCCAAATGCGCTGTTGGTGCTGTTTGCACTCCAGATCCCAGAATGCACAATCGAGCGCATTGCGCGCCGCGCCTGCGGGCAGGATGGTTTGCAGCGTCTCCCGATCTAAACCGTTACGGACGTCGCTGTGCAGTGAGGCAATCTGCGCCATGACGCTACTGAGGGACTCGCCATAGCGTGAATAAGGGACGCATTCGCCGTAGCCTGTCACGTTGCCGGACTGGAGCGCCACTACAACGACATCTGCCTGACGCTTGCTGCCGCGTGAAATGGTAAATGCGCCTTCTATTGGCCAACTCTCGGTGAAATATCGCATCTCAGTCATAAGCTTACTCTCGGGTTAACCATCCTGTGCCTCAGGGGGATAAGCGCCTTATTTACAAGGCCTGAGCGGGTCATCAAGTGTAATGCTTCTTTCGGTGCGTATTCTCCATTTTTCGCGATCTTAGCCATAAATAGATGAGGCTTAATTCCGGGCTGGAAAAATTTATGAGCACGGTATCGACAGGGCGAATTATCTGAGATAGCTTGAATAAGCTCATTATACTTCAGGTCGTCTGTGCCCTTGTGGTTAACGAAAGCTGCCGTCAACGAAAACGGGTTTACTGCGATTTGAATGATGTTGAGTAGAGTGCCTTTACAGGCACTGCGTCGCTCGGACGGTCCGGGCGCTCACGTTAATCTGAGGATGTTATGGCTGATTCTACTTCTCCGCGCCGTTTTACGCGCATCGATCGTCTTCCCCCGTATGTATTTAATATTACTGCTGAATTAAAAATGGCTGCGCGTCGTCGCGGCGAAGATATTATTGATTTCAGCATGGGTAACCCTGACGGCCCGACCCCTCCTCATATCGTGGAAAAACTCTGTACGGTCGCACAACGCGAAGATACTCACGGATATTCGACATCCCGAGGCATTCCGCGCTTACGCCGTGCGATCTCCCGCTGGTACGCCGATCGTTATGAGGTTGATATCGATCCTGAAAGTGAAGCTATCGTCACGATTGGCTCCAAAGAGGGGCTGGCGCACCTGATGCTGGCAACGTTGGATCATGGCGATACGGTGCTGGTGCCTAACCCCAGCTACCCGATTCACATTTATGGTGCGGTGATTGCCGGGGCGCAGGTGCGTTCTGTGCCGCTGGTGGACGGCGTCGATTTCTTCAACGAATTAGAACGCGCGATCCGCGAGAGTATTCCGAAGCCGAAAATGATGATTCTCGGTTTTCCGTCGAACCCTACAGCGCAGTGTGTTGAGCTGGATTTCTTTGAACGCGTTGTGGCGTTGGCGAAACAGTACGGCGTGTTGGTGATCCACGATCTGGCCTATGCCGATATCGTGTATGACGGCTGGAAAGCGCCGTCGATCATGCAGGTTCCCGGTGCGAAGGACATCGCGGTAGAGTTCTTCACGCTGTCGAAAAGTTACAACATGGCTGGCTGGCGCATCGGCTTTATGGTCGGCAACCCAGAGCTGGTCAGCGCGCTGGCGCGGATTAAGAGCTACCACGATTACGGCACGTTCACGCCGTTGCAGGTGGCGGCGATTGCTGCGTTGGAAGGCGATCAGCAATGTGTACGGGATATTGCCGAGCAGTATCGCCAGCGCCGTAACGTGTTGGTGCGTGGTCTGCACGAGGCCGGCTGGATTGTTGATGAGCCGAAAGCCTCAATGTATGTCTGGGCGAAAATTCCTGAAGCCTATGCGCATCTGGGGTCGCTGGAGTTTGCTAAACGACTGCTGTCGGAAGCGAAGGTTTGTGTTTCCCCCGGCATTGGCTTTGGCGATTATGGCGATACCCATGTTCGGTTTGCCTTAATTGAGAATCAGGATCGAATTCGGCAGGCGGTGCGCGGTATTAAGGCCATGTTCCGTGCTGACGGTCTCCTGCCAACCACCAAATCCATACCTGGCAAGGGCACGACTGCCTGATAGTCATTTCCTGATAACCGCGGCTCCCAGTCGACTGACTGGGAGCCTATAAACATGCCGTGACAGCGGCTTATCATTTGCTAGAATGCCTACCGTTAATCTCAATCAGGATGAGTTTGTCATGTCATTATCTCTGTCTAAAATTTCTGCGTTAACGCTGCTTTGCGTCACGCTGGCCGGGTGCCAACAAACAGGAACGTCTGCCCAAAAAGGAACAGTGGCAGGCCAGTCTTCTGCGGTAACGGTTTCTCCTAACGATCAGCTGAATCAACTGGCGTCGCTGGTTGCGGCTACCCGCTATCTCAAATCGAAGTGTAACCGCAGCGATCTGCCTGATGATGCGACGATTGCCAATGTCGCGTTGGCTGTAGCGAAACAACGAGGCTGGAATGTTGCCAGCTATCAGGCTTTACCGCAGCGCAGTGAAAGCCTGTATCAAGGGTTATTGAAAGACAGTACGCCAAAAGAGGCGCAGTGTTCGGAATTTAACCGTACGTTGACGCCGTTTATTGACGCCATTCGCAGTCAAAGTTAAGGCGTAGCGCTTCCACTTTCATTGTCGGCGGAACGTTCATTCTCGTTGAATTTTCCGCCCGGCCAATCTTCCAGTGCTTCCAGAATAAACACCTCACCCTCTACGCTAAAAATGGTCATATCCTGCTGGATCTGTTCTATGGTCAGCCCTTCTATTGGTGAATCCCCTTCGCGGAATTGCAGGCCGTTGAGCGTGATGCTGCGCTTGGTTTCATCCGACGTGTAAACATGTGCGCTGTAGGCCAGCGGCGGAACCTCACCGTTGCTGATGGCGGGTAACGGCAGTGTGGTCCTTTTCTCTGAGGGGGCTGGCGTATCGGTATGAGCCTCTTCCTGATGAGGTGTAGCGGCGAGTGCTGCTGGCGTTTGCACCTCTGCCGCAGGCAAGGTGGCCGCTTGAGCCGCTAAAGTGGTCGTCGGAGAAGCAGAGCTCCCCCAACGCTGGTGGCTGAACCAGCCGAGCGCGGCAAAAAGCAGAGCGTAAATAACCATGAGATAACCGGGCATCGGATATCTGGCAAGCCATGCTGGCTGTGAGTGTGTCGTTGCGTCCGGTGCGTTGTCCACGCGCTCATCCTTAAGTGTGTAGGGCATATTTTAGGTCGTGTAGCATCACATCATAAACCAAAGTCGGGTGAGTAGGATGGTGCCGTCTGCCTTATTTTGCAAAAAATAGAAAGAGCCAGAAAACTGAATATCTCGGTTATGTGACAGTTCCTTCATTTTGATTAAAAACTATTACAGTCATAATAATCACAGATGGAATCTTGATGCGGGTCGCAAAAAAAACGTGTGAATTTGCTTTAATGAAACCATGTTTTACCATTGTAGGTATAACGTTTCTTTTTGTTGTTCGATAATCAGTCAGCGTGGAGGCATCATCATTTAATTAACAGTCCCGAGTGCTAAATGGGCAGTATTATTATGTGGTTTTTTACTACAGATAGTGCATTGCTTTTTTATCAATAAGGGACGTGTCAATCTGCCACGACATTAAGAATAAAAGTACTTTTAAAGTATGCGATTAATATCGCAGGGTTTTGTGCGGATTTATTTTCTATTTTAATAATTAAAAAATACTGAGGGATAAAATGTTGAGAACGGTTATTGGGACTGGTCGTTTACGCACCTGTGCGGTAGCTATTGCCCTTTCTGGGCTCGTGCTTTCCGGGTGTGATAATAGTCAGCAGCCAGTGGCAGAAGCGGCTCCGCCAGATTTGCAGGTGAAAACGGCACCGTTTGGCTGGGCTGCGCAATATCAGAATACGGATGGTAAATTTTATGCAACGACGGGGGGCGAGGGCGCACATGAAAATAGTATTTATGTCGTCACCAGCCGCCAGGAATTAAAAGACGCATTAAATAATATCCGCAGCCCCCGTTATATCGCAGGCGATGCCGATGCGGAATTGAAGGCGAAGTTAGAACCCAAAATTATCTACTGGCAAGGCACGGTCCGCGGCGATGATTTAGGCAATGGACGCTATGCGGATGCTGAGTATTATAAAACCAAGCCGAATAAAACGACGTTTGATTTTGATTTATATGTCAAAGCGTTCGATCAGGATTACATGGCGCAGTTGAAAGCGACGGCGGATGCTGGCGGCAGCGATGCAGCGGCGGCTAGCGCTGAACTTAGCCTGCTTAAAAAGCAGAATGGTCAACGTTCGCAGTATGCCAACAACCAGAAGGCGCAGATTCAATTTCAGGTCCCGCCGAATACCACCATTTTAGGCGTGGGTAGCGAAGCGAAGCTGGTAGAAGGCTATTTATCCCTCAATACCCTGAGCCACACGTTCGGTAAAACCGATAACAGCAACATCATTATCCGTAATATTACGTTTCAGGCACCGCGTGACTTCGCCCCAGCCTGGGATGCGGGCGACGGTGATAAAGGCAACTGGAATGCGCGCTATGATTCCGTGTCGATTAACGCCAGCAAAAATGTCTGGGTTGATCACTGTACCTTTACGGACGGTGAACATCCTGACTATCAGGAACCGGTGCTATTTGGCAAACATATCCAGCGCCACGACGGCTTGCTGGACATAGAAGACGGTGCCGATTACCTGACGATTTCCTACAACATTTTTGCCGAGCATGACAAAACGGTATTAATTGGTTCCGGCGATGGTGATAAAGGGGAATACCGAATCACTTTTGAAGGAAATTTATGGGACAACAGCGTGCAGCGGTCACCGCGTGTGCGCTTTGGTCAGGTGCATTTGCTGAATAACTACCATCGCGGGGCAACGGATACAAATTACCCCATTCTGTATGCCATTGGGATGGGCTTCGATTCATCCATTCTTTCCGAAAGTAACGTGTTTAATTTCCAGGGCGGCGGTGCGGATGAAAATCTAATCATCGGTGCCTACAAAGGAAGCAAATTTAAAGATAACGGCTCCTGGTTTAATGGCAATCCGGCAAGCAATTTGAATCAAATCGCATTAGACAAATGCAGCACATTGCAAGAAGCCGAGAAGGCCGCCGCTACGACTTCTGGCAAAGCGGTACCCGCATGGGCGCTGGAAACCTGCACCAATGAATTGGAATGGAGCCCGCCTTATACATATAGCGCAGGGAAATCTATTGCCGCCGTTGAGAAATACGTCCTGGACAATGCCGGTGCTGGGAAACTGGATATTTCTCTGCCGTAGATCGCCTGATTCAACCCGTTATTTTTTTATGTGATTTTTATCTGTAAACCCTCTGCCGATAGGTTTCGCTCTGTGGCAACTACCCTGCCGTAGGGCGAAATACATCGGACAAAATAATAGTAAAAATACAGGAAATGCTATGACTGACTTTTTACCTCGTACTCGCCTTACGCTCTGCGCGACACTCGTTCTGAGCGGCCTGATTGTCGGATGCAGCGATAGCGACTCAACGCCGAATGTGGGTGTTGATCGTTCTGCTGCGCCACAAAATCTTAAAGTGCCGACGCTAGCCTATGATGACAGTAGCGTGGTGCTTGCCTGGGAAAAACCGACCAAACCTGCCGCCGGTATTAAAGATTACCGTGTCTATATGAATGGAACCTTGCTGGGTGGAACCATTGATAACCAAAACACCCATTCGCCGGCCAAGCCCTATATCGATAATTTCTACAATTCGATTGATACCGATAACTGGCATGTCCGCGTCAGCTTCCACAATTTCAAGGTCGCTAATCTGTCGCCGGAAACAGAATACCGCTTCACGGTGCGCGCGCTTTATGATGACGGCAAAGAATCCGTAGATAGTGAAACCGTCGTGCAGAAAACGACGGCGACGCCAGCGTCACTGAATGTGACCAACTACGGTGCGAAAGGGGATGGTGTCGCTAACGACACGGTGGCGATTCAGAAGGCAATTGATGACTGTACGCCAGCCGCGTATCCGAAAGGATGTAAGGTCGTGGTTGAAGGGGGAACGTTTAAAACCGGCGCATTGTTCCTGCACAGCGATATGACGTTTGAAGTCGCGAAAGGTGCCACATTGCTGGGATCGGCAAACGGTGATGATTACCCGCTCGCCCGCGGCTACTATCTCTACCCTTACAGTTCACCTAAATTACCGAAGCGTCCGCCTTCTCTGATTAACGTTCTGGAAGCAGACGATCAGGGCAGCAGCCATGCAGGCACCTTTAAAAATATTCGTATCGTCGGGCAGGGCACCATTGATGGCAACGGCTGGACGCGCGGTATTAAAGCCGGTGACGCAAACATTACTGAAACTGATGAGTTAAATAACACGTTACCGCTCTATCGTGCGAGCAAAGCCACCAATGTCAGCAGTGACGGTATTCTGGCAAAAGACCAAACGGCAAAAGCCGTTGCTGAAGGGATGCTACTGGATGAGGCGTACAAAAACCGACGCTCCAGCCTGATGACGCTGCGCGGTGTGAGCAACATGTATCTGGAAGGGCTGACGATTCTGAACCCGGCTTTCCACGGTGTGATGGTGCTGGAATCTGAAAATGTGGCAATGAATGCGCTGGTGCACACAACGTACGACGCGAATAATGCGGATGGCATTGAATTCGGCAACAGCCAGAACGTCATGGTATTCAATAACTTTTTTGACACGGGGGATGACAGCGTAAACTTTGCGGCGGGATATGGTGCTGAAGTGGCAACGCTGGGGCAAAAAGCGCAGAGCGGTGCCTGGATCTTCAATAACTACTTCCGCCGTGGGCATGGTGCGGTGGTTACGGGTAGCCATACCGGTGCCTGGATTGAAAAAATTGTTGCTGAAGATAACGTAATGAATAAGACGGATGTTGGCCTGCGCATGAAGAGTCGACCCTATTATGGGGGTGGCTCGCGTGACGTGGTATTCCGTAATAACGCGATGCGTGATATTGTCAACGAGCCGTTTGTGTTCACGATTAAATATAAAGCGGACGTGAACGATACCCAGCCTGCTGCTGAGCCCGCACAGTTCCGTGATGTGACCGTTTCCAACGTCACGGTTGATGGTACAGCGAAGAAAAACAGCATCATGGTCGATGGGATGACCGTGGCTGAAATGGCTGATGCGTATAAGTTCTCTTTTGGACGTGATGCTTATCATCAAGGCTTACATTTTGAGAATGTAAAATTCAAAAATGTAAAAGCTACGGACATCACATTCCTGAAGAACAGTGAATTTAAGAATGTCGTTTTTGAGAATGTACCGGGAGCCTGGAATTTCGGTCATATTGAAAATATCAGGCTCGAAGACCGTGTAAATAATGATGCCGCGCTGACGACCAGCGGTGATGAAACCATCACCCGGGAAGCCGCAACGGAATAAGGCATTTTCCCCACGCTACTCGGCGTGGGGAGTATTATGGATGATTACCTATGGCACGATTGCAAGCTTTCAAAGATCCGTCTTTTAACTCGTTGGTTGCCACTTTTCGGTCACTGCCCGCTCCACTGATCCGACGTATTGTGTTGGGGCTGATTTTGCTGCTGATTTGTCAGCAGTTGGCCGTATTGACCTGGCGCTTTCTCCTCCCTGAAGACTCACGCATTGTTGGCGTGTCGGTCACGCCTGCCCAGGCGAAAGAAAAGCCCGCAACGCCGGGTGATTTTACCTTATTCGGCCATGCCCCCGCTGCAGATGCGTCTGCGGTTAACGACGCCGCATTATCCGGCGATATTCCGCTCACTTCGTTAAATATCAGCCTGACTGGGGTATTGGCGAGTGGAGATGCCAAGCGTTCGATTGCCATTATCGCTAAAGATAGTCAGCAATACAGTCGCAGCGTCGGCGATGCCATTCCGGGCTATGAAGCCAAAATTGTGACTATCTCTGCCGATCGTGTCGTGCTCCAGTACCAAGGGCGCTATGAAGCGCTGCATTTGTATCAGGAAGAAAACACCGTTGATGCGCCGCCGTCTTCTGGCACATTTAGCCAGATGAAAGAGGAAATACAAAAAAATCCCCTCTCGGCGCAGGATTACCTCAGCATTTCTCCCGTCACGGAAGAAGAAGTACTGAAAGGATATCAGTTAAACCCCGGCAAAAATCCCGATCTTTTCTACCGCGCTGGTTTGCAGGATAACGATCTCGCGGTGTCATTAAACGGCATGGATTTACGCGATGCGGATCAGGCACAGCAGGCGATGGCGCAGCTAGCCGGGATGAGCAAATTTAATTTGACCGTCGAACGTGATGGTCAACAGCAGGATATATATCTGGCACTGGATGGAGACCACTAATTTGTTTAGCAAGGGACAGGGATTTTTTAAGCGTCAGGTTTTTTCGAAGAATAAAAACCAGTGGCTTGATCATATACGCCGCAAGAGCATGTTATTGCTCAGCGGGAGCGTTTTGCTGATGGCGTCATCATTGGCGTGGAGCGCCGAATTCTCCGCCAGTTTTAAAGGCACGGATATTCAGGAGTTTATTAATACCGTCAGTAAGAATCTGAATAAGACGGTCATTATCGATCCGTCGGTCAGCGGAACCATTACCGTACGCAGCTATGACATGATGAATGAAGAACAGTATTACCAGTTCTTCCTGAGCGTGCTGGATGTTTATGGATTCACCGTGATTCCGATGGATAACAACGTTCTGAAAATCATTCGCTCGAAGGATGCGAAATCGACGTCTATGCCGCTAGCCACTGATGCACAACCGGGCATTGGTGATGAAGTGGTGACGCGCGTCGTGCCCGTCAACAACGTCGCCGCGCGTGATTTGGCACCGCTGCTGCGTCAGTTGAATGACAACGCTGGTGCCGGGAGCGTGGTGCATTACGAACCGTCGAACGTGCTGCTGATGACCGGCCGCGCGGGGGTGATTCAGCGGCTGATGACGATTGTCGAACGGGTTGATCAGACCGGCGATCGGAATGTGACCAGCATACCGCTGTCTTACGCTTCCTCAACGGAAGTGGTGAAGATGGTGAATGAGCTGAACAAGATGGATGAGAAATCCGCCTTGCCCGGTATGTTGACCGCCAATGTTGTGGCGGACGAGCGAACCAACTCAGTGCTGGTGCGCGGCGAGCCGAATTCACGCCAGCGCGTGATTGATATGGTCAAGCAGCTCGATCGCCAACAGGCGGTACAGGGCAACACCAAAGTTATCTACCTCAAATACGCCAAGGCTACCGATCTGGTCGAAGTGCTCACCGGCGTTGGCGACAGCATCCAAACCGATCAGCAAAATGCGCTGCCTGCGCTGCGTAAAGACATTTCGATTAAGGCACACGAACAAACCAACTCGCTGATTGTGAATGCCGCACCGGACATCATGCGCGATCTGGAACAGGTGATTGCGCAGTTGGATATCCGTCGTCCGCAGGTCTTGGTCGAAGCGATCATCGCGGAAGTACAGGATGCCGATGGCATGAATCTGGGCGTTCAATGGGCGAATAAAAATGCTGGTGTAACGCAATTCACGAATACGGGATTACCGATCACGACAATGATGGCGGGGGCGGATCAGTTCCGACGTGATGGAACGCTTGGCACGGCAGCGACAACGGCGCTTGGCGGTTTCAACGGGATTGCCGCCGGTTTCTATCAGGGTAACTGGAGCATGTTGCTGACGGCGCTGTCCAAAAACAGTAAGAACGATATTCTGGCAACGCCCAGTATCGTGACGCTGGACAATATGGAAGCGACGTTTAACGTCGGTCAGGAAGTACCCGTATTAGCCGGTTCGCAGACGACATCCGGCGACAACGTTTTCCAAACGGTAGAACGTAAAACGGTTGGTATCAAACTGAAAGTGAAGCCCCAAATTAACGAAGGCGACTCCGTTCTGCTGGAAATCGAACAGGAAGTCTCCAGCGTGGCAGATGCGGCCTCCAGCAGCAGCACCGACCTGGGGGCAACATTCAATACGCGTACCGTTAATAACGCGGTACTGGTCAGCAGCGGTGAAACCGTCGTTGTTGGCGGCTTGCTGGATAAAAGTACCAATGAGTCCGCGAGTAAAGTGCCTTTGTTGGGCGATATTCCCGTGTTGGGATACTTGTTCCGTTCCAACAGCACGGAAACGAAAAAGCGTAACCTGATGCTGTTTATCCGTCCTTCCATTATTCGCGATCGCAGCCAATACCAGAGCGCCTCTGCCAGTAAATATCACTCGTTCAATGCGGAAGAGGAGAAGCAGCGAGACGTGAACGGCAGCGAAGGGGGGCTCTTGAATAACGAGTTGCTGCGCTTGCCGGAAGGCGGAAACGCCTACACGTTCCGTCAGGTTCAGTCCTCGATTGTGGCGTTTTATCCGGCGGGCGGGAAATGAGTGACGTTGCCTCCCAGATGATAGAGCTACGCCCGATATTGCCTTTTGCCTATGCGCGATCGCAGCAAATTCTGCTGTTGCAGCGGGAAAATGATGCGAGCCTACAGACGATTTGCGTCGCGCAAACGCCGCCTTCTGCCTTGCTGGAAGCGCGTCGGATTGCGGGCTGCTCGCTTAAGATTGAACGCGTGACGGAAGACGAGTTTGAACGGCAATTAGTCATTAGCTATCAGCGCGACTCGGAAGAAGCACGCCGTCTGATGGAAGATATCGGCAATGAAATGGACTTTTATACGCTGGTGGAGGAATTGCCAGACAGCGACGATTTGCTCGATGCCGACGACGACGCGCCGATTATCCGCCTCATCAACGCCATGTTGACCGAAGCGATTAAAAATAAAGCGTCGGATATTCATATCGAAACGTATGAGCGCTATTTGCTGATCCGCTTCCGCGTTGACGGCGTACTGCGTGAAATTTTGCGTCCACAGCGTAAGCTGGCGTCGCTGCTGGTGTCGCGTATCAAGGTTATGGCAAAGCTGGATATTGCGGAAAAGCGTATTCCGCAGGATGGACGTATGGCGCTGCGAGTGGGGGGACGAGCGATTGACGTTCGTGTCTCCACACTGCCGTCGAACTACGGTGAGCGCGTCGTGCTGCGCTTGCTGGATAAAAACAGCGTTAAGCTCGATCTTGAACTGCTGGGTATGTCGGAACGCAATCGGCAACTGCTGGACAGCCTGATCCATCGTCCCCATGGCATTATTTTGGTCACCGGCCCGACAGGATCGGGGAAAAGTACCACGCTTTACGCCGCGCTCAGCCGCCTGAATGCGTCAGAACGTAACATCATGACGGTGGAAGATCCCATCGAGTATGAACTGGAAGGCATCGGGCAAACGCAGGTCAATGCCAAGGTCGATATGACGTTTGCCCGCGGGCTGCGTGCCATTCTGCGTCAGGACCCGGACGTCGTGCTGGTGGGGGAGATTCGTGATGGTGAAACGGCGCAGATTGCCGTGCAGGCTTCGCTGACCGGCCACCTTGTGTTATCCACACTGCATACCAATAGTGCGCTGGGCGCACTGTCTCGTTTGCAGGATATGGGCGTCGAGCCTTTCCTGCTATCAACCTCTTTGCTGGGCGTTCTCGCGCAGCGTCTGGTCAGGACGCTGTGTTCTGACTGTAGCCAGCCGCAGCCGGTCGATCCGGTTCAGGCTGAACAGATGGGGATCGCGCCCGGTACGCTGCTGCATAATCCCGTTGGTTGTCCGCAGTGTAGCTTTACCGGCTACCGGGGACGTATCGGCATTCATGAGCTGGTGCTGATTAATGACGACGTCCGTGCCGCGATCCACCGCAGTGACGGTGAAATGGCGATTGCGCAGATTCTGGGGGGGAGTCGAACCACCATCCGTCAGGACGGGTTGGATAAGGTACTGTCGGGGCTCACGACCTGGGAAGAAGTGATCCGCGTAACCAAAGAGGAATGATATGGCACAGTACCACTATCAGGCGCTGGATGCGCAGGGGAAAAAATGCCGTGGCGTTCAAGAGGCCGACTCTGCCAGGCAGGCGCGTCAGCTATTGCGGGAGCGCGGGCTGGTGCCGTTGTCGGTTGATGAAAACCGAGGCGACCAGCAGAAATCCGGTTCTACAGGATTCTCCCTACGTCGCAAAATTCGGATCAGCACCTCAGATTTGGCGCTGCTGACTCGCCAGTTGGCCACGCTGGTGGCGGCGTCGCTGCCGCTGGAGGAAGCGCTGGATGCGGTGGCGAAACAGAGTGAAAAGCCACAGCTGAGCCAGTTGATGGCGGCGGTGCGCAGCAAGGTTATGGAAGGTCACTCGCTGGCCGATGCCATGAAATGCTTCCCCAGCAGCTTCGAACGGTTGTATTGCGCGATGGTCGCCGCAGGCGAGACGTCCGGTCACCTTGATGCCGTGTTGAACCGATTAGCGGACTACACCGAACAGCGCCAACAGATGCGTAGCCGCATTCAGCAGGCGATGATTTACCCGTGCGTATTAACCGTGGTCGCGATTGCCGTGGTCAGCATTTTGCTGTCCGTCGTGGTGCCGAAAGTCGTCGAGCAATTTATTCATATGAAGCAGGCGCTGCCGCTTTCAACCCGCGTGTTGATGGGGATGAGCGATGCTGTGCGCACGTTTGGACCGTGGATGTTGCTGGCATTGCTGGCTGGTTTTATGGCGTTCCGCGTGATGCTGCGGCAGGAAAAGCGGCGCATCAGTTTTCATCGCCGCCTGCTGCATTTACCGCTTATTGGCCGTATAGCGCGTGGCTTAAATACGGCACGCTACGCGCGGACGCTCAGTATTCTTAACGCCAGTGCGGTGCCGTTGCTACAGGCGATGCGCATTAGCGGCGATGTCATGAGTAATGACTATGCCCGCCATCGGCTCTCTCTGGCGACGGATGCGGTACGAGAGGGCGTCAGCCTGCACAAAGCGCTGGAACAGACGGCGCTCTTTCCCCCAATGATGCGCCATATGATCGCCAGCGGTGAACGCAGCGGCGAGCTGGATAGCATGCTGGAACGGGCGGCGGATAATCAGGATCGGGAATTCAGTTCGCAGATGACGCTGGCGCTGGGGCTATTTGAGCCTCTGCTGGTGGTTAGCATGGCAGCGGTGGTGTTGTTTATCGTACTCGCGATTTTACAACCGATTCTGCAACTGAATACGTTAATGAGTTCGTAAGAGAACCAACAATTGAATGAGGGAAAGTAAGGATGCAACAGTCTCAGCGTAGTTGTGGACAAAATCGTTATGGTCAGAGCGGTAATCGTCAGCGTGGTTTTACCCTGTTGGAGATTATGGTGGTCATCGTCATTCTCGGCGTACTGGCGAGTCTGGTGGTACCCAATCTGATGGGGAATAAGGAAAAGGCGGATCGGCAAAAAGCCGTCAGCGATATTGTGTCTCTGGAAAGCGCACTCGACATGTATAAGCTGGATAACAACCGCTATCCGTCCACCGAGCAGGGGCTGAAGGCGCTGGTAACGAAGCCGACGGTACAGCCGGAACCGCGTAACTACCCAGCCGATGGCTATATTCGCCGCCTGCCGCAGGATCCGTGGGGCACGGACTATCAACTGCTGAACCCCGGCCAGCACGGCAAGCTCGATATCTTCTCTCTGGGGCCTGATGGCATGCCGGGAACGGAAGATGACATCGGCAACTGGAATCTTGATAAGAAATAAAGGTATGCGGCGATCCGCTTGTCTTTATTGATGATGGTTGTTGGGTGATGCCTGTGGATGACTGTTGTGGGTAGTTGCTATCAATGGCGGCGGGAAAAGGACGGCAAAAGCGCAATGAAGCGGTCAACGAGGAAGCAGCAGGGGTTCACCCTGCTGGAAATGATGCTGGTCGTGTTACTGGCTGGCATCGCGGCTAGCATGGTCGTCATGGCGTTTCCTCCCGAGCGCAAGAATGACAGCGCCTGGCAGTTGGCTCGTTTTCAGGCGCAGCTAGAGTTTGCCGCTGAAAGCAGCCAGGTGAATGAATACATGCTGGGTGTTCGTATCTATTCCGATCGCTGGCAGTTTTATCAACTCCAGCGACCCGCTGCATCAGAAGGGATACCGATCCCGAGTGGCGATCGCTGGCAGGGCTACAAGTGGCAGCCGTGGCAACCGCATCGGGTGAGCGCATCGGCAACGCTGCCCGAGGCACTACGGCTTGAGCTACTGCAAGCCGACGGGAAAAAAGTGGATAAAACGCAGAGTGGTGACGATCCCGATATCCTGATTTTGCCCGGTGGCGAAATCACACCTTTCCGTCTGCTCGTTAAATCTGAAAACAAAGCGCTCTCGAATTGGCTCCAGGTGGATAACACCGGACGATTTGTGACGTCGATGAGTCAGGGCAAGAAACGATGAGACGACAGAAAGGGATGACGCTGGTGGAAGTGCTGGTCGCGCTGAGCGTTTTTGCGCTGGCAGGCATTGCTGTTTTGCAAACGACAGCCAGACAGGCAAGTAGCCTGAGCCGGCTGGAAGAGAAGACGTTTGCAGGGTGGGTGGCGGAAAACCAGCAGGTTCAACTGCGACTGGAACAGCGCTGGCCGGAAGCGTCGTGGGTGAGAGGCGAAACGCAGTTCGCTGGCCTGCGCTGGCATTGGCGCTGGCAGGGTGTAGAGACCGGTGATCCTCAGACCAAAGCGCTGGATGTGGAAGTGCGACGTAATAAAGACGCCTTTGCCGCCGATGCTTCCCTGCGCACCTATGTGGTGAAGCAATAATGTTTAGTAAGACAAGGATGTGCAGCCAAACAAGAAGGGGACGAGAGCCCGCGCGACAGAAACGCCAGCAGGGGTTTACGCTGCTGGAGATGATTCTGGCGATCGCTATTTTTGCGGCTCTGAGCCTAAGTGCGTTTCAGGTGCTGAACGGCGTGATGCGTAACGATGAAATTTCGCAGCGTAAAGCCGAGCGTCTGGCCGAAATACAGCGCGCATTTTCGCAAATGGACAACGATTTCTCCCAGATGATCGCACGCGGCAGCAGAGGAAGTACCTCGATGTTTTACGCTGGTCGCGATCAGTTAAAAAGTGATGATTGGGGCGTCAGCTTTATGCGTAATGGCTGGCAGAACCCGTTTGGCATTCTGCCACGCTCGGAACTTCAGCCTGTGGCCTATCGGCTGCGGGAACACACGCTGGAACGGTTAACGCATGTAACTCCCGATC
This sequence comes from Pectobacterium brasiliense, assembly GCF_016950255.1. NCBI lineage: Bacteria > Pseudomonadati > Pseudomonadota > Gammaproteobacteria > Enterobacterales > Pectobacteriaceae > Pectobacterium > Pectobacterium brasiliense. The sequence continues at coordinate 221,999 of NZ_JACGFN010000002.1, read as the reverse complement.
CGATAGAAGGGCTCGAACCCGGCGTAAAACCGCTTCTTACGCAGGTTGATGGCTTCCGCCTGCGCTTTTTCAGCAATAAAACCTGGCGCGATCGCTGGGACAACACTACGCAATTGCCACAAGGAATCGAAGTGGTGCTGACCTTAAGGGATTACGGAGAAATGTCGCGTATGTTTTTAATTACCACCGGGCCGGTTAAATGAGGTCGCGTCAGCGCGGCGCGGCACTGCTGGTGGTGCTCCTGATTCTGGCGTTAATGGTGACGATTGCCGCGGTGATTACGGAACGCACAGGCAAAGCATTTTTGCGTACCGAAAGTCATTTGAGCCGTCAGCAGGCGAAATGGTACGCATTAGGGGCGGAAACGCTAAGCGGGCAGATATTACAGCGCGATGCGCGGAATATGCCGGGGCGCACGTTTGCCGGACAGAACTGGTCGCAGCCGGGGATGCGTTTCCCCGTGGACGGTGGCGAAATCACTGGCCAGATTACTGATGCGCGTACCTGCTTTAATGTGAATGCGATCAATCAAGGCGTGGATAACGAAAGCACACTGGTGAAGACGCCTTATCCGGCACAAGTTTTTCGTTTGCTGTTGAAAAATCTGGGTGAAGAAACGGATCGTGCAGAAAAAATTACCGCAGCGGTGCGTGACTGGATTGATGCGGATAACTATCCGTCGGCGAACGGCGCAGAAGACGAAGTCTATGCTGCGTTGCCAGTGCCTTATCGTACCGCGAATCAGAGAATGAGCGAAATCAGTGAATTACGCTCAGTGTATGGCGTTGATAGCGATCTCTATCGTCGGTTACTGCCCTATGTCTGTGCGCTGCCGGTGGATGCGATGTCCATTAATATCAACACGCTAACCGAATTTGATGCCCCGCTGCTATCTGCCGTGTTCCTGAACGAAATGACGATGTCGCAGGCAAAAGCGCTGGTGCAGCAGCGGCCACGTATGGGGTGGGCGAGTATTGAAGTTCTGCAACAAACCGGGTTATTGCCCCCGAATAGTAAAAATACCGCGCAGCGAGTGCTGGCAGTAAAAAGTGAATGGTTCTTTGTAAAACTTCAGGTGCGTGTCGGCGACAGCGATTTTCATCAACGTAGCTTGCTTCATCTGAGTGGACAAAAGGTACAGATCGTGCAGCGGCAATATGGAGGATATAGGACGGTGAATCCATGAAAATAGCGGGAAAATGGAAGCGAAAAGCCGCAAAAGTCCCATTAAATCGAGGAACGGTCGCTCGACATCCGTGCCTCATTGTTCGTCTTCCGGTAGAAGAGCTGGGAGAGATCGAATGGCAGGTGCGTTCATCTAATGGGGAAAATTTACTGAGTCAGGGACGCGGCAGCGTCGAACAGGTTCGTCAGGCGCTAGCGGCCTATCCGTCCGTGGCATTTACCCGTGTTCTGGTTCCGGCCACTGACGTGACGTTTTATACCCTGACGCTGCCCCGACAGGCTCGGCGTCAGCTGACGCAGGTCGTGCCGTTTATGCTGGAAGATCAGCTAGCGACGGAAATTGAAAAGCTGCATTTTGCCGTGCTGGAAATTCATGGCGATGATGGCACGGTTGCCGTGGTGGAAAAAAACCGGATGCAGTGCTGGCTGGCACAGTGTGATGCGCTGGGCCTCAGCGTCGATACGTTATTGCCTGATGCCCGCGTATTACCGAAACATCAGGATGGCTGGAGCGCGTTGCAGCATGATGACATGTGGCTATTTCGCCAGCCGACGGGCCATGCGATGGCGGCAGAGTCCTCCTGGTGCGGTGACCTGCTGAAAGCGTCTATGCCGCTACCTGCGATATACAGCTACAGCGCTGCATCTGTCGGCAGTGAGCTGTCGCAGTACGAATGGCAGGAAGAGGGCGAGTGGAAGGCACAGCCGGAAACGGATCTCTTCACACTGGCGGCAACGGCACACTTACCTGCCTCGGTCGATCTGCGACAAGGCGACTATGCGCCGGAGAAAGCCTGGCAAAACACCCTGCTGCCGTGGCGCGGCGTTGGGATCGCGTTTGCCTGTTACCTGCTGTTGGTTGTGGCGGATGCCGGCTGGGCGCATTACCAGCTTTATCAACAGTCTGAACATTGGCGACAGGAAAGCGTGCGTGTCTATCGGCAAATTTTCCCTTCCGAGACGAATGTCGTTAACCCGCGCGCGCAGATGCAGCAGCATCTGCAACGTACGGCCGCCGGAGGCACAGGGAAAGCGCTGCTGGATCAATTGAACCCCTTACAGCAACTCATAACGCAGAATAGCGCGATCAAAATTCAGTCGCTGTCTTACGACGGCGCTGCGGGTGAATTCCGGCTGGCGTTGCAGGGCACGTCATATCAGGAGCTCGAGCAATTTCAGCAGCAGGCTGCCGCTTATTATCAGGTACAGGCGGGAGAGATGCGGCAGGAAAACGATCGGGTTGAAGGCCGCTTAACGTTAAGGAGCCAGCAATGAATGAATTACGGCAACGCTGGCAGGCGATGAGCCCACGCGAGCGTCAGCTTATGGTCGTGTGCGCGGCGGTGCTTCTGCTCTGTCTGGTGTATTACGCTATCCTACAGCCTTGGCAGGAACGGGAAGATCTGTGGGAGCGTACGATTTCCCGCGAACAGCAAACCGTCAACTGGATGCAGAAACAGGCCTCATCGATTCCGCAGGGCAATCAGGCGCAGGGGGACAATAGCCAGCGCGACGTCAGTCTGCCGATTTTGATTTCGCAAAGTACCAAGCGTTACGGGCTCAGCGTTGTTCGCTTGCAGCCGCAGGGTAGTCAGGCATCGGTGACGCTGGGGCAGAGTGATTTTAATAGTCTGCTGCGTTGGCTTGGCGAACTGGAACAGAAAAATGGCGTAAAAGTGATGTCGCTGGATGTGAATGCTGTCGAGCAAAGCCCCGGAATGGTGGATGTTACCAGACTGATGCTGGAACGGGCGGATGAAGCTTAAATCCGGCATTGGCGCAGGTATCGCTATGGTTCTGGCCTACGGGCTGTTCTTGGCGAGCTATGCGCCTGCCCGCTTGCTCACCGCCGTGCCGCTGCCAACTGGAATGGTGGTTGCAGAGGCCAGCGGAACGCTATGGCAGGGGAACCTGCAACGGTTTAGCTGGCGCACGTTAACGCTGGACGATGTGCACTGGAATATCACCTTCTCGGATTTTATGCCCGCGCTGGAAATCGCGTTTAAAAACCCGGAAGGCATTGCAGGTCGCGGGATCATTCGCGGCTGGCAGCAGCCGCAGTTTTATCAATGGCAGCTTTCTGTGCCAGCGGGCTATTTATTCAGCCACCTGCGTTTTATCGTACCAATCGGCGCAGAAGGAAACGTGCAGCTCAATCTGCAAGAGGCGACGGTAGACCGTTCAGGCTGCCAGTCGCTGGATGCCAATATAACCTGGCCGGGGGCGCGGGTGAAAACGCCGCTGGGCGGACTGGTGCTCGCTACGCCTCAGGCCACGTTACGCTGCCAGCAAGGCGCGCTAGAAGCGAACCTGCGGCAGACCTCCTCACATCTGCAATTGTCTGGCAAAGGCAGCGTCACCCCGAAAGGTGAATATCGTTTCACGGGGCGGTTGAGTAGCGGAAATGACTTGCCCGCGACGATGAAAAAGCTGCTGGCAACCACCGGTAAAGCCGATGAACAGGGTGCCAGAACGCTGAATTTTCAAGGGCGCTTGCTGTAATAGACATGATCGTTGTAAGAAAAAACGTTCGTTGTTATTGCTGTGTCGTCGAACGCAAAAATAAACCGCTCATTCATACCGTTTCTTTATCAACAATCAGGGATTAACGTGGACGATTTAAGGGAATTTGCACAGCTGTTTCCGGCGTGGTGGTTTGGATCGCTGGGCGTGTTGGGATTGATTGTTGGCAGTTTTCTGAACGTGGTGATTTACCGCTTGCCGATTATGCTGGAGCGTCGCTGGCGGCAGGACATCGAGCTTGAAACGGGCATAGCCGATTCCGATCCTGATACGCGCTACAACCTGTGGTGGCCGCCTTCGTCTTGTCCGCACTGCCAGCAGGCTATTGTGGTGAAGGATAACATCCCGCTATTCAGTTGGTTATGGCTGCGTGGCCGCTCCCGCTGCTGTCATCAATCAGTATCTGTGCAATATCCGTTAGTGGAAGTCATCACCATGCTGGCTTTTCTGACGGCAGGTTTACTCTGGCTGCCCGGTATGGCGCTGTGGGGGGCGTTGATTCTGCTGTCATTCCTGTTGGTGCTGACCGTTATTGATATCAAAACGCTGCTGCTGCCGGATGTGCTTACGCTGTCGCTTCTGTGGATAGGGCTGCTGTTTAATCTGTCGGAGACATTTGTCCCATTGAGTGATGCCGTAGTCGGCGCGATGGCCGGTTATTTATCTCTGTGGCTGCTTTATTGGGTATTCAAATACGCAACGGGCAAAGAGGCGCTGGGGTACGGTGATTTTAAGTTGCTGGCTGCGCTGGGTGCCTGGCTGGGCTGGCAGGCATTGCCGAACCTGGTTCTGGTGGCGGCGCTGAGCGGGTTGGTTGTTACTCTCGTCTGGCGCGGATTGCGTAAAGAGGATACGGCTAAACCGCTGGCCTTTGGCCCCTGGCTGGCAATGGGCGGTGTGTTTGGCGTGATAATGAACGGATTCAATCTGTAGAGCATGACAAAGGCAATACGAGTCATCGGTTGAACAATCGTCAGTCGAACATAGATCGGCAGGCATAAAAATAGGCTGAGGGTATAAATACCATCAGCCTTTTTTATCTTTATCTGTGTGTGCCCTTCAATGAATAAATCTTTGCCGGGCAAATGACAGGTTATTCTACCATCAGCATAAAGGTACTCACCCAAACGACTAAACAGAATGAGATACCCATAAAAAAATACTTCACCGATTTATTCTCCAGCAGAAACCACGCCAGCAACGATCCCGATTGTGCGTTTTATTATGGAAGGAAATAATTACGCTGCCGGTGATGTCACCGAAGGGTAATCTTTCCCGTTGTCATCACCAGAGTCACACCAGTTATGACGGGATCGGCGCTAAATCTACGCCGAGTGAGGGGGGGAATTCAAGAGGTCCAGAAACTATATTTTCAAAATAGCATTAAAAAGCGTTGAACCGTTTCAGGGACTGGGAAAACCGGGAGGATTCGAGTGAAAATAGCCTCTCAATCTTCCCGATTTTTGACGCTGTTATCGTTGGTTTGGCACCTATTGGATAGGCTTGAATGCGTTAGGCTACAGGACTACGCTCGCCATCCCATCGCAGGGGCAACATATTTCAGGATCGATTCGATCACATGCGCATTATAATCCACGCCCAGCTGGTTCGGCACCGTGAGCAATAGCGTATCCGCTTCGGCGATCGCTTCATCCTGTTTTAGCTGTTGGATAAGTGCGTCCGGCTCAGCGGCATAGCTGCGACCGAAAATCGCGCGCGTGTTTTCATCCAGAAAACCCACCTTGTCACTATCGTTACTGCTTCCGCCGAAATAGGCGCGATCGCGGTGATCCATCAGGGCAAAAATACTCCGGCTGACGGAGACATGTGGCGTGCGCGTATGTCCAGCCTCAGCCCAGGCGGCTCGATAGGCACGAATTTGCTGTGCCTGCTGGATATGAAAAGGTTCGCCTGTTTCGTCATCCTTTAGCGTGGAGCTTTGCAGGTTCATGCCCAGCTTCGCTGCCCATACTGCCGTGGCATTCGATCCTGCACCCCACCAGATTCGTTCACGTAACCCATCAGAATAAGGCTCCAGACGCAAAAGGCCGGGTGGATTAGGGAACATGGGCTGCGGATTCGGTTTTGCAAACCCCTCGCCACGCAGTACATCCAACAGCACCTCGGTATGACGCCGTGCCATATCCGCTTCCGATTCCCCTTCTGTCGGCTGGTAGCCAAAATAGCGCCAGCCATCGATCACCTGTTCTGGCGAACCACGGCTGATGCCGAGCTGCAAGCGCCCGCCAGAGATCAGATCGGCGGCGCTGGCGTTTTCAGCCATGTACAGCGGATTTTCGTAGCGCATATCAATGACACCAGTGCCAATCTCAATGCTTTTGGTTTTCGCCCCAATCGCGGACAGCAGTGGGAAAGGTGAGCCCAACTGGCGGGCAAAATGGTGCACCCTGAAATAGGCGCCGTCAGCCCCCAACTCTTCAGCGGCAACGGCAAGGTCGATAGATTGCAGTAGTGCATCAGCCGCGGAACGTGTACCAGACTGCGGCGACGGGGCCCAGTGGCCGAATGATAAAAAGCCAATCTTCTTCATAGGGTACTTATCCTTATATTCAGACAAATATTTAGCCTATTCGTCCTACCCAGCAAGGGTATATAGATCAGTAATAGAAGCACTCTACGCGATTAATAGTGAGAATAAATATCATTTTTTTAACGTAATAATTCAGTTTATCTGACTAATATTTTGCAGAGTAAATCGCCTGTGGGTTATTTAGCAGAAAACCCAATCTGGGGTGATCTACCCCAAAGTTGGTATCTAAATATTATTATGAGCGAGATCAGTATTTTCTTTGTCGCTATCGCTGTATCATTTTATATATAGCGAAAATCAGGATACCAACATGATAAAGAAATTTGGCTACACGCTGTGGGTTGCCGGGCTGTTTTTGGTGTTTTCTAACGCCTGGGCGGCGCGTCAGGTGACCGACCAACTCGGGCGCACTGTAACGATTCCCGACCACGTTAATCGCGTGGTGGTGTTGCAGCATCAAACCTTAAACCTGCTGGTGCAGTTGGATGCACAAGAGAGCGTCGTGGGTGTGCTTTCCAGTTGGAAGAAACAGTTGGGCGAGCATTATGTGCGGCTGGCTCCGCGTCTGGCGGATTTGCCGATGCCGGGCGATCTCACGCAGGTCAATATTGAAAGCCTGCTGAAGCTGTCGCCGCAGGTGGTTTTTGTCGCTAACTATGCACCGCCAGAAATGATTGCGCAGATTGAGCGAACGGGGATTCCCGTTGTGGCGATCTCGCTGCGTCAGGATCAGCCGGGAGAAGCCGACAAAATCAATCCTACGATGGGTGATGAAAACGCGGCGTATAACGAAGGGCTTAAGGCAGGTATTCGGCTGATTGGTGATGTGGTTGAGCGTCAGAAACAGGCGCAAGCACTGATCGACTATACGTTTACGCAGCGGCAAAATGTGAGTGCGCGTCTGGCGTCTATTCCAGAGGAGAAACGAATCCGCGTGTATATGGCTAATCCTGACCTGACAACCTACGGTTCAGGAAAATATACCGGTCTGATGATGTCACACGCAGGGGCGCTTAATGTAGCGTCGGCATCGATAAAAGGCTTCAAACAGGTGTCGATTGAAAATGTGCTGGCCTGGAACCCAGAGGTAATTTTCGTGCAGGATCGCTATCCGGATGTCGTGAAACAGATCGTTAACGATCCGGCCTGGCAGGCGATTGAGGCGGTGAAACAACATCGCGTGTATCTGATGCCGGAATACGCCAAAGCCTGGGGTTATCCGATGCCGGAAGCATTAGCGATTGGCGAACTGTGGATGGCGAAAAAGCTGTACCCTGAACGCTTCAGCGATATCGATATGCAAAAAGCCGCTGATGCGTATTACCAACGATTCTATCGTATGGACTACCGTGCGGAAGTTTCTGCGGCACAATGAGTTATCGCACCTACCGGATCACGCTGCTAACGGTGGTGGTGTCCACGCTGTTGATTGCCGTGTGCTCATTGGGGATAGGGCGTTTTAGCTTATCCCCGTGGCGCATCGTCCAGATCCTTATCGAGCCACTGTCTGGCAACAATCCTTTACTTGGTGATATTGAACGGCAAGTAGTGTGGAGCGTGCGCCTACCCCGCGTGTTATTAGCCTGGTGTGCGGGCGCGGCGCTGGCGCTGAGCGGAGCCACGCTGCAAGGCGTTTTCCGTAACCCGCTGGTCGATCCGCATATCATCGGCGTGTCCGCTGGCGCGGCCTTCGGCGGCACGCTGGCGATTCTATTAAGCTGGACGCCGCTGCTTTTGCTGCTGTCTGCGTTTACGTTCGGCATGCTGGCGCTCTTGCTGATTTTCATGATGGCCGCCGCATTCGGCAAACAGAACGTGCTGATCCTGATTCTGGCAGGCGTCATCCTCAGCGGCTTCTTTGGCGCACTGGTCAGCCTGATGCAATATCTGGCGGATACCGAAGAAAAGCTGCCGAGCATCGTTTTCTGGCTGCTGGGCAGCTTTGCCACCGCACACTGGAACTCGCTGATGACCATGGCGGTGCCGTTAGCCCTTGCGGGCGGACTGCTGCTGCGGCTGCGTTGGCACATCAACGTGCTGTCGATGGGCGAGCAGGATGCGCGTGCGCTGGGTGTCGCTGTGCAGCCCTTGCGCTGGCTGATTTTGAGTTTGTGTGCCGCGATAGTCGCCGCGCAGGTGGCGGTCAGCGGCAGTATTGGCTGGATTGGGCTGGTGATTCCCCATGTCGCACGTAGGCTGGTGGGGGCCGATCATCGTCGCCTGCTGCCGGTGTCGCTGTGGCTGGGAGGAGGATTTATGGTGCTGGTGGACGATCTGGCGCGCAATCTCAGTGAAGCGGAAATTCCGCTGGGGATTCTGACGGCGCTACTTGGCGCGCCACTTTTTGCCGTGCTGCTGTATAAAACGCAGCGGCAGGGTAGAGGACGCTAGCATGCCGACCATCAGGCTATCGACGGAAGAACTGGTATATGGCTACCAACGGGGGCAGGGCTTTTTTTTACCGCTGAATTTGCGCTGTCAGGAAGGGGAAATTACGGCGATTCTGGGCGCGAATGGCAGAGGAAAAACGACGTTGCTGAATACGCTGATGGGGCACTTATCGCCGCTTTCCGGGACGATCCAGCGCGATGGGCACATTGGCTTTGTGCCGCAGATATTCACTCCGCCGTTTTCTTATAGCGTTCTGGATATGGTACTGATGGGGCGTGCGGCACGTGTTCGGCTGTTTGCCATGCCTTCTGCGCATGACATCACCGTAGCCCGGAAAGCGCTGGGGATGCTGGGAATCGCATCCCTTGCCGAGTGTGAATTTAGCGCGTTGTCCGGCGGGCAGCGGCAGCTCGTCTTAATCGCGCGTGCGTTAGCTTCGGAGTGCCAGACGCTGATTCTGGACGAGCCGACGGCGGCGCTTGATGTGCAAAATCAGGCGCAGGTGCTGCGGTTATTGACGCATCTGGCTAAAACGCAGCGCTTGAGCATCCTGCTCACCACGCACGATCCCTCGCATGCGCTGGCCATTGCCGATCGGGCGCTGCTGCTGATGGATAATCAACACTATCTTTATGGTCGTTGTGATGAGGTTGTGACGGAGGATAACCTGTCGCAGCTGTATGGTATTCCGATGCGGCAGGTGTGCGTGGAAATCGTGGCGCAGCCGTATTATGCGCTGATACCGATATTGACCATGACGGAGCCACCATGACCGATCCCCTTCGCCTGTATGCCGCGGGCAGCCTGCGCCTTGCATTTGCTCCGCTGTTGGCGACGTTCAGCGAACGCTATGCGGTGGACGTGATACCGACGTTTGGCCCGGCTGGGCTACTGAGTGAAAAAATAATGCACGGTGACGCGGTGGATATTTTCGCCTCGGCAAACTGCGCGCACCCTTTACGCTTGAAAGCGCTGGGCCTGACGGAAGAAACCAGCGTGTTTACGCGCAACCACCTTTGTATTGTGATGCGTAACGTGCCGGAACTCACTACTCAATCCTGGCTGATGGCGCTCCTTGACCCACGCTTTGTGCTTTCAACGTCAACGCCTGGCAGCGATCCTGGCGGGGATTATGCGTTTGCGCTCTTTGAACGCATCGAACGTCTGCATCGAGGCTGGGGAAATCAGCTGCGCGACAAAGCGAAACCGCTGGTGGGCGGAGCGCTTGATCATGCCATTCCGGCTGGCATGACGGCGGGAAGTTACCTGATTCGGACTAGGCAGAGTGATATGCACATTGGCTATGCGAGCTATCTGCCGTTGTTGCTCAATCAACCGGATCTACATGTAGTTCATTTACCCGATCCCTATCGCATTGATGCCGAGTACATGCTGGCTGTCATGAAGCCTGCCCGACGTGAGGCGCGGCTGCTGGCAAACTACCTTTTATCACCTGAAGGACAAGGCTTTCTGGTGAACAAAGGATTTGCCTCGCGGTTTTAGTCGCAGAACGGGAGGTAAATCGGTCAACGATGGCGAACTCTGCTATGATTGCGGCATATCTGCGCCGCTTTTTAGCGCGGCGTCACCTTTCGTTATCTCGTCCCTGGTAGAGTAATCACTGTGAGTACAACCTCTTTTTCTTCCCTCGCGCTGCCCGCAGAGCAGTTATCCAATCTTAATGAACTGGGCTATACCGACATGACGCCCGTTCAGGCGGCGACGCTGCCAGCCGTTCTGAGCGGCGCAGACGTGCGGGCCAAGGCGAAAACCGGTAGCGGTAAAACGGCGGCATTCGGCATTGGGTTGCTGGATCGTATTGTCGTGAGCGACTTTACCACGCAGGCGCTGGTGCTGTGCCCGACGCGTGAGCTGGCCGATCAGGTCAGCAAAGAGCTGCGCCGTCTGGCTCGTTTTGCACAAAACATTAAGATTCTGACACTGTGCGGGGGTCAGCCGATGGGGCAACAGCTCGATTCGCTGGTTCATGCTCCGCATATTGTTGTCGGGACGCCGGGACGTATTCAGGACCATTTACGCAAGCAGTCGCTGTCTCTGGATAGCCTGAAAGTGCTGGTGCTGGATGAAGCGGATCGCATGCTGGATATGGGCTTCACTGACGCCATTGATGATGTGATTTCCTACACGCCGTCCGATCGCCAAACTCTGTTATTTTCCGCTACGTATCCAGAAGAGATCGAACAGATTAGCGCGCGCGTTCAGCGTCAGCCGCAACGTTTTGAGATTGCAGATGGTGTGGAAGAGTCGGCTATTGAACAACGTTTCTATGAGACGACGAAAGATCAGCGCCTGCCGCTGTTGATTGCCATTTTGGGCCATTATCAGCCTTCGTCCTGCGTGGTGTTCTGTAACACCAAGCGTGACTGCCAGAGCGTATTTGATGCGCTGGACATGCGCGGGATTAGCGTATCCGCGCTGCATGGCGATCTGGAACAGCGCGATCGCGATCAGGTTCTGGTGCGTTTTGCTAACCGCAGCTGCCGTGTGCTGGTGGCAACCGACGTTGCCGCTCGCGGCCTCGATATCAAAGAGCTGGAGCTGGTGGTGAATTTTGAGCTGGCTTTTGACCCTGAAGTCCACGTGCACCGCATTGGCAGAACGGGCCGCGCGGGTACGAAAGGTCTGGCTGTCAGCCTGTGTACACCACAGGAAATGAACCGCGCTAATCTGATTGAAGACTATCTCGGTATGCGCATTAAATGGACATCGGCGGATGAAATTAGTCGCAGTGGTGAGGTTGCGCTCGAACCAGAGATGATGACGCTGTGCATTGATGGTGGCAGAAAAGCCAAAATCCGTCCCGGCGATATCCTCGGGGCGTTAACCGGTGATGCAGGATTAACGGCAGCGGAAGTGGGGAAAATTGATATGTTCCCGATGCATGCTTATGTCGCTATCCGTAAAGCCAGTGCTAAGCGTGCGTTGCAGCAGCTCCAGAAAGGCAAAATCAAAGGAAAAAGCTGCAAGGCCAGATTGTTAAAGTAACCGGTGGCTGATATACCAGAAAGAAGGGGCACGGGTAACTGACAGGAGTGTTAAGGGCGGATGCAGACAACAGAAATCGAGCGGCGGCTAACGGAAGTGAGCCAGAAGCTAACGATGGTGCTGGTGCCGGGATTGCGGGACAGCGATGACGAACACTGGCAAAGCCATTGGGAACGGCGTTTCCCTCACTGGCACCGTATACGCCAGCGGGAATGGTATCAGGCCGATCTGGATCGTTGGGTGTTGGCGATCCGCCGTGAGCTTAGCGTCTGTACTCAGCCTGTGATTCTGATCGGCCATAGCTTTGGCGCGTTGGCTTCCTGTCATGTGGTGCAGCAGGGTCAGGAAGGGATTGCTGGTGTGATGCTGGTGGCCCCTGCTGAGCCGATGCGCTTTGAGATTGACGATCGCATTCAGGCTGCACCGCTGTCGGTTCCGACGCTGACATTTGCCAGTCATAACGATCCGTTGATGAGTTTCACTCGCGCCCAATACTGGGCGCATGCGTGGGATAGTGAACTGGTTGATGTCGGTGAGGCGGGGCATATTAATGCAGAAGCGGGATTTGGTCCCTGGGAATATGGTCTGACAAGATTAGCTGAGTTTTCAGAGACGCTCATTAATCGGCCAGTTTCCATCAAGTAGTCATATTACATTATTAAGATAACGTTATATTTTTCTTTAATGCCAGGGCAATGAATAGCGTTGTCTTGGCATCTATTTTTTATTAAGCCAGCTCTTCCTGATCGCCTGAACCATGCAGCATTTCCTGAATCTGCTGATAAACTTCGGCGGCAGACAAATTGCTATATGACGTTTTGCTCTCAAAATGTAATACCTGTTCGCCACCGGAACTATGAAGTGCGCCCATAAGTGCCAGGTCTTCTTGTGTGATGCGCTGTCCGGTAAAAGCATCGAACATTTCAGAATTACCATCTGGGTACTTAACCACGGAAATGAGCTTGCCGTTGTACAAAGGAATACCCGTCATCGCCAGCGAATATTCGGTAGCGGCTTTCTGCTGTGCTTTAACCTGTTCAGGTGGAGGAGCATCTTTCTCTTCAGCGGCACGCTTCTTTTGAGAAGATAGCGTGACTTTGGTGCTCTCGTTCGAGCCCGGCATATTTTGAGAGTCGGAGTTTGCTGATGTATCGGTTTTATTCCCCGGGCTGATAGCGGCAACGACAGTCGGGTTAGCCGCTGCGCCAATCGGAGGCATGGTTGCCGGGGTAGTTGTATTCACGAGTTGAATATCTGGAATCACCACAGTATAACTCCTTCTTATATCTATTTAGTGCTGGTAATGGTTTTACCAGTGAGTTACTTCAGTGTGTTAAAACCACATACGTTAATACCGCACTCGTTGAAATTGGGGTCACCAACACAAGCAGAATAATTATCTTCCTTGGAAGATGAATCAGTCTGCTAGAGATACTTTCCTACTATTCAACAATATGACGTTAACGAAATGGTTCAGTGAGAACACAGTTAATGTAAAACAGTATTTATGCCAAACACTATTTATGCAAAATGCAATTGCATTAAAAAACACCCTATCGTAAAAGGTATCGGCTGTTTTTTCTGCTTCATTAATATCCAAAATGCATAAGATTTAACTTTTTGATTACTAATCGTGCGAGCTTATGTGACCAAATCGCTTCATTTTTTAAAAACATAAAACTATCAAGGTATTAGCGTGACGTAGTGATATCCCTTGCCACGTATGTGCTCTACAAGCGCGGGGGAACGCGATACACTGTTTTCCCTGTCTTTTCCTCTGTTAAGAAGCGCTATGCCTAGCATTAAACTGACGGTTAACTATTTGTATCGGCAAGCCGGTGAAACGCGCGAAGCCTCACAGGCAACGGCTCGCGTTTTTGTTGGTGATGAGCTCATCGCCACCGAGGTGATTACCGGGATGACGGAAAGCCCAGTCGAGAAGTATTTGCACCACTCAGGGCGAGAGGCGCAGGCCGTACGTGTCGAGTGGGATTGCGAAGGCACAACATCCATGACGGTGTCTGAGGTGGAAATCTGTCCCTGCTGCCACCATGATTAGCCTGATACGCTAAGCCGTTTTTGAACGATCCGGCTTCATGATTGACACGCTAAAAACATAGTGTGAGTTGCAGACAAACCAACGCATAAGCAGCCTGAAGTATGACGGGTAGACAAGGTGAATGTATGAGAGCAGCGGTATCAACCTTAATAGCCTGTGGACTATTGACGGCAGCATGGGGAGCGCAAGCCGGCTGGTATGTCGTGAGCAATTACGAAGGCCACATTGGGCCTTATCCTGTGCATTTTTCATTGCAGAAATACAGTATTGACCAGGATAAGAATCTGCTTGGGAGCTATTTTTACGATAAATACAGAGCGCCTATCCCTCTGTATGGACGGCTTTCGGATACCTCGCTCGAAATCTGCGAAATCCATACCCCGCAGGACTATGATAAATATATCGTTCAGGGCGTTAAGTCCGGCATCGATATGACGCACTGCCCGTTTAAATTGACCGAGATAGGGGAAGAGCTCCGCGGCGAGTGGTCAAACGGAAAGGCGCGTTATGATGTTAGCCTACGGCGTGTGGCATCCTTTGACGATAGCGAGCAGCCCGCCAAAGTCGAAGGGCAGGTCGATATTCCATTCTGGGGACAAACGTCGACTCACAGTTTTGTCGGCGTGTATCAAAACAGTGATACAGGCATGGTTGTGGAGGGTATCAAGGCGATTAACAAGAAGAGCGGCAATGTCGATCAGCTTCTCCAGCCTGATTTTCAACAATGCCAGTTTGGCTTTTTCATGACTCCGGTTTATATGAATATTGAAAATGGCGGAGATAATCGCAGTATCATGCTGAACTGCTATTCCCACGGCGGAGGCGATATTCTGTTGGAATACCGTTTTGATGCGGCAAGCCAGCGTTATGATGTGGTCGGTGAGTAAAAATTCTAACAGATTAGGATTGTTAGCGATTTTTAATATATAAATCCCCTGCATTATTTTGCAGGCTAAATATATTGGTGTTCATTGTTGGAAATAAATGATTTTTATTTCCACTCCTTTCTTGTTAAAAGTAATTCCGCCTTCATTTTTTATCAATATTACGTTTTATCCTCATTGTAACTGCAAGGGTACGAGCCCATAAAAGGGCTATTTTCTGCTAAAGGAGTGAAAATGCTTTCAGGAAAGAAAACGATCATGGCGATATCCATATTATGTGTCGCTTTTTCTGCGCATGCGGATAATTTCTCTAAGTTGGATCAAGCGCTACCGTCAGGTATTAATGCGCTTGCGATTGCGCCGGTATTTGATTTCGACAGTGATGGTTGTCTGCCCAGTGCCGGGTTTAGCCGAGGTGGGGTACAAAACGGTGGTTTGAAGCCGACAGGAAGTCTGACGGGTGGATGCCGATGGGGTAACTTTCTCGAGTCGTCAAATACATTACACCGATATGCCTGTGTTGATTCCGGTGGTTCTCGCTATTGTGGTAGCTTCTATGCGCTCTATTTCTTAAAAGATCAGGTGTTGGGCGGTTTGAACACGGGTCATCGCCATGACTGGGAGCATGTTGCCATCTGGACTAAAAACGGGGCGGTAACACACGGTAGCTTCAGTGCGCACGGCAAACTGACGACGGAAGCCGCAGCGAATATCGATAAGCAGGGCGGTCGCCTGAAATTTGTGTACCACAAAGACGGTGCGTTAACGCATGCTTTCCGGTTTGCCAAAACGAATGAACAAGCGGAAAACCCTTACGGCAACTTTGTGACGCCGGATATTGTCAGCTGGTATGCGATGTCGGGTGACGGTATCAGTAACGAAGAGCTGCGTAACCGATTAAATGCGTTTGACTACGGTTCCGCCTCTATTCCGCTTAAAGACAGTAATTTCCTGACTAATCTGAATAATGGCCGGCCGGCCGGTTATCCAGAATTTACGGCGGCCAGTCTAACCGCGTCGAAATAATTATCATAAGAGAGGTATAGTCAGATATACCTCTCTCTATTTTCGCATTTCCTGCCGAGTATTTTCCGATATATGGGGGTAAATTGATTTTGATAATAATCAGGGGCGAACTGTCCCTGGAATGATGCCAACCTCTTTACACCACCATTTATACTACGACATTCAGCGTGCATAACCCGTTTAGACAAATATAAGATTCGCCTTCTTATTCTGATGATGTTGGCATATTTATACTGTGATGCGCTTAGCTTTTTATTCGCTTCTCGTCGAACTGTTCATGGCAATATTCATCATTGATGTCGTCCACGATCACAAGTGCCGTTAGTGCAACATTGCGCAGGGTTTCAAGTTCGGTTGAATCGTCGCAACTGGTCATTAGATCAATAATTCCCCGGAGCATGGTCAGCTTTACTTCGATCCCTTTCTTCACTTACCTGCCTCCTGTTCCAGCGATTCGCGGGCTTCAACATGGATATCGCTGATGATACCGATAGGGGCAGTTAGTTGAGAGGAAAGAACTATAGAGGGGTGAGTCATTTGCTATCTCCTGTAGGGGGTTGCGGTCTACAGGAGAATTGTGTCAATGCTATGTCGCTGGTGGGGTAATCTTACAAAGATAAAATGCAATATTACGATTTATTCTATTTCAGACAGCCAGTTTTCGATGGTGACTCCGCTAGGGCAGTAAAGGCTTTTTGCCTCCAAATCGGTTCTAATTTGTGCCATCTTTCCATCGATATGTTTTCTCGGATTTTCAGCGACATCCGCGCCATACATCACCGTGAGGAGATTTTTAATAAACTTGGCTTGAGCATTCTCAGTTTTCTTTGACTGTTTTGGTGTTTTTGTCACTGGAGTCGCATTGAGCACCTCAACTAACTTATCCAGATTGGCCGTTCGAGCAACAAAATAGATATCATCTGGCACAGATGGCGCGGGAATATATCTCATGTGGGCATCTGCATCCCACATGCTAATCGTGCTGAGGTTTTTGAATATTTCGATAATGTTATTGAAGGCTGGATGATTGGCATCCCCTGCGGCTTCCGCGGCTCGGTAAAGATCCTCAATCTCATCGTCAACGTCGATAAAATGCTGGAGTTGGTAAAGACCTGATGGACCAGCAGAGATGGTTACACCTCGAATGATGTCTTGCTTTCTTGATGGCTTGGGGAGTCCAAGGCTCTTACAGTATTGTTCTTCAGCAAATAAGCGCTCAATACCTAACAGCGGCGTGTCTTGTACCCCACTCAGGCTTGTTATCTCATTGCTTGTTGCGATAGCAAAGTCTATTTCACGATCTGGGGAGAATGATTCACCAATATATATCCCCCAGTTTTCACGTACATACACTTCCACATTCGTAGCTGTTTCAGCCATTTTTACTCTTTTTATTTCAACCTTTTTGGCGATCTTAGGTGATTGTAGGTTTACTGATAAAATCAGATGCCCATCCAGAGCAAATCGTAAAATATCTGTTATAGCTACTTGCTCGTTGATTTTTCTTTCGAGGTATTTCGCTGACTCGTCGAGACTGAGCCATTTCCGTAAATTGTTCAACTTTGACAAAGGTGTTCCCCGTTACCTTCCTCCCTATTTTTCAACTGGCACCAACCGATGAGGTATCGGCTTTTGGAACGATCCTAGATGCCAGTTTAGCTATTCTATCATGCAGTTACTGCTTGGCATTATCTTGGTGTCCGTTTCCTAAAATAAACTAGGCGTGTATTTTCATCGTTCTTTGGGGCGCTCATCGAGTCGGCATACTATTAAGATATTTCCCAGCGTCCATGCGGATATTGGGCGTGGTTGCAGGCGCAGCGAATAGAAGGTTTATCAAGGTGGGTAAGCGGAGTGTTAATCCATGCGATATTGGAATTGCGGAAGCCGTACCGGGGGCAGCACTGACCTTGTCTGACGGCACACATTCAGTGTGCCGCTACAAAAATATCCTGCTGGATAAGAGATGGGAATGTGTTAATGCCATTCAGCGTTTGCTGGCTGTTCGAATTTGTACTGTGAACAGGATGGAAATCACCACGAAACCGACCGCCGCATATAATACGGTTGTATAACCCCAATGTAGGTAGAGTGCACCAAAAAGCGTATTCCCGATAAAGACGGCTAAATAGGTAACCGCACTGTTAAGCCCCATGATTGCACCGCGTTTCGACGTATCGGTTGTGTTTAATCCGGTGATCAATAAATTGACGCACAGGTGGTTAGCGGTGCCAAGGAAAAGCATCAGAATGCAGATAACGGGCAGGCTATTTCCTGACAGGGCGAAAGTGAGGTACACCGCGGCTACCGTAAGGAATGAGGCTGGCATAGCCACTTTGGCATTCACTTTGCTTATCATCGTATCCAGAAAAGCCGCTGAGCCAAAACCGATACCGTAGCAAAGCGCAATCAGGCCGTTGGCACTGAGCGGCTGATGCAGTGCATTATAGAGATAGTCCCCCAGGTAGCCGTAAACCCCGTAAAAGGCGGTCATGAACCCGCCGCACGCAGCCAATAGCGGTTTCACACCGGGCACGCTCAGTGCTGCAAGCGGCGATGATGAGGCTCGCGTGACATTTTCATCCTGGTTACTCAGACGGGAAAGGATGACGATAGCCAAAATGGCAAGTGCGCCGATCCCCAGATAAACGACACGCCAGTGAAACTGTTCTGCCAGAATCGACGCGAGTGAAACGCCAGCGACAAGGCTCAGCGTCCAGCCGGTAAGAACGACGCCCGTTGTTTTACTTTCCAACCCCCTGGGCGCGATAGCCGCGGCGGTGGTGTAAATCGCCGGAATTGCCACGCCGGATGCAATACCGGCAATGAGCTGGCTGGCTATCAGCCATTCGACGGAAGCAGCACTCGCGCTGGAAAGCAAGGCAACGACCAGCAGGAGCATCGCGTTCTTTAACATCCTGAAAGCGCCGAATCGATCGATGTATCGTGCCAGAAACAGGGCGCTAAGCGCCGTTCCCAGGCCAAATGCGGCCGATGCCAGCATGACTGATTGTGCGGTGCTCTTGAAGGATGTGGCTATCTCGGGAGCGATAGGGCCCAGGAGTAACGAATTGGATCCAATCACGCCGATACAAAACGTCAGGACATAAGCCGCACCAGGGACACGAAGCGTGCGTGAGTTGGCATGACATTCGGCATGTTGATGTTGTGACATTGAAATTTCGCTTTTTGCTTAATATGATTCGGGTAAAATACTATTAACCAAACAACATTCGTTTTAAACAGGGAATGAGAGAATGAAAATAAATAAAGATGACATTAAGCAAAAAGTCATTCCTACACGGGATATTGATGCAACTGACCGAAGATTATTAAGGGAACTGGTTGATGATGCCACGTTGAGCTATGCCGAGCTGGGGGAAAAGGTTGCGCTTTCAGCGCCCGCCGCGCATGAACGGGTCAAGCGGCTTCGGCGCGATGGCGTGATACGAAAAACAGCCGCGTTGCTCGATCCTGTCGCGATAAAAAAGAATCTTCTGGCATTTGTTCACGTTGACACCAGCGGCTGGGGCGTTTCATCAGAATTGATGGAGATAACGCGCAATTCTGATGTTGAAGAGGTGCATTCGGTTGCTGGCGATGCGGCACTGATCCTCAAGATCCGCACGGAAGACGCGCAGTCGCTGGAAAAGCTCCTGTTTCAGCTTTACGCGGTGCCGGGCGTAAGCTCAACGCGTTCGTATATTGTGCTGTCTACCTATCTTGAGCGCCCTGTACAGCCAAGCGATAGCTAATTCGCTGACGATTTGGCAGCGTCACGTCGGGTAAACTGAGCGAGAGGTTTATAGTCAGGCCATTGCTAAAACAGTAGGCAATAGCCTGAGGCAATATCAGTGTGACTATCACCCTTCGCTTGGATCTAAACTGGATATTTGTTCACTCATCATTGCATTATGGCAGCGATAAGCATGAATCTGTTCTTTAATTGAAAGATTATTCGTCTCTAAGGATTCAGCATTGCCGCACTTTTTATTTCTTTCTTTAACCCATGTTGCTTGAGAGGCGTGGAACTTACTTTTTATATCTTCAGGTGCGTCTTCCAATATTCCATATACGTCGGTGAAAAAGAAAAGATATTGTTCCTTTTCACTTTCAAGCGTTTTATCTTGTGCGGTTTTTGTGATTTTTTCGGCATTTTCACTGAGCCAGGCAACGGCATAAATCGCTTTGGATAGGGCATCATAGGATTTTTTTTCTACTTTTATTTCCTTTTCATGCTCGAGAACACTGAGATCGTAGGCAAATGACGGAATGATGATCTTGTCATCACTGAGCCTATTACCTTTGCTTTCCCCTGTGTTAGTAAAAAGGTTATTGCTAATTTTACCCATTTCATCCTTTGTGTACAAAAGATCGTCTTCATTAAGAATGATGTCGATAATCTCCTGACTTACGGGAATTTCAACCCGCAGGCTACACGAGAATGCTTTTCCCCAGCGTGGCTGAGTTGATATTTTAGAATAAATCACGTTCACAGTATCAACAGATTGAGAAGGGGACTTATAGAACATTTCTTTTGCACGGTCGGCAAACGTTTTTTTAACGGCTTCAACCGCGTTGGGATCGCTGCATTGAAAGTCGTCCTTCGCATATGCTGACGTGCAAGTAAAGATAATTCCAATCATGACATAGAGGAGCTGTTTCATTTCTTGTCCTTGTTTTCAGTCAATCCAAGCTGCACCAGCCTTTCCCTGGTCATCTGCTGTTGGCAGGTATAAATTTTTGCCTGATCTTCCATTGAGCGGTTGTTATTCGCGATAGTTTCTATTGCACCACATTTTTTATTTTTGTTTTTTATCCATTGCCGTGCATCTTCTTTCAGCTGCCCCTTAATATAATCGGGCAGATTACTCCAGTAAGCATTTAACGCACTATCAGCCTCTCTGAATTCGACAATGGCTTTAATATATTTAAAACGTGGTGATTGTTCTTCCAGCCTTGCTGCATTTTCTTGTAACCAGGCCAAGCCATAAAGTGTGCGTGAGACTGACTCATCGTGTGGATACATAATATTGGTTTCTTGCTGATTATCAGCAATATGAACATTATAATAAACACGGTCTAATACGATGTATTCATCACCTTTTTTGTGTAGGTAAAGATTGGAACGGTAAATGCTTTTTGCTTTAGGATCTCCATTCTCCAGAATAGGATAGTACTTTAAAAAATTTTCCACATCGGATGGGATTTTTATCTTGGCCTTGCCAAAGCAGCTTAGATTATTTTTTGTTTTAAGTTTTGTGATAATGATGTCATATTCAAATTCAATTTTTCTAATTGTCTCTAAAGATACACGATCGTTGATGGGCTGTGCTTTCTCTTGATCTTCTTTGATTAACGACTGAATAACAAGTGGACTACGACACACAAGATTATTTGCGTTAACATAGTGTGATGAAAGTATTATCAACAATAGCGATTTTATTATGATTTTTATCATTTTCAATTCCATTGAAATCATGTCAGCAGGACGCGCAGATTCGTTTATCTGAAGATGAGTAGGCGTTGGCACTGACCATCTTATAGCCGCCATTTATATTTGAGAATTGATAGATATAGGTTCGCTCACCTGCTTCTTGTTCAAGGTCTGGTGTCTCTTGGTTAATAAGTTTTTTGACTAGCCCTTTGAGGCCAGGAGGAGACACGATGTCCATCTGGATATTAATGATGCCTGATGACAGCGTATAGTAATTCATGACGAAGACTGATCCTGCATCCGTGTAGGATTTTTCAAAATATTTTTCTGACGGCGGGAGATTTTTTATTTCTTGCAGAAATGAAGTAAAGGCCGATTTTCCATTTGAACCATTGAAGATAAAGCTGGAGTCAGATTCCAGTTTTGGCATTATTTCGTTGTTTTTATAACTTACTTTATCTTTTTTCGCTATGTTTACACCATAGCTAGCGGGAATAAAATAGGAATTAGTGAGTTCAATAAATTGATTGTAATCCTTCTGTGACAATTTACTCTTTTGCAACACCTTGGTGAAATCTGTCACAAAAGTGGGGAAGTCTTGCGCATGTGCCGCGCTGGAGAGAAAAAGAAAAGGTAAAACGACGCTTTTTATATAACTCCGTTTCATAATAAACACGCATTCCTTACAAATAGTGAATAAATCCTCTTGATATTATAAGGTTATTCATGGTTGTAAGTATATATTGTTTGTTATTCAAACGGTTGTTGGCGCTTGACGGGGCGGCGTTTCATTTTTAATGCAATATCATCGCTATCAACGACCTTAAAACCTACGCGTTGGTAGAGCATTATCGCTCTGTTGCCGTTCAAAACACTCAGCGTTACGGGGACGGTGGCTTCATCTGCCAGTGCGCCGAATCATCAGCGATAACGCCAGTATTTAGAGCCGTTAGATTGGACCAGAAGGTGCATACCATTTCCGTCAGTCAGTTTGACGGACTTCTCAGCCGGTTTCGCATTTCTGACCTTTGCCTCAGTGAGTGCCATAGCAAATCTCCCACAGTGATGGTATCTGCATTATCGAACTTACCATGCCAACATTCATACCAACAAAACAGCGTGGATGCCGGTAAAACTGAGTAGAGTGCAGTAGACTAGATTTTTTTAACTTTATGAATAGAATGGAAAAAATAGACTTTTATGGACGTTCGTGGGCGAGATTATGGTGTCCCCGACTGGAATCGAACCAGTAACTAGCCCTTAGGAGGGGCTTGTTATATCCGTTTAACTACGGGGACATGAAGCTCAGCTATTATACGCATTTTCACTCTGAGAATAAGCACTTAACGGCGCGTTTGCTCAAAGTGTCGGCAATCAGCGTTTCTGCCGATGTTCTTTTCCCTCATTCTCATGCGCCTTCTGACGTTTACCGTGCGATGCACGACTCATATCGTTGCGGATTTGCGCATGGCTGATGAGTGCGAAAATAAAGGTGCCGCCGATGATATTCCCCGCCAGCGTGGGCAGAGCAAACGGCCAGATGAAGTCTTGCCAGGGAATATGGCCAATAAACACCAGATAGAAAATTTCTGAGGCACCGGCCACGATGTGGGTGAGGTTACTGAAGGCAATCATCCAGGTCATGATGATGATAATCCACAGCTTGGCGGAGTAAGCGCGCGGCAGCATCCAGACCATAGTGGCAATAATCCATCCAGAGACGACGGCATTGGCGAACATCTCCGTTGGTGAGTGCTTCATGACCTTCATCGCGATGTCGACCAAAGCCACCCGCGTTTCGCCATCAAAAACGGGCATGTAGGTAAAGGCGAGGGCGGCCAAGGCTGTACCAATCAGGTTGCCAGTCAGCACGACAAACCATAACCGGCCGAGTAGGTAGATATTGCTGCGTGTGGGCTTATGCATGATGGGAAGCACGGCCGTGACCGTGTTTTCGGTGAACAGCTGCTGGCGTGCCATGATGACAATCACAAAGCCGATGGTGTAACCGAAGCACTCCAGCAGAAAGCCGCCGGGTACGCCAACCAGATGGTTGTGGAGCATACCGACCGCCATGAATGAGGTTCCCATAGAGATCCCTGCCGCAATCGCCGACCACAGTAACGCTATGGCATCGCGTTCCAGCTCCTTTTGCCCTTCCTGACGAATCTCTTCATGGATCGCAGCGGCGGGGGAAGGCAAGTGATCTTCATCTACATCGATCGCTTTTCCCTGTGTGCTTTCCTCACTCTCTACCGCCACGTCCTTGTCTTTCTCTTGCTGGATTTGTCTGGATTCTGAAGGTGGATTCATAGTGATTCTCTCGACGAGTGGGCCGGTTATTGTCTGGGTAACGCTACTGGCGTGAGGGGTAATCACCGACAACCCCGATGATAAGCGTAGTCAGTTTTTACAATATGGGATGGCGCAGTGCGACTCACTGATTTAGGCTGGCGGTGCTATGCTGTGAGGGGAACAAGGGAATACCGTACTGTCGCCCACGCTGGAGCGCGTGTCGTAACGATGCCGCGTGTTGTCCCCATAAGAAAAATGGTAAACCTCTGAAAATGCAGTAATGCGTAAGCCAACGTAGCGATGGAGCGATAAAATGTTACACTGTTGGCCGATATCCCGTCCTTGTCGCTCAGCCTGATAGGCTGGGGCTGATACTGGGAATACCCATTTTCGGTCGCGGGTATAGCACACTATAAATCAGGGAGAACAGATATGAATTACCGCCTGAGTGGGGTGGTGTTTGCCAGCGTGTTACTGATCGGTTGCGCCAGTTCCGGGGATCGAGCTCAAGAAGGACGTTCTGATCCGCTTGAAGGCTTTAACCGTACCATGTTCAGCTTTAACTATGACGTCCTGGATCCTTATCTGCTGCGTCCTGCGGCGGTGGCCTGGCGCGATTATGTGCCGACGCCCGCGCGTAACGGACTGGGGAACTTCTTCAGCAACCTGGAAGAACCTGCAACGATGGTGAACTACTTCGTTGAAGGCAAGCCGTATAAAGCGATGATTCACTTTAACCGCTTCTTCCTGAATACCTTGCTCGGGATGGGCGGCCTGATTGACGTGGCCTCAATGGCGAACCCGAAACTGGCGAAAGAAGAGTCTCGCCGCTTTGGTAGCACATTGGGTCATTATGACGTGGGCTACGGGCCTTATCTGGTGGTACCTGGTTACGGCAGCGTGACACCTCGTGAAGACGGCGGTGGCGTAGTGGATACGCTGTATCCGATGCTGAGCTATCTGACGTTCTGGATGTCCGCGGGTAAATGGGCTATCGAAGGGATAGAAACGCGAGCACAGCTGTTGGATTCCGACGGTCTGTTGCGTAACTCTTCCGATCCATACCTGATGGTGCGTGAAGCCTACTTCCAGCGGCATGATTTCCTTGCCAGTGATGGACAACTCACCCCGCAGAAGAACCCGAATGCGGCAGCGATTGAAGACTCGCTCGACGAGATCGATTCAGAGAAATAGTGTCGCGTCACATCGCTCATTTCACAGGCACCTGCGGGTGCCTTTTGCTTTTATAAAACACTGCTAAACTTACTTTTACCATGATGATTCTGTGGTTTGTTTCTTAAAAGTTATGGCATTGTTGTCCATTTATTTACTTACTAAAATTTATTTCCTTCCGTCAGATAACAATAATGCTACGTCGTTAACCGCTATCGATGCTCATCATGATTGAAATGTGTCTGCACGCTGATTTTTTTGTTAGCAAGGTGATTAACAAAAAGGTCATAAGAATGATGCCTTTTACGGATGATGGCGTGGTCGTGTGTTAATGAATGCCCGGAATTCTATTTACCTGCACTTATAAAAATAGAGATATAAGCATGAAAAAACTACTTGCTATGTTCTTCTGCCTCAGCGTGGTGGTTAGCGCCCCACTGGCGATGGCTGAAGAGGCTAAAACGACAGAGAAGACAACGGATGTGGTACTGATCGGCGGGGGCATTATGAGCTCTACGCTGGGCGTGTATTTACAGGAGCTGCAACCAGACTGGTCTATCGACATGGTTGAGCGAATGGATAATGTGGCGGAAGAGAGCTCGAACGGCTGGAATAATGCCGGTACGGGTCACTCTGCTTTCATGGAACTCAACTACACGCCGGATAATCCCGACGGCCCAATCAACATCAGCAAAGCGCTGGAAATTACCGAAGCGTTTGAAGTCTCGCGCCAGTTCTGGTCCTATCAGGTGAAAAACGGCGTGCTGAATAATCCGCACTCTTTCATCAATAGCGTGCCGCACATCGCCTTTGTCTGGGGTGATGAGAACACCGCGTTCCTGAAGCACCGCTATGATGCGATGCAGCACAGCACGCTGTACCGTGGCATGGAGTTCTCTGACGATCCCAATACGATCAAAGAGTGGGCGCCGTTGGTGATGGAAGGTCGCGATCCGGCTCAGAAAATTGCGGCGACTCGTATGCCTATCGGTACCGACGTGAACTACGGTGAAATCACGCGTCAGCTGGTTGGCGCGATGAAAACCAAATCCAACTTTGCGCTGCACCTGAATTCAGAAGTGCGTGATATCAAGCGTAATGCGGATAACACCTGGAGCGTGACTTACGCCGATCTGAAGAACGGCGAGAAAGAAAGCGTGATTAAGGCGAAGTTTGTCTTTATCGGTGCGGGTGGGGCGGCGTTGCCGTTGTTGCAGAAATCCGGCATTCCTGAGGCCGATCTGTACGGTGGTTTCCCGGTTGGTGGCGAATTCCTGGTGACAGAAAACCCGGAAATCGTGAAGCGCCACATGGCGAAAGTTTACGGTAAAGCCTCCGTCGGTGCGCCACCGATGTCTGTTCCTCATCTGGACACCCGTATTTTTGACGGTAAGCCAGTTCTGCTGTTCGGACCGTTTGCTACGTTCTCCAGCAAGTTCCTGAAAAATGGTTCGCTGTGGGATCTGATCGGTTCCGTGACGTTCTCCAACGTGATGCCAATGACGCACGTCGGTCTGGATAACTTCGATCTGGTGAAGTATCTGGTTGGTCAGGTCATGATGGATGACGACGATCGTTTCGCCTCGCTGCAGGAATACTTCCCGAACGCGAAGAAAGAAGACTGGAGACTGACGATTGCTGGCCAGCGCGTTCAGGTTATCAAGAAAGATGATGACAAAGGCGGCGTGCTGAAGCTGGGTACGGAGATTGTCAGTTCACAAGATGGTTCGATTGCCGCGCTGCTGGGTGCCTCTCCGGGCGCGTCTACCGCCGCGCCGATTATGCTGAGCCTGCTGGAAAAAGTGTTTAAAGATAAAGTTGCGACGCCAGAATGGCAGGGCAAGCTGAAAGAGATCATTCCCTCTTATGGTCAGAAGCTGGACGGTAATATTGAGATGACCAATAAAATCCGCAGCTACACCAGCAGCACGCTGGACCTGGACTATATTGAGGTTAAGCCTGAGTAATCGGGGTTAGCTGGAAGTCACAATGTCAGGCCGCGAAAGCGGCCTTTTTTGTACCTTCAAGCCTAATGCGAACTAGCGATTGTCGGTGTTGAGTCCAGGGATCCTGGAAAATGCTTCTGCAATGAAGTCCATGAATACCATGGCTCGCTTTGGTAGCAGGCGATTGGCAACATAGAGAAACTGGATTGGCACCGGCGGTGCTTCGTAGCCGCAAAGTACCTGACACAGCCTGCCGCTCTCGACATTAACGTCAAGGGGCCGTATTTTCTGATCCAGTCACTATTGCCGGTGTTCGCCAATCCCGCTTCAGTCGTACTCAATACATCGATTAGTACGCATGTAGGATCGAGCCGCTCCTCCGTTTATTCGGCGACCAAAGCGGCTTTTCTTAGCCTGTCAAAGACGCTGTCGAGCGAACTGATGGCACGCGGCATTCGCATCAACGCGGTTAGCCCCGGGCCAGTCGATACCCCACTGTATGACAAACTTGGTATTCCCGATACCTATCGCAAACAAGTCAACGAGGAGATCGTCAAGAGCATTCCTTCCGGCCGTTTCGGTACGGCGGAGGAGATTGCCAAGGCGGTGTTGTACCTGGCTTCAGATGAGTCCCGATGGACCATCGGTAGTGAGATCGTCGTGGATGGCGGGCGTCTCTTGAACGACTGATTCGACATTACGATGTTCGTGGATTGTTCATCATTAGCTAATCACTACGCCAGTAAGACAGAGACAAATGCCTTATGATGAGCAATAAAAAAGCAGGTAAGTTGCCTTACCTGCTTTATCACGTTCTGACTGATAGCAATGAGAACGCGTGCTTTATTTAGAAACCTATACGTTATTTAGAACGCATAGTTAAAGTTCACGCCGTACAGCCAGGCTTTACCTTTGGAGCTGAAGTTGTAGCGTGGGGAGCCCGCTCTATCAGAGATAGGTTCACTGATATCAACCTGCTTACCATGCATGTAAGACACGCCAACATCCACAGACGCGTCTTTATTAAAGGCATAGGTGGTGCCTGCGCTTAACCAGAAACGATCCTGATCGGGGATGGAGATCGAACGTTTGTCGGCCGGTACTGGGCTGTCATCAAACGCGATACCGCCACGGAACGTCCAGTTATCGTCATGATAGTAGGTAGTACCGAGTGCGATACGGTAAGCATCACGGAAGCTTTCATCTTTATGGAACAGAGTCTGACCGTTGCTGCCTGTTGCTTTCAGCTCCTGGAACTGGCTCCAGCTGGTATAGGTCAGGCTGTAGTGAACCGCCCACTTCGGTGCCACGCGGTGGTAAGCAGAGGCTTCCCACATCTCCGGTAGATTAAGCGTTAGCTTACCGGGAACGGTTGCACCACCAGTACCGCCAGCTGCTGTTGGGAGATTGTTGCTGTAATCACCGTTAAAGTCGATATCGACTTTAGAACGATAAGTCAGGCCAAAGCGATTATTTTCATCGACTTCATACAGCAGGCCTGCGTTCCAGCCGTAACCCCACTCTTTACCTTCCATACGGGCCAGCTCAGAAGACGGGCCAGCAACGACTCCCTGTGCTCCGCCAGCAGCGGGAGGAATATTCGCGAGTTCACCTGCTCGACGGACAATTTTGGCATCGGCATAAACGGCGTTAACCCCTAAACCAAAGCTGAAATGTTGGTTCAGGCGATAAGCGGCGCTCAGGTTCAGGTTTGATGTCAACAGGTCGGTCTGTCCGCCGATAGAACCTGCGGCATAGTTATCATTGAATTCCGTTGCTAAGCCATAGTTGGTGGTGGCAGAAGCGCCAACCGCCCACTGCTCATTCAGCGGCATGATGAAGTGTAGGTTCGGCACCCAGGCGTGCGGCGCAATATTTTTGGCGCTGGTATCTTGCCCGGTCAGGGAATTTTTCCCCTGAACATCAATATCCGGGTTGATATAGGTGACACCACCGGAGAAAGACGGGCGGTCAAACATGGTCATGGTCGCCGGGTTACGGCTGCCGGAAGTCGCGTTGTCGGCTACAGCACCTTCACCAGAAAACGCACGTCCCAGACCCGATGACGAGTATTCATTTAGCTGGAAACCAGCTGCTGACACATTTGCTGAAAACAGGGCCACCGCAACAGCAATTGTGGATTGTTTGAACAGGTTTTTCTGGCTCATGACCAAAACCTCTTTATATGCTTGTTATTTAACGTTGTTACACAAGGTAACAAGGGACGCGCATTGTAGGGGGCGCACTCAGCCTGACAAATCAGACCAGTTGCCAAAGTATAAGTGGGGAATACGACAATGTTGCGACTATGTATTAAGAATATTTCTAAAATGATGCAAAATTTAGATCTGCTTAACGTTTTGGTTAATTTGTGTGAAGAGATATTACGCGGTCTTTACTGTCATATAACACCGTAATGTGATTGATATCACTAAAATTACTGGTCAGCATGAAGTGCTGGCACTGCTTCGGGATGAGGGAGTAAAATATAAGGAAGCTAAAAATATTTGAACTGGATCAAATCTCCCGCGTCTTAAGCCTCAAGAGGAAAGTAGCATGACGAACGTAATCAACAAATGCAGTGCTGAAGAAACCGCAGCCTGCTGCTGTGTCGATGTTGGCACAATTATGGATAACACGGATTGCACGGCGTCTTACAGCAATGTTTTCGGCGATCGTGCTGAGGCGGAAGCGGCACTGGCCGCCCTGACGGAAAAAGCGCGTGCGGTAGAGTCTGAACCTTGTGAAATCGCTAGCACGTTGGAAGAGGTAGACGGCGGCGTTAAACTGGACATCGATTTCACGTTCAGCTGTCAGGCTGAAACGATGATTTTCCAGCTCGGCCTGCGTTAAATCTTCCTCTGGCAGGCATTGCGTTATCGCATCGCCTGCCTGACTCACTTTATTTCCCTTCATTTCCTTTCGTTGTTTCTATCCACCACTGTCGGTGGTGTCGTTACTTTTCAATTCTCCCAATGCGCATGTTAATCGGCCATAGAATCGGTCGGCATGTTGTTGGCGTTCCCCAGAGCGTCGCGATGTCTTCATAAAAACGGCGCAGCATTTCCTCTCGTCCTGCTTCTCGGGCGCTGGCGACGGCAGACCAGGTTGAAATATAACCAATAAGGGCGTCTAACGGCCATTCAAGCTGGATGTTAAGAGGTGGTGCGGCGATCTCATCAAAAGGGAAGGGGATATCCCGATATCCGTTATCCACCAACTGACGTTCGGTAGGCCAAAACGGACCAATCTCTTCGTAATAAAACTGACGAAATCTGTCGTTCAGATCGTCATCAAGCTGCATAACGCCATAGCTGATGAGGGCCAGTATTCCCTGAGGGACTGCCACTCTGCGGACTTCCTGATAAAACGCGTCTAGCTTGAACCAGTGCGCGGCCTGCGCTGCGGTAATCAAACTGTAAGTGAGTGGCTGTTCGGGCAGCGCTTCTGCGGGGGAGCACGCGTAGTCAATACGATGATGTGCAACGGCGTTGCCTAACTGACTCGCGCTGGGATCGATACCTTTTACAGCGTCGAAATGTTCAGCCAACTGTCGTGTAAGCTGCCCGGTCCCGCATCCCACATCCAGCGCATGTTTGGTATCTGGTGCGAGACTGGAAAGGTATTCTGCCAGTTCGGGTGGATAGTGCGGTCGGTAGCGAGCATAGTTCTCCCCACCTGAGGAAAACCAGTTTCTGCTTTCTTCGGTTGTGTTAGTCATCTTTATCACCTGAGGCGTGTAATTCCGCACGTGCTATCTGTATGCGTTTCTCGAAGTCCTTCTGTTCCAGCGCAGACGCCAACTCCTCCAGCCCCTTCATCAGCGGCCAACCGGCATCTTTTTCAAGCTGTTCAATGGCGAGGAAAATGGCTTCCCAGCAGGTTTCCAACTGAGCAACGAGTTGAATGCCTGCTGGCGTCAGCCTGAGGGCAAATTTGCGCCCATCACTGAGCTGTTCGCGTACAAGAATGCCGTCCTGCTCCATTAACGCGACCGACTGGCTGATCGCCCCCTGGGTTAAGTGCGTGGACGCAGTGATGTCCTGCACGGTCTGAGCGCCTGCGGCCATTGCACGCAGGATAGGGGTAAATCGTGGACGATAATTGAGTGACAGGGCGCGGTAGTTTGCCTCCGAACCTTTATCAACCAGCTCAGCGGTATACCTCAGCAGTTCGCCCAATCCGGGTTTAATTTTCAACATCGCCTCCCTAGTTGGAATAAATACATTAGCGCTAATGTATTTTGTTGGCAAATGCCTTTGCGTAAATAATGTTGAGGGTATCGGGGCTGACAACGACATGTTCTTCACACTTTTGTGTTGCGCAGCTTTGCGTAATGTAACTATCTGGTTAACAATGAAATCAGGTCTGACCTGTTGTGCGCATACTTTATTTTCGGTTAACAGGAGCGTTTATGAGCGAGGTATTACCTCTGATAACCCGCCGTGGCGATCGCATTGCGTTCGTGAGCGGATTACGCACCCCATTTGCCCGGCAGGCAACAGCCTATCATGGCGTACCTGCCATCGAATTAGGGAAGCTCGTCACCAGCGAATTACTGGTTCGTACTGGGATCGATCCTGAATTGATCGAGCTATTGGTCTTTGGGCAGGTGGTTCAGATGCCCGAAGCGCCGAATATCGCCAGAGAGATTGTGCTCGGCACGGGCATGAGCGTGCATACCGACGCCTACAGCGTGTCGCGCGCCTGCGCCACTAGCTTTCAGGCGGTTGCCAACGTGGCGGAAAGCATTATGGCGGGGATGGTCGAAGTCGGCATTGCTGGCGGGGCGGATTCCTCTTCCGTGCTGCCGATTGGCGTCAGCAAAGCGTTGGCCAGAACGTTGGTGGATATGAACAAGGCTCGGACGCTGAGCCAGAAATTGAAACTGTTAAGCGGCCTGCGCCCGAAAGACCTGCTGCCAGTTGCGCCGGCCGTGGCGGAGTATTCCACCGGATTACGCATGGGCGATACCGCCGAACAAATGGCAAAAACCTACGGCATCACGCGTGAAGAGCAGGATGAACTGGCGCACCGTTCGCACAAGCTGGCGGCTCAGGCCTGGGAATCCGGCGTGCTGCGCGATGAAGTGATGACGGCTTACGTCCCACCTTATGACAAGGCGCTGAGTGAAGATAACAACGTGCGCCATGATTCTGCACTGGATCAGTATTCCCGCTTACGCCCGGCGTTCGATCGCCGACACGGTACGGTCACGGCGGCGAACAGTACGCCGCTTACGGATGGCGCGGCAGCGGTGTTGATGATGAGTGAATCCAGGGCGAAAAGCCTGGGGCTCACGCCGCTAGGTTACCTGCGCAGCTATGCATTCAGCGCCATTGGTGTGCAGCGTGATATGTTGTTGGGGCCGGCTTATGCCTCCCCGCTGGCGTTGGCAAGGGCTGGCGTGACGCTGGCCGATCTGACACTCATTGATATGCATGAAGCCTTTGCCGCCCAGACGTTGGCAAATCTCAAGCTATTTGCCAGCGATGAGTTTGCCCGGAATCAATTGGGTAGAAACGCCGCGCTGGGCGAGGTGGATCGCGAAAAATTCAATGTGCTGGGGGGATCCATTGCCTATGGACACCCCTTTGCTGCCACTGGCGCGAGGATGATTACCCAAACGCTGAATGAACTGCGCCGTCGCGGCGGCGGGCTGGGATTAACCACTGCCTGCGCGGCTGGCGGGCTGGGTGCGGCAATGGTACTGGAGGTGACGCCATGAACGATCAACAGCCTTTCTCCGTGATAACATCGTCTGCAACAGAAAAAACAGCGCACGTAACGGGAAGCCCGTCTGCCTTTTCCCTAACGATTCGGCCGGACAATATCGGTGTTATTTGCATTGATGTTCCTGGCGAAAAGGTAAACACGCTAAAGAGCGAATTTGCAGAACAGATTCTCACAGTCTTTGAGCAGGCGCGGCAGCATGCGACGCTCAGGGGGCTGATTTTTATTTCCGCCAAGCCTGATTCGTTTATCGCCGGTGCGGATATCACCATGTTGAACCAGTGCAGCAGTGCCGAACAGGCAGAAAATCTGGCGAAGCAAGGGCAGGAAACATTCGATCAGGTGGCCGCGCTCCCGTTCCCCGTGGTGGCGGCGATCCACGGTGCCTGTCTGGGCGGAGGGCTGGAGTTGGCATTGGCCTGCGACTATCGCGTCTGCTCGCTGGATGAAAAAACGGTGCTGGGGCTACCGGAAGTACAGCTTGGCCTCCTCCCCGGTTCAGGTGGAACGCAGCGGTTGCCACGGCTGATTGGTCTGGATAGCGCGCTGGATCTCATTCTGACCGGCCGCCACCTCCGTGCGAGTCAGGCGTTACGACAAGGGCTGGTTGATGAGGCCGTCCCGCACGATATCCTGCTGGAGACGGCAGTCGAGATTCTCAAAAAAGGAAAACGCAAAGCCGTGCCGCTGGGCTGGCGTTCGCGTTTGTTGAGCAGTCCGGGTATTCGCGATGTGCTGTTCAAAATAGTGAAACGCAAAACGCGTGCGAAAACACACGGCAACTATCCGGCCACGGAAAAAATCATTCAGGTGGTGCGTCGGGGCATAGAAAAAGGTCGTGAGGAAGGGTATCGGCACGAGGCGAAAGCGTTCGGCAAACTAGTGATGACGCCGGAATCGGCCGCGCTACGCCATCTGTTTTTTGCCTCTAATGCATTAAAGAAAACCTCTGGCGCGCCCGCTGAAGCGAAGCCGATCCACCGTGTCGGTATTCTCGGCGGTGGGCTGATGGGTGGTGGGATCGCCAGCGTGACGGCGACGCGCGGGCAGTTATCGGTGCGCATTAAAGATATCAATGAACAGGGTATCAACCATGCGCTGAAGTACAACTGGCAGCTGCTGACCAAACGCGTTCAGAGTAAGCGGATGAAGCCGACGGAGCGCCAGCGATTGATGACGTTGATTTCTGGCAGTACGGACTATCGCGGTTTTGAACATGCGGATATCGTCATTGAGGCCGTTTTTGAAGATCTGGCGCTGAAGCGGCAAATGGTGACGGAGATTGAAGAGCACGCTGCGCCGCATACGATTTTTGCATCGAATACTTCCTCGCTGCCGATCCATCAGATTGCAGAGGGCGCGCGCCGCCCGCAACAGGTTGTGGGTCTGCACTACTTTAGCCCGGTGGACAAAATGCCGCTGGTTGAAATTATCCCTCACGCTCACACCAGCGCAGAGACGGTGGCGACGACGGTGGCGCTGGCGAGAAAGCAGGGGAAAACTGCGATCGTCGTAGGCGACAGTGCCGGTTTTTATGTGAACCGCATATTAGCGCCTTATATCAACGAAGCGGCTTATTGCCTGCTGGAAGGGGAGCCGATCGAATCGATTGACTATGCGCTGGTGCGCTTTGGTTTTCCTGTTGGTCCGCTCGCGCTGCTTGATGAAGTCGGTATTGATGTCGCGACCAAAATTGTGCCAGTGCTGAGTGAAGAACTGGGCAAACGCTTCACCTCTCCACCCGCGTTTGATGCGATCCTGAAAGATGGGCGAAAAGGGCGCAAGAATGGGAAAGGGTTCTATCGATACAATAAAACACGCCGTTTCTGGCACGCGGGCAGGGAGGTAGACAGCTCGGTTTATCCGCTGCTGGATGTCACGGCGAAGGCCCATATCGACCCTGCGCTCATCAGCCAGCGAGCCGTGATGATGATGCTGAATGAGGCTGCACGTTGTCTGGATGAAGGCGTGATCCAGTGCGCACGCGATGGCGATATCGGCGCGGTATTTGGCATTGGCTTCCCACCTTTCCTCGGCGGGCCGTTCCACTATATGGACCGTTTGGGAGTGGAAACCGTCGTGAAAACGCTGCTGGTGCTGCAACAACAGTATGGCGATCGGTTCGCACCCTGTGAACGTCTGCTCGCGATGCGGGAAGGTCGACGGACGTTTTATCCGCCAACCGATGAAGACCAGGGCGCTAGTTGATCGTGACGTTAATCGTGACGGTATCTTTATACGCGCCTTCTGGCTTGCTGGCCTGACTTGCGTTAATGCGGGCGGTGTACGGGATACTCTGCGTAATCCCCGTCCCCGTCCCGCTGTAATCGTTCGTCTCGGTCCAGGCGATGTTCCCGGTGCGATAAAGTTGATATTGCATATAAGAGGGAACACCATTAACGGTGGCCATCATTCTGCGCCAGTTAGCATCGTCGGGATGGGTACTGACCAGCTTGACGGTATACGCCCCCAGCAGCGTACAGCGAACGCCGAGGCTATTGTTGACCGCCGCGAAATCGGCGGGGAATGCCGCAACACCAAAATTGATATTCGGCGCACTGGTGATCTGGCAATCGTTGGTAATGTTCATGGTGATATTGAGGATTGAAGTCGTTGAGCCTTCCTCATAAATGCACAAGACTATCCCTAATGAACAAAGTCGATAATCCCATTTTATAGTCACCGTATCGGTATAGGTACCGGCAGAAATGTTATTACCTGTACTGGTACGGATATAGATCGGTATAGAACCATCTGATGAATTGAACAGCCCTAATATCCCCAGAAAGGTGGTCTGGCTCCAGGTGTAGGTTGAACCGATGTTATAGAGTGTACCGCATCCCGAATCCATACACAGATTGTAAGGAACGTAATCTGTGCTCGTCCCACGACGCATCCGCATGGTGGTGCCGCTGGGATTACTATCGCTCTGTATTGTCGCGGTGATGGTATTAGTACCCGCTATACTCAGCAGACTTCCCGTACAGATGAATCCACTGCCTGATGTCACGATCTGGGGTGTTCCATTAACGCCGACCACGGAAGAAGCATAAGGTCCCAGCGTCGTGTTGCTAGGAGGGGTCGTGCAGGCGGCGTAGCTAAAGGGGGCGTAATACAGCGCCATCAGTATCAAGGCCAGACCCAGCCAACGGGCAGCTCGCCGATTGGCGGAGAAGAAGTGCTGGGTTTTTGGTATCGGGGTCAGCATCGTTTTATCCTTTTGAGTCAGTCTGGCAGGTAAGCGGGCCGATGGTCTCCATCATGGTCTGCGATTCCGGCAGTGAAAATTCCACCCGGCAAAGCTGTCCGTCTTCTTGTTTAAAGCGTAAGCGGTTCGATGTTCCCAGGTTGGTAAAGTAGACCAGGCCATCGTAGCCGCTAATGGTGGTGTCCCCGCTGACCTCGTTTGTTATCCAGGTGCCGATGGTGAGTGGGTTGCCATCCGTATTGCGCAACTTAATGTTGGCGGATCGCACGGCATGAACGGGGAACGTCACGATGGTGCCGCTGCCCTCTTTGACCGACACGCGCGATTCCACCTGTGGCGTGGTGACGTTGGCTGGCAGTTGTAGTGTGTCGATTTCCACTTTCGCGGGGTAATTGGACACGACCCACGGCACGAGCAAGTGACCGCGTTTGT
This sequence comes from Pectobacterium brasiliense, assembly GCF_016950255.1. Lineage (NCBI taxonomy): Bacteria > Pseudomonadati > Pseudomonadota > Gammaproteobacteria > Enterobacterales > Pectobacteriaceae > Pectobacterium > Pectobacterium brasiliense. The sequence goes on along the minus strand of NZ_JACGFN010000002.1, from coordinate 186,150 downwards.
TGGTTTTCCCTACTATCTGGTTTTCATATTTTACCGGGACGTCGGGGTATCCTTCGGTATCGACCACAATAAAGGCGTCGTTGATGCGGTTACTGGCGAAAAGCCCCCCGTTCATGTAGATCAGCGAGCCGCTCAGTTCCCCCCATTGCGTGGTGTTTCCTTCATTGCCATAGGTTCCGCCAGCAAGCGTGGCATAAGGGCCGCGCCAGTTCAGCGAGCCCTGGTGATAAGGATTTTTTCCTGCGCCATACGCGGCGTCCCAGCCTAATCCGCCGTCTGTCGGCGCGGTACGGTTCACCCCAACACGCGGTGAATAATCGCCATTGCTGTCGCGCTGAACGCCGGCATTAATGCTGCTGTTGGTACCAAAAGGCATCACGAACTGGATCTGGGCGCTGTAGCCGTTTTCTCCCAGCGCTTTGTTAAAGGCGAGATAAATAGAACTGTTTTGCCAGACCTGACGGCTGAAAGAAAAATTCAGCAGGCGAGTACGGGCTGAATCGTACGCGCGGATATCGAAATAGCCTACGCCGAATGAACCATTGCCTTCACCGAACAGTTGGCTGCTGAGCGTTGCCTGATAGCTTTCCTGACTGAGGCGGCCTTCTGTGAGTACGGCGGTTAAATCGCGGTATTCCTTACTGCGTTTGGCATGTTGAACATTCAGGCCAAACGCGGAAGTGTAATAAGAATAGCCCGTGGTGTGCTGGTGTCCGGTGGCTTCTTTTTCACTCTGACTGTAGGACGAACTCAGCGTACCCCAGCGGCCAAGGGTAAAATCGGCTCCCGCACCGAGCAGATAGAGATCCTGTACGGCTTCGCCATGCGCTGACACGGTCAGCTTATTGGTCAACCCATAGCGATAGATGCCGCTGACAGCGGGATCGTCAGTGTAGGCATTATTCTTTATGCCATAGTCCTGACGTAATACGCCAACGGACAGATCGAAATCGCTTAACCCCTCTCTTAACAATGTGTTGGAGACGTAAAACGGGATCGTGGTAGAAATCTGCCGTCCCTGAGCGTCTGTGGTAATGACGGTGGCTTCCCCTGCGCCGTTCAGGTAAGGCGTATTCGTGAGTGTGAAGGGGCCAGCATTCAGGCTGGTACTGTTCGCTTTATACCCGTTGATAAACAGGTCCAGCGTGCTGGGCACGGCGGCCGTACCGGTATATTGCAACATCGGGTAAGTGACGATATCTGGGCGAAGACCGAAATTGCGTGCGACACGCAGGCCGCCCATACGCACCGAGTTGCTCCACGTTAGAGAGTTGCTAATCAGGTCACCAACCTGATAGGTGATCATGCGGTCGTGATCGTTATAGCGCCAATAGGTATCGAAACGCTGATAGCCATCTTGCTGCGCGGAATTACTGCCCGAGGTGAAATAGTAGATCCCCGTATTGGATAAGGTTCCATAAGGGCTAAAAAAACGCTGTTCCATCCAACTGCTGAGCGAATCTGAATTGGCACGGGGCGAGGTGTAATAAAGGTTATAGTTGAACAATAAGCCGGGGCTGCTACGGGCGGGGACATGCGTCATGTCCTGCCCGCCGCCTTCAACAGATTGCTCGGGTAGCCAGAGTGTAGGCACGGTGATTTTTAGCTGCTGTATGGCCTGATCGTAATCGGTGGTGACCTCTGGTAGGGCATTGACATTGACCAGCCCCACGCTTTGGTCTGGCAGACGGACGTGATTCGAACGCAGTGTTGCTGCATCCACATAATAATTCCCCGCCCGATACGTTACAGGCACGACCAGATTATCGCTCAGCCCGTTGACGGAAATTGTTAAATAATAAACGGATTCGCTGGGTGAGGGCATGGCGCTGGGTGGCGCGGGCAGATCGGTATAGTCTTCTGCGAAAATCGTCACAGAATAAAACAGCGTAAACGGGGCATAGATGAGCAGAGGAAACACACCTGTTTTGCTCTTCATGCCTGACCTCACCATGACCGCGCGGTCAATAAACACGCTTCTGCGGCTAACCGAGCTATCATTCGCGTTTAATCAAGATAGGATCGTGGATATCGATCAGGTGAGTGAAGAGCTGCATGCCTGCACCCGGTGTGGATATACCCGCGGGCAGCGGCCAGCGCATCTCTTGTCCCGGTAGTACATAGCCTAAAAAGCCGTCGGTTATCTTTATCCGGCTTCCTTTCCCGCTCTGGTCGGCTGACCAGTAGACGTTGCTCAGGCGGGCATGCACCACGCCACGATTGCGGACATAAAGATAGTTTTTCCCCCCAACTGCGCTGACTCGCCAACTGAGCACGGGCAGCGTAGGCTCAGCGCTGGCGCGTCGTTTTCCCGGGCGCATATGCGTCCAGATGCCTGCACCATCAAGGAATAGCGGTAGCAGATAGCGCATCTGGAATTGCAGCCCCATCTGCGGGGCATCCTGTTGGTAGGGCGCGGCAATTTCATCAACGATGATGCGGTAAGCCATCTCAGTATTGGCGGGTGTTGGGTTGACGCGAATTAGACGCACCATATTGCGCTTACCCGGCTCCAGCGTCATGAACGGTGGTGTCGCAATCACATTGCTTTGTTCGGCATAACGATCCTGAAAATCGATTTGCTTCCAGGACATGATACGGATTTGCAAGCCGACGGGCGCCGTGCCTTTGTTTTCCAGCCATAGCGCAGAACTGTTCTCATCGGACTCAATAACCTGATAAATCGGCCAAACGAGGATAGAGCTGGCAGCAAAGCAAGATGAGCCAAAACCACTTAATAAAAAGACCATTGCCCGAATAAAAAACGTTATTTTCCTTTTCATTCTGTATTCACCCTGTTTTGTTTTTAATAAGTCAGGCTGACGGTTACGTTATCGGTATAAACCCCTGCGGGGGGCAGCGGTGTGCCACCAAAATAGCGGGCGTAAACGATGTAGGTCTGGGATGTGGCGGGAAAGGAGGCGATGTTGAGTGCCAGACCTCCCGTTCCCCAGACCTGTGTGCGTGCCGCATCGCGGTAAAGTTGGTAAGCCAACAGGCGCGTTCCTGCTGCATTTTTCAGATAACGCTGTGTGCTGTTACCGCCATTAGCGCCATAGCTCAGTTCAATAACGGCGCTAATGCCTGGCGTACAGGTCGCGATAATCGACCCTCCACCGCTGGTACTGGCGATATCCACATTGGTTGCCGCGGCGCTGCGCGTCCCAAAATTCAGCGTGCCCATGTTGGGCTGGCTGCTTGCCGTGCTGGTGCCAAAAACACAGCCTTTTTGTATCGTCGCCGTGACATCGAATGTGCTACTTACGGTGAGCGCCATCGCCACCGTGGAGACGATGGAGCCAGACAGCAGAAGTGACAAAATCAATGCCGATGAAAAACGCATCGCAATACCCGCGGCTATCGAGCCTGAATGGCGATGTGAAAAACGCCCAAAGCCAGAGGGAACGGCAGGGCGTAGGTAATCAATGCGGAATCGCGTATGAGATGTGGTGACATAACGGCTCCTTTTCTTGTGGATCAATGACCCTAAAAAGGCCGGCATGCGAATATGCCAGCCTGTAAAAAATTACCATTCGATCGTAGCTGTGACGGTGTCGGTATAAGCCCCAGCGGTGGGCGATAGCACGGTCTGATCTGACGGCAGGATACGGGCATACACTGGAACCATCTGTGGGTTACCCGTTGCAACAATGGCAATGCCAGTTGCACTACTCAGTGGGATTTCGGTCGTGCGGGTTGAATCGCTGTATAAACGGTAAGGAACGTTGTAGGTTCCCGTGCCTGGCGCTAACTGGCGTAGCGAGGCGGTGGCATTTGCACCCGCATCGAGATACAACGCCGCCGGTGTGCCAACAGAACAACTGACGGTAATCCCGTTGCCCCCGATGCTGGAAACCTGAGCGTCAATATTCTGCGTTAGGTCATTATGAGAGCCAAAGTTGATTGTTCCCCATGTAGTGCCTGCGCCTCCTCCGTTGTTGACCGTGCAGGCAGAGGTAATCGTCAGTGATACAGGGATCTGACCATTAATCGTCACGCTGCTGGCAGTGGGGGAGAGGCCGAATGTGGTGAATAGTGTGGCCAGAATAGGTAATGCTATACGTTTAGAATTCATAACGATTCCTTTATATGCCTCTTACTTATTTTCATCGAAAATGTCTTCACGAAAGTACATGGATTTTCGTGAAAACTGCTCGTCACGAATGACTCTTACAAAAGTAACCATAACGAGTCGTTTTAATCAGCACGGATATTGATATGCATGGTTTAACCGATTGAGAAAATGCAGAGCATGTATTCTTTTTCCTAATCGTCTAAATCACTGACACAAAAATGTCTCATTACTGAAATAGATATCGCTATTACTTTCAGTGCGTTCCGCATGGTGAAGATAACGCTATAAAGAAAACGGATGACTAATTTTATCTTCCGTGGTGTGAATAATGGCGGGCACATAAATAGCAGAGACGTTCTTCGAGCTTTATCCTGAATTGCATATTCGTCCATAAATAGAAGAGCAATCTATTTTTATTATATGACGTTATATTCTGTGTAATTACCTTTTTTATAAAACATGAATAGTGAAGAAAAGTGCTATTTAATATAAAGATAGAACCAGAGTGGTTGTTTAACAATGTCGCAAAAATTGATATGCGTTAAAAAAGTGCAAGAAATCGACATTTTTGATTTTATCAGTGTTTTGTGCTGATTTTTTGTTCATTATTGAATTCTGTCTCTTATTTTTTGATTTTACTGTAAGCGTTCACAATGACCACTGTAAAGATATGGTTATGTGTTTCGAGCGGGTAGATCCTGTCGCGTGCCTATAAAATTTTTATTTATCATGTGATTAACAATGGGAAATAAGAGCGGCGAGTCTGGTGACGTTGCTGATACATTACAATTATTGACCCGTTGGTGACGGAACGCTAAAAACGTGTTTTGAGAATGGTTAATGTTATAACAGTATTGGGTCGCCTTCACGGCCGATCTCAGTGGGTAACCTGTGGTTGGGAAGCAGGTATGATGACATTTTCTACTTAAACCTGACCTCAGGTGAGTTTACATAGCGAGAAACTCAGGTAACCTACAACAATTCAGGTAACCTACAATAACAAAGCGGTTATACCCGTCATACTTGAATGATTTAGGGTATCTACCTTATATATGGCTACATTGCAGGTATGCCAAAGCGGCAGCAAAGCCAATGCTCATACAGCATTAAGTATGAGGATATATCATATATTTCATTAACATAGCGGTGTAATATGCAAGTGTTGATAATGCGTCATGGTGATGCGGTACTTGATGCAGCGAGTGATGCTGTTCGGCCATTGAGCGACGCTGGTCGTGATGAATCCCGCCAGATGGCGTGTTGGTTGAATGAGCAAAATATCGATATTGAGCGCGTTCTGGTGAGCCCTTATTTGCGCGCTCAGCAAACGCTCGAGGTGGTGAAAAAAGCGCTGACGTTGCCGGAAGAGGCGGATTGCCTGAATGAGCTGACGCCCGGTGGTGATGCCCAGCTTGTTAGCTATTATCTGCAAACGCTGGCGAGAGAAGGCGTGGGGGCGGTTCTGGTTGTGTCGCATCTGCCGCTGGTGGGCTATCTGGTTGCCGAATTATGCCAGAATGAAACCGCACCGATGTTCGCTACATCCGCTATTGCCTGCGTTAAGGTGGAGGCGGAATCCGGTCATGGCGTTCTGCACTGGCAAGTCAGCCCGGCTCAGTTGAACGCGAAATCCTGATACCACTAACCTCAAACTCCTGAATTCATACGGTATGAGACGTGTAATGAACTTACACGTCTCATCGTTTTTTGAAGAAGAGTGAGCTTATTCAAGCGAAGGCGTCTCTAGCGCCACCAACACCAGCAGCGCGGCATTCCCACCAAATTCTTTCGGAGCCTGATGAAAAGCCAGCACGTCAGGGTGCTGTGCCAGCCAGAGCGGCGTTTGTTGCTTAAGGATATGTTTGCCGTGCCCGTGCATTACGCAGGCGCAGTAAACGTGCTCCCGCCGACAGGCCGCTAGCAGCGCGCCCAGTTCCTGCTTTGCCTGAAGCTGCGTCAGGCCATGCAAATCCAGAAACAGCTCCGGTGAATAATCTCCCCGCCGAAGCTTCTTCAATTCATAGTGGCTGGCACCCGGGCGGACATAGCGCGTCGGGCCTTCTGCATCCAGCTGTGGCTGAAACTCATCCGAAAAATAGAAACTGGCATCAACCTGCTCCTGCAATGCCCGTTTGGCGGGTAATTCACCCGGTTTTTTGCGCAGCGGTTTGTGGGTATAGGTATCCTGACGCAACTTTTTTGTGCCAGTGATTGACGTGCGAAAAAGCTGTAATTCGTCGTCATTCAGCGAATATTTATTACTCATGTTTCATTCATCTTGCGTCAACATTCGATCAGTTTACCTTGTCTCCCCGCTGTCGCTAAATAAAAGTCTGTATCGGGACGCGTTCAGTCAGTTATATCTGCTGATTTGTCGCGGGCTTCATGGCAAACTAAGCGCCAATTTCCCATTCAGAACAGTCTGCGGAGGACACCCTTGGACAAAATTTTCGTCGATGAGGCCGTCAGTGAACTTCATACCATTCAGGATATGTTGCGCTGGGCTGTCAGCCGGTTTAACGCAGCTAACGTCTATTACGGCCACGGGACGGATAATCCCTGGGATGAAGCCATACAGCTGGTATTGCCTAGCCTGTATCTGCCGCTTGATATTCCTGAAGATATGTACACGTCGCGCCTGATCACCAGCGAACGGCAGCGCATTGTTGAACGCGTGATCCGCCGCGTCAATGAGCGTATCCCGGTCGCCTATCTGACCAACAAGGCCTGGTTCTGCGGCCTGGAATTCTACGTGGACGAACGCGTGCTGGTGCCGCGCTCTCCCATCGGTGAGCTGATCAATAACTACTTTGATGAGCAATTGCCAAAAACGCCAAACCATATTCTGGATCTGTGTACGGGCAGCGGCTGTATTGCTATTGCCTGCGCTCAGGCGTTCCCGGAAGCGGAAGTCGATGCGGTCGATATCTCCAGCGAGGCGCTGGCGGTAACCGAACAAAATATTCAGCAGCACGGTCTGGAATACCGCGTGACGCCGATTCGCTCTGATCTGTTCCGCGATTTACCGGCGATTCGCTATGATTTGATCGTGACTAATCCACCGTATGTGGATGAAGAAGATATGTCCGATCTGCCACAGGAATTCCGTTTTGAGCCTGAACTGGGGCTAGCGGCGGGTAACGACGGTCTGGATCTGGTGCGTCGTATTCTGGCCTGTGCGCCAGACTATCTGAGCGATGACGGCGTGCTGATTTGCGAAGTGGGTAACAGCATGGTGCACCTGATCGATCAATACCCAGACATCCCGTTCACCTGGCTTGAGTTTGATAACGGCGGTGACGGTGTGTTTATGCTAACGCAATCACAGCTGGTTGATTGCAAAGCGCATTTCAGCGCTTACCGTGATTAAACGGTCATAACGATATTTATTCGCCTTACCGTGTAGACGGTAAGGCAGAAACAGAACACATGCGAAGGAGTTGTGATGGCAGGCAACAGTATTGGGCAATTTTTCCGCGTCACTACATTTGGTGAATCCCACGGTATTGCCCTGGGATGTATTGTTGACGGCGTACCGCCGGGGATCCCGCTGACGGAAGCGGATCTGCAACACGATTTGGATCGCCGCCGTCCGGGAACCTCCCGCTATACGACGCAGCGCCGTGAACCCGATCAAGTCAAGATCCTGTCCGGCGTTTTTGAAGGTGTGACAACAGGGACCAGCATTGGTCTGTTGATTGAAAATACCGATCAGCGTTCTCAGGATTACGGTGCGATTAAAGATGTCTTTCGCCCCGGTCATGCCGATTACACCTATGAGCAAAAATACGGCCTGCGTGATTACCGTGGCGGTGGCCGCTCTTCCGCGCGCGAAACAGCAATGCGCGTTGCCGCTGGCGCGATTGCGAAGAAATACCTGCAACAGCAACATGGTGTGAAGGTACGTGGCTATCTGTCGCAGATTGGCGATGTCACCTGCGAGCTGAAAGATTGGGAACAGGTTGAGCAAAACCCGTTCTTCTGCCCGGATATCGACAAGCTGGAAGCCCTGGATGAACTGATGCGGGCGCTGAAAAAAGAGGGCGACTCGATTGGCGCCAAGGTCAGCGTCGTGGCGGAGTCGGTGCCTGTTGGATTAGGCGAGCCGGTCTTTGATCGTCTGGATGCCGATTTGGCTCACGCACTGATGAGCATCAATGCCGTGAAAGGCGTCGAAATTGGCGATGGCTTTGCCGTTGTCACCAAACGTGGCAGTGAAAATCGAGACGAAATCACGCCGGATGGTTTCCAAAGCAATCATGCTGGTGGCATTTTGGGCGGGATCAGCAGCGGCCAGAACATCGTTGCACATCTGGCGTTGAAGCCGACCTCCAGCATTATGGTGCCGGGGAAAACGATCAACCGTCAGGGTGAAGCGTCTGAAATGGTGACGCGCGGGCGTCACGACCCGTGTGTCGGTATTCGTGCGGTGCCGATTGCCGAAGCCATGATGGCGATTGTGTTAATGGATCACCTGCTGCGCCAACGCGCACAGTGTGGGGATGTGAACAGTCAGGTTCCTCGCTGGTAAAAAATAATGAAACAAGGGTTAATCGGGGTTCTCGCGCTGGTACTGAGCGCGCCGCTGTTATCGAACGCCGCGTGGGCGAAAACGCCCTGGCAGGAGATTGCGCATCCGGTTGCGGGTACGCCGCAGTCAATTGGTAGTTTTTCCAATGGCTGTATCATCGGTGCCCTGCCGCTGCCATTGCAGTCGCTGGATTATCAGGTGATGCGCGTCGATCAGCGCCGCTATTTCGGTCACCCCGACCTGCTGGCGTTTATTCACCGCCTGAGCAACGAGGTTAAGCGCAAAACCTCCGGTAATGTGCTGGTGGGGGATATGGGTATGCCTGTAGGGGGACGTTTCAGCAGCGGCCACGCCAGTCACCAATCCGGGCTGGATGTCGACATCTGGCTGCAATTGCCCAGACAGCGTTGGAGCGAGCAGCAGTTGCTGAAACCGCAGCCTATCGATTTGGTTAACGCCAGCGGACTGAACGTTAACCCACGCGTTTGGCGACCAGAAGTCACCACCCTGATCAAAACCGCTGCGCTGGATAGCGACGTCACGCGTATTTTCGTCAATCCGGCGATTAAAAAACAGCTGTGTGCCGAAGCGGGCCACGATCGTGACTGGCTGCGTAAAGTCCGCCCCTGGTTTGCGCACCGTGCACATATGCATGTGCGCCTGCGCTGCCCGGCGGACAGCCTTGAGTGTCAGGATCAGGACGAACCCCCTGTCGGTGACGGGTGCGGTGCTGAATTAACCAGTTGGTTCCAACCGAAGCAGCCGAGTACCGAAGCCCCAGAAAAAACCACGCCGCCGCCGTTGCCTCCGTCTTGTCAGGCATTACTCGACAGACATTTTGCCGCGAGATAACGAATAACGATGGACTGGTTAGTTCTTGGGCCAGAAATGCTGGCCGTGCTGTTTTTTGTCGGGGCGTTGGCAGGGTTTATTGATTCGATTGCGGGCGGGGGCGGTTTATTGACGATCCCGGCCTTGCTGGCGGCGGGTTTATCTCCGGCGCAGGCGCTGGCAACGAATAAACTTCAGGCTGTTGGCGGATCTTTTTCCGCCAGCCTGTATTTCATCCGCCGTCGCGCGGTGAATTTGGGCGAGCAGAAGCTGGCGATTGCGCTGACCTTTGTCGGTTCGACCTTTGGTGCCTGGCTGATCCAGCAGATCAATGCTGATTTTCTGCGCCAGCTGTTGCCGGTGCTGATTATTGGCATCGGCCTCTACTTTTTACTCACGCCTAAAATCGGCGATGAAGATCGGCAGCGTCGTCTGTCGCCACTTCCGTTTGCGATTGTGGCAGGCTGTTGTGTCGGTTTTTATGACGGCTTCTTCGGCCCCGGCGCGGGATCGTTTTACGCGCTGGCCTTTGTCACTCTGTATGGCTTCAATCTGGCAAAAGCGACGGCGCATGCCAAAATCCTGAACTTTACCTCCAACTTCGGCGGGCTGCTGTTTTTTATACTCAGCGGAAAAGTGGTCTGGGTGGTCGGCGGCGTCATGCTGATCGGGCAGATCCTCGGTGCGCGACTGGGGGCCAACATGGTGATGACGAAAGGGCAAAAGCTGATTCGTCCTATGCTGGTGCTGGTTTCCGCTATTATGAGCGGCAAGCTGATTTATGACAGCCACGGGCATGAGATTGCCGTTTGGCTGGGACAGTTTTTATGATAACAACAGATAACATGACTACGACGCACCACTATCAACAGCTGATTGATATTTTTAATGATTGCTTTGGCGATGAATACAATACTCGTCTGGTAAAAGGCGATGATGAGCCGATTTATCTGCCAGCGGATGATGACATTCCGTATCACCGGATTGTGTTTGCCCACGGTTTTTATGCCAGCGCGCTACACGAGATTTCTCACTGGTGCATTGCTGGTGCCCAGCGGCGCTTGCAGGTCGATTTCGGCTACTGGTACTGCCCGGATGGCCGCGATGCCTCGACGCAAAGCCAGTTTGAGGTGGTGGAAATCAAACCGCAGGCCTTCGACTGGCTGTTCTGTGTCGCCGCGGGCTTTCCGTTTAACGTCAGCTGCGACAACCTGAACGGCGACTGCGAGCCGGACCGCATTGATTTCCAGCGACGCGTGCATGCGCAGGTGATGCAATATCTGGAAGAGGGGATTCCCGCACGTCCGGCGAGCTTTATTCGTGCATTACAATCGTTTTACAATACGCCACCGCTGACGGCGGCGAGCTTCCCGTATCCAGCCGATCTATGATGCGCGGGAACCGAAAAAATTTGAGGATAAGAAATGATCGCAGAATTTGAAACGCGCATTCTGGCGCTGATTGATGACATGGTAGAACATGCCAGCGACGACGAGCTTTTTGCTGGTGGCTACTTGCGCGGTCATCTGACGGTGTCGGTGGCAGAAGCGGAAGAAAACGGGGAACACACGCTTGAAGCCCTGCATGTGCGCGTTAGCGACAGTATTAATAATGCCATCAAAAACGGTGAACTGTCACCGCCGGATCAGGTACTGGTTAACGGGATGTGGGAACGTTTGTTCCAACAGGCGCAGAACAGTACCCACTGATTTCATCAGTGCTCATCGTTAAGCAATCAGTGCTGGCTTAGTCAAGCCAGCACATCTTCTTCCTCATTAATCCTTTATTACAGGTTTGCCTTTCAGCAGTTTTCTTATCCAGAAACGATTCGGATTGAGTGCGGCGAGCGTATCGCGGTCCAGCGGTAGCGGTTCTCCATACATTTGTGAAGCCAAAATTTCTGCCGCGAGTGGGGCGGAGCAGAGCCCGCGTGAGCCCAACGCACCGATAATAAACAGATCCTGCCAATAGGGTGCGTTTGGCACCGTGTCGGCACGGTGTTGAGGATGCAGTCGATCTTCGTACTCGGCCAGCGTTTGTTCATAGTCCGGTACCGCGCCTAATAGCGGCAGATGATCGCGTAGCGCACAGCGGACGCCCTGGCGTGCCTGTGCATCGCTGACATCGATCGTTTTCGCCCAGTCTGCGTCAGGTAAACAATTCAGCAACCGTTGGCGGTTGTCTTGCTGCTCATCTTCCCGATAATCACAGTGTGTTTCTCCCCGTAAATAGCTCGCCCCGATGCAGTGCGTCTGATGCTGCGGACTCACCGGCGTCAGATAGCCGTCGTAGCATAAAACCTGTTTGAGCTGACCTAGCATCGGGTTGGTCGGAATATGGCTGACCTGCCCGCGCACGGCGTAAGCGGGTAAATGGGATGTCTGTGGCCAGTCGGTAATGTGATGACCATTTGCCAGCACCACAACGGCATGATTTACCTGCTGGCCGGTGCTCAGGGTGAGCGCCCAGCCGCCGTCCGTTTTCTCCAGTGCGGAAACGGCGGTACTCATCTGTACCGACAGACCGTTTTGCTGTGCCAGTTTCAGTGCAGAAGCCGTCAGTTCTGCCGGGCACAGCCAGCCGCCGTCAGGATAAGTGATGCCATTTACGCCGATATTCAGGCCGCTTTGCGTTTCCAGTTGCTGCACATCCACGCTAACGACCAGCTCTTCCGGCCATTCGCCTTGCAGAATCTGTTCGATTTTACGCGCACTTTTTTCATCCCAGGCAAGCTGGCTGACGCCGCACCATTGGTGCTCAAACTCCAGACCCTGCAGCGCCAGCGCGGTATAGCTGCGGTGGGCAAAATCAAAGGCGAGCGAGAAAAAGCGGGACACGGCATCGTGCCGGTTATTCAACAGAGGATACAGCGCCCCCTGACGATTGCCGGATGCGCCCGTGGCAGGCTGTGCCTCTGCGCAGTAGAGCGTGACGTTTGCACCGCGCCGTTGCAGCGCAAGGGCAGTAAGCACGCTGGCGATGCCGCCGCCGATAATCGCAATATCGTCAGTCGTGCTGGCAGCAGGGCGTGCATACCACGGTGTTGGCGAGGTGACGGGAAGCGCGTCGGGAAGCATGCCGCTCAACATTTCCCGTTTCTGCCCAAATCCTTTAATCTTACTGACCTTAAACCCCGCCTGTTGCAAACCGCGACGCACAAAACCTGCGGCGGTAAAGGTGGCGAACGTGCCTTCTTTACGGCACAGACGAGCCATTGCCTGAAACAGATTATCCGTCCACATATCTGGGTTTTTGGCTGGCGCAAAGCCGTCCAGAAACCAGGCGTCGACCTGATGGTTCTGAGTATCATCCAGCTCAGGCAGTAAGACGTTAACGTCACCAAACCATAGATCGAGCGTAATAGTGCCTTGCGCCAGAATCAGACGGTGGCAGCCCGGCAGCGGTAGCGGCCATTGCTCTCGCAGTTCATCCGCAAAGGCGGCCAGTTCCGGCCACTGGGCGTGTGCGGCAGCCAAATCATGCCGACGCAGGGGGAATTTTTCGAAGCTAATGAAATGCAGGTGTCGCAATGTCGCCTGTGGCTGCTGTTGACGAAAGTCGGCAAACGCCTGCCACAGCGTCAGAAAATTCAGGCCCGTACCAAAGCCGGTTTCTGCTATCACGCAGGCTGCGCGCGTGTGCGTGGTGAAACGCTCGGGAAACTGATTGCCCTTTAAAAACACATAACGGGTTTCTGCCAACCCATCCTGATTCGAAAAATAGACGTCATCAAACTGTTGCGATACAGGTGTACCCTGAGCGTTCCAACTTAACGACGCGTGTTGGATGGGGAGGTTGGTCACGACAAAAAGCTCATTATTCAAGTGATGATGAGATTCTATCGGGCTGAATATTGTGGCGCAAATTTAGCAATGATTTCGCGATAGTTTGGCTGATCGGACTTGTTCAGCTTACAACTGTACGCTAAAGTGCGAAGCGAAATCCCAAACTCTATAAGTGGAAGAAGAGGTATTAAATGAAACGTGCAGTGATTACTGGCCTGGGGATCGTATCAAGCATCGGTAATAACCAGCAGGAAGTTCTGGCATCATTGCGGGAAGGCCGCTCGGGTATTACTTTCTCTCAAGAGCTGAAAGATTCCGGCATGCGTAGTCACGTCTGGGGGAATGTCAAACTGGACACCACTGGCCTCATCGATCGCAAAGTTGTGCGTTTTATGAGTGATGCATCGATTTATGCCTACTTATCCATGGAGCAGGCGATTCAAGATTCCGGGCTGTCTGATGAGGTTTATCAGAATAACCCACGCGTTGGCCTGATCGCCGGTTCCGGCGGTTCTGCGCGCTATCAGGTGTTCGGTGCTGATGCGATGCGTAGCCCGCGTGGCCTGAAAGCCGTTGGCCCTTATGTGGTAACCAAATCCATGGGTTCTGCGGTATCCGCGTGTCTGGCAACGCCATTCAAAATTCACGGCGTGAACTACTCTATCAGCTCTGCCTGTGCGACCTCTGCACACTGTATCGGTAACGCGGTTGAGCAAATCCAGATGGGCAAACAGGACATTGTTTTTGCCGGTGGCGGCGAAGAGCTGTGCTGGGAACTGGCCTGTGAGTTTGATGCGATGGGCGCGCTGTCGACCAAATACAATGAGACACCGGAAAAAGCGTCCCGTACCTATGATGCCGATCGCGATGGTTTCGTGATCGCCGGCGGTGGCGGTATGGTCGTTGTCGAAGAGTTGGAACACGCGCTGGCGCGTGGCGCACATATTTATGCGGAAGTCGTCGGCTACGGCGCGACGTCTGACGGTGCGGATATGGTTGCCCCATCAGGCGAAGGTGCGGTACGTTGTATGAAAATGGCGATGCAGGATATTGACACGCCGATCGATTACATCAACACGCACGGTACTTCAACGCCAGTAGGTGATGTGAAAGAACTGTGGGCGATCCGTGAAGTCTTCGGTGACAAGGTTCCGCCGATTTCTGCCACCAAAGCGATGACTGGTCACTCTCTGGGGGCCGCTGGTGTTCAGGAAGCGATTTATACGCTGTTAATGTTGGAGCACGGCTTTATTGCACCGAGCATCAACGTGGATACGCTGGATGAACGTGCGGAAGGCATGAACATCATTACCGAAACCACTGAGCGTGAACTGAAAACTGTTATGTCTAACGGCTTCGGGTTCGGTGGAACCAACGCTGCGCTGGTAATGAGAAAACTCGATAAATAATCGGTTTCTTACACAGACATTATCATTCAAAGAAATAAAAACCCCGCAGGCGCAAGCCGCGGGGTTTTTTGTTTGTGCGGGTTTGGTTGATGATGGTCATGAGCGGTATTGACGCTAGATTAATACCCACAGCAGAAATGCAGCCACGCAGGTGCTGACAATCACCAGAAACATTGGCTTATGGAACAGGGATTGCCAACTGAGCGGTAGCGAAGCAATCAGCGGGTTAAACAGCGGATGCAGCAACTGTGACGTGGTTGTCCAGTCCGTTTCCTGTGAACGCTGAATGCGTTGTGTAAACAGGAACGTCAGCAGATCGCTAACCTGCATCGGCGTCAGCGGCGTTTGTAACCCGATATTGAAGCGATTCTGCGTGTAATCCATCAATAAGTGCTGTTCCTGCGCGGTCATGGGCTGTTGTAGCAATGCCTGTAATGGTGCGAGATTCGGGGAGAGCAGCGCGTTCTGTGTCGCTAGTGGCTGTGATGATAGATTCGCAGCGGATGACGAATTCGCGTTAGCCGTATTGGTGGTGTTGGCTGTCAGCGGTTCTGACGCTGCGCCTGCATTTGTTGGTGTTCCCTGCTGCGCTGGCGAGGTGCCACGCAGCAGCGTCTGTGTTTGTTGCAGCTCAACCTGTGCTTGCAAGAACTGCGTGATCAGCGGCAGATGTTTTAACGGGATAGCGTCGCCCGGGCTAAGATTCTGCATCATCATCAGATTGTTCAGCACTCTTGCAGGCTGTTCCCCGGTCATGGTCGCTAATCGGGTGACTAACTGATTCAAGCCACGCTGTTCAGCAGGAGAGAGCGGACGATCGGGCGAGTTGGCGGCCTGAGCGGTTTGCGATGCTGTGGCTGATGCCGTTGACTGCGGGATTTGCCCGTTTTGCAGCAGCGTAACCACCTGCTGTAGCTGTGTTTTAGTCAGCGCGCTTAGCGTGGTGCTACCGAACTGTTGCTGGATGAAATTGCTAACCGCCTGACGGTTATTTCCCTGAGAGAGCATATCTGTCAGGCGCTGAAGCAGCTGCTGACGTCCACCGCTATCTTGCGCCTGCGTTAAACGCGTCTGGAGTATCTGCTCGGCAGGCTGGTAATGGCGGGACAGCAGTTCATTATTTTCTGCCAGCCCTAATCCCTGTTTTACCGTTGTCCAGACTTCCGCTGCCTTTGACGTTGTCAGTGCGGCAACTCTCAGCACCAGATTTTCCAACGTCGTACGCTGCGCCAGCGTCAGCGGTCGATCGCCGTTGGCGGAACCCGCGGCGTTAGCAGATGATGTAGAGGTTGACGATGTGGTGGTCGGCGTCACCGAACGTTCGCCGGGCAGCGGGGCACCTGGGCCGCTTACAGGTTGCATATCGGTTATCCTCACTGCCGTCATGATTGAGATGAATCATAGCAATCTCCCGTGACGGCCGATAGTCAGACGTCGCTTAAAACGGCACGAATCTTATGGGGGGCTTATGAGCTACGCCCTAGTGGGATGCGTAAGCGCTGCGCGAGGATCACGCCGAGTAACGTGATGCCACCGCCAACCAGATGATAGTGATGTAACGGCTCGTGCAAAAAGCCAATCGCGATCATCGCCGTAAAGATCGGTGTCAGGTTCATAAAGATGGAGGCTTTGCTGGCTCCGAGACGCATAACCCCCTGAATCCACAGAAAAGGTGCAAGGATTGAGGCCATGATGCCAGCGAAAATCACCAGCGGCAGATTTTCGGCGTTGAGTTGCACATTCTCCGTCAGCAGGAAATTTGGAATCAGTACGACTACGCCAAAGGCAATTTGCACATAGAGCGACACCCAGTTGGGCAACGGGATGCTCCAGCGTTTGGTCAGCACGCCATAGAGTGCATAGGACAACGACGCACAAAACATCATGAGTTCACCGGGGCCGATGCCCTGCGCCAGAATCTGTTCGGGATGTCCTTCACCGATCAGCCAGACAATCCCGACCAGCGACAGCAGGCTACCGAGCATGACGCCCAGCGTGGGAGCCAGGCGCAGCAGCGGAATGCTGAGCAGGACGGTGAGTAGCGGTACAAGTGACCCCATGATCCCCATCATCACGGCGCTGATCGAGTGCGCCGCGTAATAGGCCAGACTTTGATACAGCACCATGCCAAGCAGACCCAGCACGAGCAGTTTCCAGGCGTGTTGACGGATGGTCGCTGTGTGCTGACGAAGCGTTGGCAGCATGAACGGTGTCATGACGAGGAACGCCAGCAGCCAGCGATAAAACGAGATAGCAGCTGGGTCAATAACGTTTGCAGAGAGCTTGTTGACGATGACGTTAATTGACCAAATCAGGACGGCAATGGTGGGAAAGAGGGCGTTCAACGTTGGGTTTCTCATAACAGACCAGACGAAAAACGCACCAATTACCAGTCTGGTCGATAAAAATGGGGCAAGTGCGGCAATGGCAAACAACATAACAGAGCCATGTGACGACGATCAACCTTGTATGGCGTCGGCTTTCTATGACGACCATCTTGTATGATCCTCATCGGTGAGAACCGATAACGGAAAGATATCGCGTCGTAATTGCCTTGGGTTTCTGCACCATTCGGTGGCAAAATATCTCCCCGCTTTTTTTGGCTGGCTACCGATGTCGGAGAAGACAATGAAGATTCTGGTTGATGAGAATATGCCGTATGCCCGCGAGCTATTTAGCCGTCTGGGTGAGGTTCAGGCCGTGCCGGGACGTCCTTTGCCGCGCGAGCTGCTGGCCGACGCGGATGCGCTGATGGTGCGCTCGGTCACGAAGGTGAACGCGGATCTGCTGTCTGGTTCGGCGGTAAAATTTGTCGGCAGCGCGACAGCAGGCACCGACCATGTCGATGACACCTGGCTTAACGCCAACGGGATCGCGTTTTCTGCTGCCCCCGGCTGCAATGCCATTGCGGTAGTGGAGTACGTCTTTTCTTCTTTGCTGATGCTGGCCGAGCGTGATGGCTTCCAACTGCGTGATAAAACCGTCGGGATTGTCGGCGTGGGCAATGTTGGCAGACGCCTGGATGCACGTCTGAAAGCCTGGGGCGTTAACACGCTGCTGTGCGATCCGCCGCGTGCCGATCGCGGTGAGGCGGGCGATTTCCTGCCGCTAGAAACGCTGGTGCGTGATGCCGACATTCTGACGCTGCATACGCCGCTGTATCTCGACGGCCCGTACCGTACTCATCATTTAGTTGATGCCGCCGTACTGAACGCGTTTGCGGACGGACGTATTCTGATTAACGCCTGCCGTGGCCCGGTGGTGGACAATGCTGCACTGCTTGAGGCGCTGCAACAGGGTAAAAAGCTCAGCGTCATTCTTGACGTCTGGGAGCCAGAACCTGCCTTATCGACCGATCTGCTGGCGCGAGTAGACATTGGCACGGCGCATATCGCTGGTTATACGCTGGAAGGGAAAGCGCGCGGCACCACGCAGGTGTTTGAGGCGTGGAGCGAGTTTATCGGAACCCCGCAGCAGGTGGCGCTTTCGTCGCTTTTGCCTGCACCAGAGTATGCCGAAGTCACATTGACCGCGCCGCTGGATGAGGCGTTGCTAAAACGTCTGGTGCATCTGGTGTATGATGTGCGCCGGGACGATGCACTGTTGCGCCACGTTGCGCATCAGGAAGGCGAGTTCGATCGTCTGCGCAAACATTATCAGGAACGACGCGAATGGTCGTCACTCCATGTTATCTGCGCCGATGCTGACAGCGCAGATTGCCTGAACGCGCTGGGATTCACGGCGTCAGTGCGGGGCGCACGCTAACGGCGTTTCGCGCGAGCATCACTTTTTTATTCATGAACTGACAGACGGTGTCGCTATCGTCTGTCAGTTCCATTCATGATTTGTGTTTCATTCAAAATTTGGGAGAGAACCAAATGTCTGACGGCTGGAATATTGCTCTGCTGGGCGCAACGGGCGCAGTAGGCACGGCGTTACTGGAATTATTGCAGGAACGCGAATTCCCGGTGGGTGAATTCTATCCGCTGGCCAGTGAACGTAGCGCGGGTGAAACCATACGTTTTAACGGCAAATCTTGCCTGGTCACCGATGTGGCGGATTTTGACTGGTCACAGGCACAGCTGGCGTTTTTTGTCGCCGGTCAGGATGTCAGCGCCCGCTATGCGGAAGAAGCGGGGGACGCGGGCTGTCTGGTTATCGACAGCAGCGGTCTGTTTGCGTTGGAGCCCGATGTCCCGCTGGTGGTGCCCGGCGTGAATACGCATACGCTGGCAGATTACCGTAACCGTAATATTGTCGCGGTGGCAGACAGTCTGACCAGCCAACTGCTGACGGCGATTAAGCCGTTGACCGATGCGGCTGGGCTTTCGCGCCTGCATGTTGTCAATATGCTGTCCGTTTCCGCACTAGGTAAAGCGGCGGTAGACGATCTGGCGGGGCAAAGCGCTCGTCTGCTGAATGGTGTTCCGCCTGAGGCCGGGCTTTTCCCGAAACAGCTGGCATTCAATCTGTTGCCTTTACTGCCCGATGATGCGGGCAGCGTGCGCGAAGAGCGCGGTTTGGTCGATCAGGTACGTAAAGTCTTACAGGACGACGGATTGCCGATTTCAGTGACCTGCATTCAGTCCCCTGTGTTCTATGGTCATGCGCAGGTTGTTCATCTTGAATCGCTGCGTCCGTTGTCTGCGGAAGAAGCACGCGATGAACTGCTCAATGCGGGAAATATTGAGGTTAGTGACGAGCAGGATTACCCGACGCAGGTGGGTGATGCGTCCGGTAATGGGCAACTGAGCGTCGGTTGCCTGCGTAATGATTACGGTATTCCTGAGCTACTGCAATTCTGGTCGGTCGCCGATAACGCTCGCTTTGGCGGCGCGCTGATGGCGGTGGAAACGGCAGAGTGTCTGGTGCAGGAGTATCTCGGGTAATGTCGGAAACCACTCAGGCGGAGGCTACTCAGGCCGATGCCGCTGCGGAAAACGAACGCGCCCCGCTGAAAATCGCGCTAGGCATTGAGTACGACGGTAGCCTCTATTATGGCTGGCAGCGTCAGATTGATGTCGCTAGCGTGCAGGCCTGTCTTGAAAAGGCGCTGAGTAAAGTCGCGGATGAACCGATAGAAGTGTTTTGCGCCGGGCGAACCGATGCTGGCGTTCACGGCACCGGCCAGGTTGTGCATTTCACCACACACGCGATCCGAAAAGACGCCGCCTGGACGATGGGTGTGAATGCGAATTTACCGCCGGATATCGCGGTGCGCTGGGTGAAAACGGTGGATGAGGATTTCCATGCGCGCTTCAGCGCGACGGCACGCCGCTACCGTTATGTCATCTACAATCACCGCTATCGTCCTGCGGTGCTTTCGCGCGGTATGACGCACTTTTATCACCCGTTAGACGTGGAACGCATGGAGCGAGCCGGGCAATGCCTGTTGGGTGAGAATGATTTCACCTCTTTTCGTGCAGTGCAGTGCCAGTCGCGCACGCCGTGGCGCTATGTAAATCATTTAAAGGTTACACGTCACGGTGACTATATCGTGGTAGATATTAAGGCCAATGCGTTCGTGCATCATATGGTGCGTAATATCGTTGGCAGCCTGATGGACGTCGGCTGTGGCAATCGCCCTGAATCGTGGATTGCCGAGCTGCTGGCGGCCAAAGATCGTACGCTGGCTGGCGCAACGGCCAGAGCCGAAGGGCTGTATTTGGTAGCGGTAGATTATCCTGCGCGTTTTGCTTTGCCGCAGCCTACGATGGGGCCGCTCTTTTTAGCAGATTGACGTTTTTGATTGTAGCGAGTGCGCTTTTTACCTGTTGCACGCTGCCAGATGGCCGTAGGCCAAAAGGCAGCGTGCGATGCGTATTAAGGACGAGGCTATTCAGCGTGCTATACGCAAGGCAACACGGGTAGCGCGGCTGCCTTGCGTATATCGACCGCGTGCGTTCGATAGACACTTTGGGAGAAGAAGTTGTGATGGAATTTATACAGTTTATTATTGATTTTATTCTGCACATTGACGTTCACCTGGCGGAACTGGTGGCGCAATATGGTGTCTGGGTTTATGCCATTTTGTTCCTGATTCTGTTCTGTGAGACCGGGCTGGTGGTGACGCCGTTTCTGCCGGGGGATTCGCTGCTGTTTGTCGCAGGGGCGCTGGCGGCGTTGCCGTCGAACGATTTGAATGTGCACACAATGGTGTTTCTGATGATCGTGGCCGCGATTACGGGCGATGCAGTGAACTACACGATTGGACGACTGTTCGGTGAGAAGCTGTTTAGCAACCCGAACTCAAAGATTTTCCGCCGCAGCTATCTGGATAAAACGCATGCATTTTACGCGCGTCACGGTGGCAAGACGATAATTCTGGCGCGCTTTGTCCCGATTGTGAGAACATTTGCGCCGTTTGTCGCAGGCATGGGGCACATGAGCTATCGGCATTTTGCAGCCTATAATGTGATTGGTGCGCTGCTGTGGGTGTTGTCATTCACCTATGCGGGCTACCTGTTTGGCGATTTGCCGGTGGTGCAGGAAAATCTGAAATTACTGATTGTTGCGATTATTTTCCTCTCTATCCTGCCGGGCATTATTGAGATTGCCCGTCATCGTAGAGCGGCCTCGCGCGGCAATGTGAAATAAGTGAAGTATTTTAACATCCGGTTTGACCAGTTTTTTATCCACAGTACCGGAACGTTATGGTTTAATGGGCAGCATTTATGGTCTGTTCTTGGGAACATCCTTGGTGCCGATGCCTTTGTACCGCGATTGCCGTGCGTCTCAGGCATTTTTTCATTGGCAATGTTGTCAGGGAATAACATGAACAGCGGACTGGCATTTGCCAGGTTCAAGCAGAAAGGTTATCAATGAGCTGGATTGAACGAATTCTTAACAAAAGCAATATTACACCGACCCGCAAAGCGAACATCCCTGAAGGGGTCTGGACAAAATGTGATAGCTGCGGTCAGGTTCTTTATCGTGCTGAGTTGGAGCGCAATCTGGGTGTCTGCCCGAAGTGCGATCACCATATGCGCCTTTCCGCGCGCGCCCGTCTACAGGCTTTTCTGGATAAAGAAAACACTGTCGAGTTGGGAAGCGAGCTGGAACCGAAGGATGTCCTGAAATTCCGGGATTCCAAAAAATATAAAGATCGTCTGGTTTCTGCACAGAAACAGTCCGATGAGAAAGATGCGCTGGTCGTGATGAAAGGCACGCTGTACGGCATGCCGATTGTCGCCGCGTCATTTGAATTCTCTTTCATGGGCGGTTCAATGGCGTCTGTTGTGGGCGCGCGCTTTGTGCGTGCCGTTGAGCAGTCATTGGAAGACGGTTGTCCGCTGGTGTGCTTCTCCGCCAGTGGTGGTGCGCGTATGCAGGAAGCGCTGATGTCGCTGATGCAAATGGCGAAAACCAGTGCGGCATTGGCAAAAATGCGCGATCGCGGCTTGCCTTACATTTCTGTGCTGACCGACCCAACCATGGGTGGTGTTTCCGCGAGTCTGGCGATGCTGGGCGACCTGAACATTGCTGAGCCGAAAGCGCTGATCGGTTTTGCCGGCCCACGCGTTATCGAACAAACCGTGCGTGAAAAGCTGCCGCCAGGCTTCCAGCGCAGTGAATTCCTGATTGAGAAAGGGGCGATCGATATGATCGTTCGTCGTCCGGAAATGCGCTACAAGCTGGCCACTATTCTTGCCAAACTGACGAACCATCCAGAACCGGGCAACGATGACGTGGAAATCCGCAGCGATGCGCCGTCTGAATCATCACAGGATGACGCATAATTGACATGATGGGCAGGGCGTGTGGTGCTCGACCACGTCGTTCTCGACCGAGTAGCAATGCATGCTCTGCCCGCAATGAACCGTAAGCTAGTGAACGGGACTCATGGATACTCTTCAAATACCTCAAGCCACGTCACCTTTGGTCACGTGGCTTCATTATCTTGAGCACCTGCACGCTCAGGCCATTGATTTAGGTCTGGAGCGTGTTAAGCAGGTTGCCGAACATCTCCAACTGCTCCAGCCTGCCGCCACGATCTTCACCGTCGCGGGGACGAACGGCAAAGGAACGACCTGCTGTACGCTGGAATCCATTCTGTTAGCCGCCGGGCTACGGGTAGGCGTGTACAGTTCTCCCCACCTTGTCCGCTATACCGAGCGAGTGCGTATTCAGGGCAAAGAATTGCCTGAAGCGCTGCACACGCAGGCATTTGCGGATATCGAAGCAGGGAGAGGGGCGGTATCGCTCACCTATTTTGAATTCGGTACGCTGTCGGCGCTGCAACTCTTTAAGCAGGCGAATCTGGATGTCGTCATTCTGGAAGTAGGGCTAGGCGGGCGTCTGGATGCCACCAATATTGTGGATGCGGATGTATCCGTGGTAACCAGCATTGCTATCGACCATACCGATTGGTTAGGTAACGATCGGGAAAGCATTGGCCGCGAGAAAGCCGGGATATTCCGACAGGGTAGACCTGCCGTTGTTGGTGAACCGGATATGCCGGGAACGATTGCCGACGTTGCCGCTGAGAAAGGCGCGCAGTTGCGCCGCCGTGGTCGCGACTGGGAGTATTCAATGCAGCGTGAGACGTGGAGCTGGCAGGATAAACAGCGCGAGCTGTCACGGCTGCCGTTACCCAACGTCCCCTTAGCCAATGCCGCTACGGCACTGGCTGCATTGCACTATTCTTCACTCAACGTGAGTGAAGAGGCAATTCGACACGGTTTGCAGCATGCCGCATTACCCGGCCGTTTTCAGACCGTGCAGGCGTCACCGCGTTTGATTCTTGATGTTGCACACAACCCTCATGCGGCGGCATATCTGGCAAAACGCTTGGCTGAGTTGCCGAAAACCGGAAAAGTGCGAGCCGTTGTTGGCATGCTGTCGGATAAAGACATTGCCGGTACGCTGGCTCACTTAACGCCGTTGGTGGATGCGTGGTATTGCGCTCCGCTGGAGGGGCCGCGTGGTGCCACCGCGCAGCAGATTGCTGAGCACCTGACGCGCAGCCAATCGTTCTCCGATGTCGTTGCCGCCTGGAAGCAAGCCATGTCCGAGGCGACGGAGCAGGATATCGTCATTGTGTGTGGATCTTTTCATACGGTAGCGCATGTGATGGAAGCGCTGGATGAGGAGAAGGCGAATGGCGAGTAAATTTCAGAATCGACTGGTCGGTACGGTTATTCTGGTCGCGCTGGGCGTGATCGTTTTACCTGGCCTGCTGGACGGCAAGAAAAAGCACTACGAAGACGAGTTTGCGTCGATTCCGCTGATCCCTAAGCCGGGTGACAGCAATGAGATGGAAGCGCTGCCTGCACTGAACCCGTCGCTGCCAAGTCAACCGCCGGAAGGGGCGGAGGCAGCGATGCAAAACAGCGCGGAAGCCGAAGCCGCTGAAGCGAGATCGTCTGCGTCATCTACAGCGCCTGAAACCACGACGCAGACGCCGCCATCGTCCCATTCTGGCACGAATACGCCAGCCATGACGGCACCGCCAGTGGTGGTTGAGCGTCCGCTGGTTCAGACGCCAGCACCTGTGACGCCGAAGCCTCAGCCAAAGCCTGAGGTGAAGCAAGAAGCGAAACCGAAGCCAGAGCCTAAACCGGAACCCAAACCGGAAGTGAAGCCTGAAACGCAGCCGACGCAGCAAGCGCCTGTCGGACAGGCCTATATTGTGCAGCTTGGCGCGCTGAAAAACGCGGATAAGGTGAACGAGATTGTCGCCAAGCTTCGTCTTTCTGGCTATCGCGCGTATACCGTGCCATCAACGCCGATTTCAGGCGAAATCACCCGCATTTACGTTGGGCCGGATGCGTCGAAGCAGAAGCTAGAGTCTTCACTGGGCGAGCTGAAACAGCTCAGCGGGCTAAGCGGGCAGGTGCGAGCACATTCCGTTCGTTAAGGTCGTCGAGCGTGGTGATGACGTGATGGCTGGTTTGCAGTCTGTCACGTAAAGCAGTCGATCACGTAAATAAGCAAAAGCAGGCAGTGGGGATGAGGTTCACATCAGTGATACTCCGCCCGCATCTGTTTTAAGATGCCTGCTGTGAGTTTTGACATGCCGAGAGTGAATAGAATCAGGCATGACGTATTGTCGGTTTTTTCGCCTGATTATCTATCGAAGAAATCGGCGGAAATACGCTACGCAAACGTTTTCTTTTTCTGTTAGAATGCGCCGCGAACAGGATGACGTAGCGGCTTATCGGTAGCATCGTTCATTATTAGGATAGTTCATGGTTTGGGTTGATTACGTCATTATTGGCATCATCGGATTTTCGGCTCTGGTTAGCCTGATCCGGGGGTTTGTTCGCGAAGCGCTGTCGTTAGTAACCTGGGGATGTGCTTTTTTTGTTGCCAGTCATTACTACGCTTACCTCGCGGTCTACTTCACCCGTTTTGATGATGAGCTGGTGCGTAACGGTATTGCGATTGCCATTCTGTTTATTGCAACGTTGATTGTGGGAGCTATCGTCAACTATGTGATTAGTTCACTGGTTGAACGTACCGGATTATCCGGCACCGATCGCGTTCTGGGCATCTGTTTTGGTGCGCTGCGCGGGGTGCTGATCGTTTCCGCACTGCTATTCTTTCTGGATACGTTCACCGGTTTTTCACAAAGTGATGACTGGAAGCAGTCCCAGTTAATCCCGCAGTTCAGTTATATTATCAGGTGGTTTTTTGACTACCTGCAAAGCACGTCAAGTTTCTTGCCGCAGCATTTATCGCTGCGGTAGCGCTGATGAGGAAAAGACACCATGTGCGGTATTGTCGGTATCGCCGGTTTTACACCGGTCAACCAGTCGATTTATGACGCGTTAACGGTGTTGCAACACCGTGGGCAGGATGCTGCGGGTATTGTGACCATCGATGCCTTTAATTGTTTTCGCCTGCGTAAGGCCAATGGCCTGGTGAAAGATGTGTTTGAAGCGCGGCACATGCAACGCCTACAGGGCAACATGGGGCTTGGTCATGTGCGTTATCCGACCGCGGGCAGTTCCAGCGCCTCGGAAGCACAGCCTTTCTATGTGAACTCTCCGTTCGGTATCACGCTGGCTCACAACGGTAACCTGACTAACGCCCACGAACTGCGTAAAAAGCTGTTCGAGCAGGAGCGTCGTCACGTTAACACCACGTCTGATTCTGAAATTCTGCTGAATATTTTCGCCAGAGAGCTGGACCGTTTCCAACACTATCCGCTGGAAGCCGATAATATTTTTGCGGCCGTTGCCGCAACGCACCAGCAAATTCGCGGTGCCTATGCCTGTGTTGGCATGATTATCGGTCACGGTATGGTCGCTTTTCGCGATCCTAATGGGATTCGTCCTCTGGTGATTGGTAAGCGCGATCTGGAAGATGGCCGCAGCGAGTATATGGTGGCGTCAGAAAGTGTCGCGCTGGATACGCTGGGCTTTGAATTTTTACGCGATGTGGCGCCGGGAGAAGCGATCTACATTACGGAAAAAGGGCAGCTATTTACCCGCCAGTGTGCAGAGAATCCAAAGAGCAATCCGTGCCTGTTCGAATATGTCTACTTTGCTCGCCCGGATTCCTTCATTGATAAAATCTCGGTCTACAGTGCACGCGTTCGCATGGGCCAGAAGCTCGGTGAAAAAATTGCGCGCCAGTGGGAAGATCTCGATATTGATGTCGTGATCCCGATTCCTGAAACCTCTTGTGATATCGCGCTGGAAATCGCGCGTATCATCAACAAGCCGTATCGTCAGGGATTTGTGAAAAACCGCTATGTTGGCCGCACGTTTATCATGCCGGGGCAGCAGGCGCGTAAGAAATCAGTGCGTCGTAAGCTGAACGCCAACCGTGCTGAGTTCCGTGACAAGAACGTGCTGCTGGTGGATGACTCCATCGTGCGTGGTACAACGTCAGAGCAGATTGTAGAGATGGCGCGTGAAGCAGGAGCCAAGCGTGTTTATCTGGCCTCCGCGGCCCCGGAAATTCGCTTCCCTAACGTGTACGGCATCGATATGCCAAGCGTCAATGAACTGATTGCCCACGGTCGTGAAGTGGATGAAATCTGTAAGATTATTGGTGCCGATGAGCTGATATTCCAGGATCTCGACGATCT
Organism: Pectobacterium brasiliense; assembly: GCF_016950255.1. Classification (NCBI taxonomy): domain Bacteria; kingdom Pseudomonadati; phylum Pseudomonadota; class Gammaproteobacteria; order Enterobacterales; family Pectobacteriaceae; genus Pectobacterium; species Pectobacterium brasiliense. Next base: position 159,479 of record NZ_JACGFN010000002.1, on the reverse strand, counting down.
GATTGAAGCCGCGCGTGAAGATAACCCGGATATTGCTCAGTTTGAATGCTCGGTATTCAACGGGATTTACGTGACGAAGGACGTCGATCAAGGTTATCTGGATTATCTGGAAGTCTTGCGCAATGACGATGCCAAAGCGTTGCGTAGCCAGAATGAAGTTGAAGATCTGGAATTGCACAACGAAGGTTAACAGCTAGTCGCACATTAAGGCTGTATTGAAGGGGGAGGACGCGAAAGTGTCCTCCCCCTTATTGTATGTAGAGAAAATTTTGTATGTAGAGAAAAATTGCATAGAGAAAACAGGGTTTCGGTGCTTATCCTTGCTTATCGCTAATCAATGCGGCAAAGTTTGCGCAGATGATTTTTCCGCGTTTCTGCTTACGCGGCTAGCCAGAGGCAGTATGAATGAAGCGACTCATTGTAGGAATTTCCGGTGCCAGCGGCGTCATTTACGGCATCCGGCTGCTACAGGTTTTACAGACGCTGGAAGGTATCGAAACGCATCTGATCATGAGTCAGGCTGCCCGGCAGACGCTGGCGCTAGAAACGGATTTTAGCCTGCGTGACGTGCAGGCGCTGGCCGATGTGGTACACGACACGCGTGATATTGCCGCCAGCGTCTCTTCGGGGTCGTTTAAAACGGCGGGGATGGTGATTTTACCCTGTTCGATAAAAACCCTTTCCGGCATTGTGCACAGCTACAGCGACAATCTATTGACCCGCGCGGCTGATGTGGTGCTGAAGGAGCGTCGTCCTCTGGTGCTGGGAGTGCGTGAAACGCCGCTGCATTTAGGGCATTTACGGCTGATGACCACCGCCGTTGAACTGGGCGCGATAATCATGCCGCCGGTGCCTGCGTTTTATCATCGCCCAGAAAGTGTGCAGGATATTGTCGATCAGACGGTGAATCGTATTCTGGACCAGTTTGACATCGACCTGCCAAAAGATCTCTTTATCCGCTGGCAAGGTGCGTCGTAGCAGGATAGAGACCCAGACACGCTATTTTTCTCTCTCGGGGCGGTAAACTTTTACTGCCCTTTTTTTGTTCCTTTTTATCACATTGCACTAATTTTGTGCGTGAAAGCACCGAAATGGTGCGTTTAGATTTTTGTATTCATGCCAATGTTATCTATCCTTATTGTTACGCGCCAAAAAATTCCCTCTGAAAATATTGCAGAATCAAATGGTTAACCCTTATTTTCTGCGCGTTTCGATCATGGGGTTTTTACGACATCCCTACGTTCATTGTGGCATGAAAACTGCTACAAAAACGGTAATAGTCGGCGCAGAAAACAAATAGCACTCACATCGTTCATTTTTAAAGCGATTCACTCTAAATAATTCCGACATTGACGACACATGACATCAATCACTCATGATAAGGGTAGCAATATGAAGAAACTGATCAAAGTCTTGCCATTGGCACTCATTCTGGCTGCGGGTAGCGCGATGGCGGAGATTCCTAAGAATATTAAAATTGGTACCGATCCTACCTATGCTCCCTTTGAATCCAAAAACGCCAGCGGCGAACTGGTTGGGTTTGATATCGATCTGGCGAAAGAGCTGTGCAAGCGTATTCAGGCTAACTGCACGTTTGTAGAAAGTGACTTTGATGCGTTAATTCCGTCCCTGAAAGCGAAAAAAATCGATGCCATCATCTCTTCTCTGTCTATCACCGAAAAACGTCAGCAGGAAATTGCTTTCACCGAGAAGCTGTATGCGGCCAATTCACGCCTGATTGCGAAGAAAGGGACGAGCATTGAACCCACGTTGGCTTCTCTGGGCGGAAAGCGTGTTGGCGTATTGCAGGCATCAACACAGGAGGCCTTTGCTAATGCTAACTGGCAGCCTAAAGGCGTTGACGTTGTCGCTTACCAAAATCAGGATCTGATTTATGCCGATCTGGCCGCAGGCCGTATTGATGCAGCCTTTCAGGATGAGGTCGCAGCAAGTGAAGGTTTCCTGAAGTTAGACGCAGGTAAAGACTATGAGTTTGCCGGCCCGGCGGTAAAAGATGACAAATTCTTCGGTGTGGGCACGGGTATGGGTCTGCGCAAAGCGGATACCGAGCTGAAAGCCGCGCTGGATAAAGCCTTTGAAGAAATGCGTAAAGACGGTACCTACGATACCTTCGCGAAAAAATACTTCGATTTTGACGTCTACGGCGGCTAATGTCGCCAAGGTGACGCTCATTTCTTTATCACATGTGTAGCGGGATCGTAAGGCATGCGGCACGGGATCGTTCCTCTCGTGTCGTGTTCCTGACTGATGACGCAGCGTGCCATTAACCGCTATTTCAACGGATATCATTGATGCTCTATGGCTATTCCCAGCTAATTCTGGATGGTGCCATCATGACGCTGGAACTGGCAGCAAGTTCGTTACTGCTGGCGCTGGCTATTGGCCTGATCGGCGCGTCGGCGAAACTGTCTTCCAACCGTCTGCTGGCGGGGTGTTTTTCCTGCTATACCACGCTGATTCGCGGCATTCCCGATCTGGTGCTGATGCTGCTGATTTTCTATGGTTTGCAAATTGTCTTAAACGGCGTGACGGAATCGATCGGTTTGGATCAGATTGATATCGATCCTCTGACCGCCGGGATTATTACTCTGGGCTTTATTTACGGTGCGTATTTCACGGAAACCTTTCGTGGAGCCTATCTTGCCGTGCCGCGCGGGCAAATCGAAGCTGCCGTCGCGTTCGGTTTCTCTCCGATGAAGGTGTTCCGCCGTATTCTGTTTCCTTCCATGATGCGTTTCGCGCTGCCGGGCATCGGCAATAACTGGCAGGTGATTCTGAAAGCGACAGCGCTGGTGTCACTGCTTGGCCTGAACGATGTCATCAAGGCGACGCAATTGGCCGGTAAGGGCACACACGAACCGTTTTATTTTGCGCTGGTTGCTGGGGCGATGTACCTGATTTTTACCACCGTTTCTAACGGCGTGTTGTGGTGGCTGGAAAGGCACTATTCGCAGGGAGTCAAAAAAGTAAACTATGAGTGAGATCCTGCAACAATATTGGCAGCCGCTACTGTGGAGCGACGGCTACCGCCTGACTGGGCTGGCGATGACGCTCTGGCTGCTCATTTCTTCGGTGGTTATCGGCGGGCTGATGGCACTGCCGCTGGCGATTGCCCGCGTGTCACCGCGACGCCGGTTCAGCTTTCCGGTTTGGCTATTCACCTATGTGTTCCGCGGCACGCCGCTCTACGTACAGCTTCTGGTGTTCTATTCTGGCGTGTATAGCCTGGAGATTGTGCGCGGCACCGACATGCTGAATGCTTTTTTTCGCAGCGGGTTAAATTGCGCCATTTTGGCGCTGGCGCTGAATACCTGTGCGTACACGACAGAGATTTTCGCGGGAGCAATCCGCTCGGTACCTCATGGGGAAATTGAAGCGGCCAGAGCCTACGGCTTCTCCCGCTTTAAGCAGTATCGCTGCATTATTTTACCGAGTGCACTGCGTATTGCGCTGCCCGCTTACAGCAACGAAGTGATTCTGATGCTGCATTCAACGGCGTTGGCCTTTACCGTAACGGTGCCGGATATTCTGAAAATCGCCCGTGATATCAACGCGGCAACCTACCAGCCGTTTTATGCATTTGGCATCGCGGCGGTTATCTATCTGGCGATTTCATTTGTGTTAATTGGGCTGTTCAGAAAGGCGGAACAGCGCTGGTTACGTCATCTTTATACCCGTTCATCTCATTAAACGCAGGAAAAAAGAGCATGTCGAATAACAAACTGATGGTGACGGAACTGCGTAAACGCTATGGCCAGCATGAGGTACTGAAAGGGATCTCATTACAGGCGAAAGCGGGTGACGTTATTTCAATTATTGGATCGTCCGGTTCGGGAAAAAGTACCTTACTGCGCTGTATCAATTTTCTGGAAAAACCCTGTGAGGGGGCGATCTACGTCAGCGATCAGGAAATTCGCATGGTGCGTGATACTGACGGACAGCTGAAAGTTTTTGATAAAAAGCAGCTTCAAATGCTGCGGACGCGTCTGACGATGGTGTTTCAGCACTTTAACCTGTGGAGCTTCATGACGGCGTTGGAAAACGTGATGGAAGCGCCGGTTCAGGTGTTAGGACTCAGTAAAGCTGAAGCGCGTGAGCGGGCGGTGTTCTACCTGAACAAGGTCGGGATTACGGATGCGGCCCAGCAGAAATACCCGTCGGATCTTTCCGGTGGCCAACAGCAGCGTGTTTCCATTGCACGGGCGCTGGCGATGGAGCCGGAAGTCTTGTTATTTGATGAACCTACGTCAGCGCTCGATCCCGAACTGGTCGGCGAGGTGTTGCGCATCATGCAGCAGCTTGCGGAGGAAGGGAAAACGATGGTGGTGGTGACGCATGAAATGGAGTTTGCCCGCCATGTTTCCAGCCACGTTATCTTCCTGCATCAGGGTGTGATCGAGGAAGAGGGGCCGCCGGATCAGCTGTTCGGGAGCCCGAAAAGTGCACGTTTGCAGCAGTTTTTGTCAGGTGCATTGAAGTAGGTTTTGGGGCTGATGGCTATCAGCATCTAGCAGTTAACAGGTACTCATGCTCTAGCATTTTCATAATTCTATGTCGGATAGTGTAAAAGTTTCGTGCGTGTTAACCACCGAGTATTCTTATACTTTATCTACACGCCCGACAAGGAGCGCTCAGTTGCCGCTGCTCCTTGACCACTGGCTTTTGGGCGAGAATTGTGCCGCTGCGCGGTGCCTTCAGCGTTCCTGACCGCTATTCGGGCCGCCAGTGACGCGTTCCCGACGCGGCACTGACTTTCGCCGCGTCCGTGCGGCTCACCCGACGGTCACGCCCACTTCAGCACAATTTTTACGCCAGAAGTGCAGAATATTTGGGCATTTTATCAAACTTCAGCCCGGTTTCTTGATGACGTCCTGTAAGGCTTCTTCCAGCTCAAGGAAGCGGAAATTAAAGCCTGCGGCCTCTAACCGCTGTGGAATGGCGCGCTGTCCGCCCAGTACCAGCGTCGAAGCTTCTCCCATCAGTAGTTTGATCGCAAAAGCGGGTGCTCGCAGAAAACCGGGACGATCCAATACGTGTGCCAGCGTGGCGGAAAATTGTTCATTATGAACCGGGTAGGGCGAAACCATATTGAAGGGGCCGCTCAGTATCGGCTGGTTCAGCAGATAAATAATGCCGTTCACCATGTCATCAATATGAATCCACGGCATATATTGCTTGCCGGAACCCATCGGTCCGCCAAGCCCGAGGCGGAAAATTGGCAGCATTTTTGCCAGCGCGCCGCCTTGTGCTGAAAGAACAATGCCAGTGCGCAGCAGGCAGACGCGAGTTTTATCGCTTTCGGCGGACTGTGCTAGGGCTTCCCAGCGGGCGCACAGATGATGGGTGAATTCATCGACTGGGGATTCATCTTCCGTGATCAGCGCTTCCCCCTGATCGCCATAATATCCGACAGCGGAGCCCGAGATAAAAACGGCCGGTGGCTCACTGCTGGCTTTTATCAGCGTGGTAAGTTGCTCGGTGATATTCCAGCGGCTCTTTGCCAGACGCTGCTTTTGCTGTGGCGTCCACCGTTTGTCGGCGATAGGTTCACCCGCCAGATTGATGACGCCGTCAAAGCCGTTCAGTGAGGTGATATTACTCAACGTGGACCAGTATTCCACCTGATTGCCGAGAACCCCTCGAGCGCGCTCTGGATCGCGTGTCAGTACCGTAATGTGATGGGAAAGCAGCTGTAATTGTTGGATAAGATGGCGACCAATAAGGCCGGTTCCGCCGGTTATAAGTAGTTGCATCGCACCCCTCTCCCTATCTTTATGCCTTGTGATAACGCAGGGTCATGGAAACCGAATCGGCGTATCGCAGGGCAAACGGTTTATCGACTTCTACTTCAGCATAGGTGATCCATTCGTGATCGCTGGCGATGTTGAGCACATCCTGCGTTAATTTTTCCAGCAAAGCGAAGCGGTTATCTTCCACGTGGCGAATAATGCTTTTGGTGATGGTGCGGTAGTTCAGCGCATCAGCGATATTCTCGCTGTTGCGTGCCTGTTCTGCTGGGTAGTGAATCACAACGTTGATGATCACATCCTGCTTATTCGTAATTTCCTCATCTTTGATACCGATGAAGGTGCGCAGCCGCAGATTTTTTATACGAATAATGGCGTCAGAATAGTGATGTGGCATTGCTCGGCCCTCGGTAGCTTCTGTTACTGCGACTAAACCGCAGCGTCAGGGGGTATCGTTAACGACAATATATTGATTACCATAGCAGAAGATACCCAAAGGCCGAATGAGATGATGCCAGAATTTTATTGATCGGCGAGCTGGTAAGCCCGTTGCGTTGCCGGACGCTCACTGATACGCGTATACCACGCCTTCACCGCTGGGTAGTCATCAAGGTCGACGCGCTGGCGAGCATAAGAAACCACCCACGGGTAGGTCGCGATATCAGCGATGCTGTAATCTTCTCCTGCTAGCCAGGGGCTGTCTTGCAGATGTTTATCCAGCACGCGGTACAGGCGCTGCGTCTCCTGCTGATAGCGTTCAATGGCGTAAGGCACTGGCTGAGGCGCATAGTGGTTAAAATGATGATTCTGCCCCAGCATCGGTCCGAAACCAGCAACCTGCCAGAAAAGCCATTGCAGCGTAGTTGTACGCTCACGTAATGAGGTGCTCAGCAGCACGCCGTGTTTTTCCGCCAGATAGAGCAGGATAGCGCCTGACTCAAACAGGCTAATCGGCGTGTCACCTTCCGCAGGCTGCGTATCAACAATCGCGGGAATTTTATTATTAGGCGAGATAGCCAGAAACTCCGGTCGGAATTGTTCGCCTTTGCTGATATTCACGCGGTGGAGCTGGTAGGGGAGATTAGCTTCTTCCAGAAACAGGGTGATCTTGTGCCCGTTAGGGGTTGGTGCGTAATACAGGTCAATCATGAATCAAGTCTCCGTTTTAATTCAGAAAAACATCATGGACTGTATGGCAGTTGATCGCTTCAGAGAGCGACGCGCTGTCAGAATAGCGAATTGAGGAACGGGTTCTTACCCTACCACTTCTGCGAGTGAAAAATAAGCGATGACGCACGCCGTTGAGCGATCTTTACCGGAAGCACATTGCTAACTTTGGTAGACTACGTCCGATAAAGAATGCGGGTGTTGTAGGTGTAGCATGGTTGATATAAACGCTGTGGAGATAACGATGAAGTTAATGTTTGCGTCCGATATACACGGTTCTCTCAGCGCGACGGATCGTGTGCTGGAGATCTTTGAGCAGAGTCATGCCGACTGGCTTATCTTGCTGGGCGATTTTCTCAATCATGGCCCGCGCAATCCGCTGCCAGAAACATATCAGCCTGCGGAAGTGGCTGCCCGACTGAACGCCTATGCATCACGCATTATTGCCGTGCGAGGGAACTGCGACAGTGAGGTGGATCAGATGCTGTTGACCTTTCCGATAACGGCACCCTGGCAACATGTGCTATTGCCGCAGAATCGCCTTTTCCTGACGCACGGTCATCTTTATCATCCAGAGAATATGCCGCCGCTACACGCGGGGGATGTATTGGTATATGGTCACACCCATATTCCGGTTGCTGAGCAACGGGGTGAATATTATTTTTTCAATCCCGGCTCAGTGAGCTTGCCAAAGGGGGGATACCCCGCGAGCTACGGTTTACTTGAACAAGACGAGCTGCGGGTTCTGCCGTTACACGGCGGCGAACCTATTGCACAGGTCACGATTAGGCACTAATTTAGCGTATACCCTGTTTTTGACCTTGAATAATGGCAAGGCAGCAGGGAAGATTCACGGCAAAGATCGATCATTTAAAACAGACGCGCGTAGCAACGTGCCAATACTAAAGGGTTTCAGAGGATGGCGGAACAAAGTCAGGCAGCAGGCACAGAGTGGGTTGATATCGTCAATGAAAACAACGAGGTAATTGCTCAGTCAAGTCGTCAGCAGATGCGTGCGCAGAGTCTTCGTCATCGTGCCACTTACATTGTTGTGCATGATGGAATGGGTAAAGTTCTGGTTCAACGCCGGACGAAAGTCAAAGATTTCTATCCAGGCTGGCTGGATGCGACCGCTGGCGGCGTAGTGCAAAGCGGTGAGCAAATGCTGGAATCCGCACGTCGTGAAGCGGAAGAGGAGCTTGGCATTGCGGGCGTGCCGTTTGCAGAACACGGCTTGTTCTATTACGAAGGCGAGAATTGCCGGGTGTGGGGCGGGCTGTTTAGCTGCGTCACCCACGGGCCGTTTGCGCTACAGGAAGAAGAAGTTGATGAGGTCAGTTGGCTGACGCCGCAAGAGATCACCGCACGCTGCGATGAGTTTACGCCAGATTCGCTGAAAGCCCTGTCGCTGTGGCTAACGCGCCATAGCGATCAGGAATATGGCAAGCCGATTTCACGTAAGCTGAACGAGGCAGTCGAAGCCGCTGCAACATCTGCTGTTAATGATAAAAACAGTCATGATGAAAATGCTCATGATGAAAACGACAGCAACGTCGTCGCTTCATCAGACGCTGATTCACAGAAATAATATCGCTTCTATCTCGCCGCTGATTTTCCCCGCAGCGGCATCTATTTTTTCCGAGTGATGAACTGCGAGTCATCACTCGGGAACATGAATACTCTTCTTGATATCCTTCAGGTAAATCACGATGGTGAACGTCATGATCACCAGTAAAGCCCACGAACTCCATTTCCCTACGTGAACCATCGACCAGGCTCCGAGCTGTTCTGGATAGCTCCAGATACTGAAAAACGTACTGATATTTTCAGCCAGCCAGATGAAAAAGCCGATCAGAATAAAGGCCAATGACAGCGGCATTCGTCGTTCCCGATCGTAAGGCGTGAAAATGACGGTGGTGCGCGCATAGAGCCCAACTGACAGTGCAGCAATGTACCAGCGGTAGTCGCCGATGTAGTGGTGGGTGAAGAAATTGGCATAAATGAGCAGCGCGACCAGCGTTGCCAGCCAGTAGGGCGGGTGATGGCGAATTTTAAGATCGAATAGCCGCCAGGACTGAATGATATAGCTACCGACAGAGGCATACATGAATCCGGCAAACAGCGGCACACCCAGTACCTTGGTGTAGGCGAAATCAGGGTACGACCAGGAGCGAATTCCTGATGAGGTTTTAAACACTTCAAGCGCAAAACCCACGAGGTGAAACAGCGTAATGGCTTTTAACTCATCCCAGGTTTCTAATTTGCTGGCAACCATCCATCCCTGAATCAGAATGGCGAATATCAGCAACAAATCATAGCGCGGGATAGAAAACCAGCCAGCTTTCGGTACGCTAAACACGGCAAGAAAGAACAGGCCAACGAAGAGACAGGCGCGGGCTTCTTTGACACCAAAATAGAGAAATTCAATCAAAAAACGGGTTAACCCTTTGGGCGATGAAGGCGTAATCCCTTTTTCCAACTGCTGCTGAAAGTGTTGATCCAATCGTCGTATTACCGTCATCCATCGACCCTGTTTATGGTTATTTTTGAGCCTGCGCGGTGTGGTTTTTGTACGGAGAGCAATAAAAAATGCCAGCGCTGAGGCTGGCATAGAAGATAACAGAATTAATCTGAATAGATTAGAGCTGTGTAGCCTGAATAGCGGTCAGGGCAACGGTGTAAACGATATCGTCTACCAGTGCGCCGCGAGACAGGTCGTTAACCGGTTTGCGCATGCCTTGCAGCATTGGCCCGATGGAAATCAGGTCGGCAGAACGCTGTACCGCTTTGTACGTGGTGTTACCGGTGTTCAGGTCAGGGAAGATGAACACGGTGGCTTTACCTGCAACTGGCGAGTTCGGTGCTTTGGACTGTGCAACGTCAGCCATGATTGCGGCGTCGTACTGCAGCGGACCATCGATAACCAGATCAGGGCGTTTTTCCTGTGCCAGACGGGTCGCTTCACGCACTTTCTCAACATCGCTACCCGCACCGGAGTTACCGGTAGAGTAAGAGATCATCGCAACGCGTGGGTCGATACCGAAGGCGGTAGCGGAATCAGCAGACTGGATAGCGATTTCAGCCAGTTGCTCTGCGGTTGGATCTGGGTTGATGGCGCAGTCGCCGTAAACCAGAACCTGCTCAGGCAGCAGCATGAAGAACACAGAAGACACCAGAGAGCTGCCCGGTGCGGTTTTGATCAGCTGCAACGGCGGACGGATGGTGTTAGCGGTGGTATGAACGGCACCAGAAACCAGACCGTCAACTTCGCCCTGTTCCAGCATCAGCGTACCCAGCACCACGTTGTCTTCGAGCTGTTCGCGCGCAACCACTTCGGTCATGCCCTTGCTTTTACGCAGCTCAACCAGACGCGCAACATAGCGCTCACGTACGACAATCGGATCGACGATTTCGATGCCTTTGCCCAGTTCTACGCCCTGAGCGGCAGCAACACGCTGAATTTCTTCCGGGTTACCGATCAGCACACAGTGAGCAATACCGCGTTCAGCACAGATAGACGCTGCTTTAACGGTACGTGGTTCATCACCTTCTGGCAGAACGATGCGTTTGCCTGCTTTACGCGCCAGCTCGGTAAGCTGATAGCGGAATGCTGGTGGAGACAGACGACGTGAACGCTCAGACTCTGCGCTCAGGGAATCGATCCACTGGGTATCGATGTGGCGTGCAACGTATTCCTGCACTTTCTCAACACGTTGACGGTCATCAGCCGGTACTTCAAGGTTGAAGCTTTGCAGGCTGAGTGAGGTCTGCCAGGTGTTGGTGTTGACCATAAATACAGGCAGGCCAGTTTGGAAGGCGCGCTCGCACAGCTTGGCAATGCTCGGATCCATTTCGTAGCCGCCAGTCAGCAGCAGGGCACCGATTTCCACGCCATTCATGGCAGCCAGACAGGCGGCAACCAGAACATCAGGACGGTCAGCGGAGGTCACCAGCAGTGAACCCGGACGGAAATGCTCCAGCATATGAGGAATGCTGCGTGCGCAGAAGGTCACGGACTTAACGCGACGCGTCTGAATGTCACCTTCGTTGACGATACGCGCATTCAGGTGCTTCGCCATATCAATAGCGCGCGTTGCGATCAGGTCAAAACTCCATGGGATGCAGCCCAGTACCGGCAGCGGGCTGTTAGCAAACAGTTGCTTCGGATCGATGTTGGCAACGCTGGCTTTCGTGGAGTCATCAAAGATTTCAGACAGGTCAGGGCGAGTGCGTCCCTGTTCGTCTACCGGCGCATTCAGTTTGTTGATGATCACGCCAGTGATGTTTTTGTTTTTGCTGCCGCCGAAGCTGGAACGCGCCAGTTCGATACGGTCTTTCAGCTGTGCCGGGGAATCGTTACCCAGCGCCAGTACGAAGACGATTTCTGCGTTCAGCGTTTTGGCGATTTCATAGTTCAATGCGTTAGCAAACTGGTGCTTGCGGGTAGGAACCAGACCTTCAACCAGAACGACTTCTGCGTCTTTGGTATTTTCGTGGTAGCGCGCGATGATTTCTTCCATCAGCACGTCTTGCTGGTTGGAGCTCAGCAGGGCTTCAACGCGGCTCATCGCCAGCGGCTCGGCGGCGCTGATGGCGGAATTAGCACGAATAATGGTGGTCGTTTGATCTGGCGTATTGTCGCCACTGCGCGGCTGGGCGATAGGTTTGAACACGCTCAGGCGAACGCCTTTCTGTTCCATGGAGCGGATGACACCCAGGCTGACGCTTGTCAGACCAACGCTGGTGCCAGTTGGGATCAACATGATTATACGGGACACGGCCGAACCTCTTTACGGTTGCTCGTTAGTCAAAAACAACACCGTCAGCCTTGGCTGACGGTGTTGGGAGTTACGTGTTTTACGCGGTCAGACGGTAAGCGTCTTCGGCGATGACCAACTCTTCATTGGTCGGGATAACCAGCGCAGGGCGGGTGCCATCTTTAGCGATGTTGCCTGCTTTACCGAAGCGCGCAGCCAGGTTGCGTTCGTGATCGACGTCAAAGCCCAGCAGGCCCAGTTTTTTCAGCGAAAGTTCACGAACCATTGCGGCGTTTTCACCGATACCACCGGTGAAGATGACGGCATCCAGACGGCCTTCCATCAGTGCAGCGTAAGAACCGATGTATTTCGCCAGACGGTGGCAGTAAACGTCCATTGCACGTTTAGCATCTGCTTTCGTCTCGTAGTTATCTTCAACGTAGCGGCAGTCGCTGGTCACTTCAGTCAGACCCAACAGACCAGATTCTTTGGTCATCAGGGTGTTGATGCGATCAATGTCCATGCCCAGAGCGTCGTGCAGGTGGAAAATCACAGCCGGGTCGATATCGCCGCAGCGCGTACCCATCACCAGACCTTCCAGCGGCGTCAGACCCATAGAGGTGTCAACGCATTCGCCATTACGGATTGCAGTAACGGAACCACCGTTGCCCAGATGGCAAGTGATAACGTTCAGCTCTTCTACTGGTTTGTTCAGCACTTTAGCGGCTTCACGAGAAACAAAGTAGTGGCTGGTGCCGTGGAAGCCGTAGCGACGGATGTGGTTTTCTTTATACAGTTTGTACGGCAGTGCATAAAGGTAGGATTCTTCCGGCATGGTCTGGTGGAACGCGGTGTCGAAAACAGCGACGTTCTTATCAGCCAGGTGCGGGAAAGATTTCAGTGCTTCGTCGATGCCGATCAGGTGCGCCGGGTTGTGCAGAGGTGCAAAAGGTACGGAATCTTTGATACCCTGAAGAACATCATCAGTGATGATCGCGGATTGGGTGAACTTCTCACCGCCGTGAACAATACGGTGACCAATAGCAACCAGTTGAGCTGACAGCTCTGGTTTCTGAGACAGAATGGTATTGACGATGAAGTTCAGCGCTTCGCTGTGAGCTGCACCGGCACCCAGTTCGGCGTCGTGTTTACCGCCGTCCATTTTCCATTTGATGCGGGCTTCAGGCAGGTTGAAACATTCGGCTAAACCAGACAGGTACTCTTCTCCGTTAATCGCATCGATGATCGCGAATTTCAGGGATGAACTACCGCAGTTAAGAACCAGTACTAACTTACTCGACATGGAAGTACCTACTTGTTATACATGGTTAAAAAAATGTCATACAGGGCATAGCGTATCGCATGCCGCCACTGGCATTTATGATTAACATCATACCTTGGTGTGATACACCAGACACGATGATGAAATAGGGTCGATACTATGACGTAGGTTATATCGGATAATCGATACAACTAATCTCTACAACAACGTGACATCGACCTGATGTAAACCGCAGCTTTTAAAGCGATGAATAACCGCGTTATGGCCGTTGGCTGCGCTTATGTCGCGAAGGGAATTATACTCCTTGCGTGTAGTCATACTACTTTAGGTATACAGCGGCCAAAAGGCCGGTCTAGGATACCGATAGCGTAGAGTAAACACAAAATATATTTTAACCTTATCAACTTGAGTTGTTGATTTGTGCAAAAGTTTTATTTTTTATCTGTAAAGTTGAGGTGTGGCTATGGCGACGAAACCAGACAGTAGAATCAGTTGGCTACAGCTACTCCAACGTGGGCAGCATTACATGAAAACGTGGCCAGCAGAAAAGCAGCTGGCGCCAGTCTTTCCTGAAAACCGTGTAGCGCGAGCGACACGGTTCGGCATCCGCATCATGCCGCCGCTGGCGGTGTTTACCTTAACATGGCAGATTGCGCTCGGCGGCCAACTCGGCCCGGCCATTGCTACCGCGCTGTTTGCCTGTAGCCTGCCGTTGCAAGGCCTTTGGTGGCTTGGCCGCCGTTCCGTGACGCCTTTACCGCCGACGCTGGCACAGTGGTTCCATGAGATTCGTCATAAGCTGCTGGAGTCAGGTCAGGCATTGGCCCCATTGGAAGAAGCGCCGACTTACCAATCATTGGCAGATGTGCTGAAGCGGGCATTTAGCCAGCTTGATAAAACCTTCCTTGATGATTTGTGATCGGCGTCAGGCTGTATGAGGGTTGATAGCTATTTTGTTCTTTCCCCTGTTTCAAATCAAAGAAGCGGTGGCTACCGCTATCGTGACACGATTCAGTATGCGATTCTGCGGTTAATACCTATTTAGCGACATTGGCTTACACCAAAGAGGGTTCAGGAGAGCAACATGGAAATGACGAATGCCCAGAGATTGATCCTTTCAAACCAATACAAAATGATGACGATGCTCGATCCTGACAACGCCGAGCGCTATCGCCGGTTACAAACGATCATTGAGCGTGGTTATGGTTTGCAGATGCGCGAGCTGGATCGTGAGTTTGGTGAGCTGACTGAAGAGGTTTGCCGCTCGATTATTAACATCATGGAAATGCATCATGCCTTGCAGGTGTCGTGGACCAATCTGAAAGATAAGCAGGATTTGGATGAGCGTCGCCTGACTTTCCTGGGCTTTGATGCCGCAACGGAAGCGCGCTACCTCGGTTTTGTACGCTTTATGGTACATGTCGAAGGTCGCTATCCCCACTTTGATGCGGGTACGCATGGGTTTAACGCGCAGACGAAGATGTGGGACAAATACAACAGAATGCTGGCTGTCTGGCAATCCTGCCCACGCCAGTATCACTTGAGTGCGGTTGAGATCGCACAGATCATCAACGCCTGATTAATGAAAAAGGGGCTTTCTGTGGAGTGTAAAGGTTTTCTGTTCGACCTCGATGGTACGCTGGTTGATTCACTGCCTGCTGTAGAACGTGCGTGGATTAACTGGGCAAAGGATCACGATATTGAACCACAGGAAGTGCTGGATTTTATTCATGGCAAGCAGGCAATCACGTCCCTGCGTCACTTTCTTCAAGGGCAAAGCGAAGAAACGATTCAACAAGAGTTTGATGCGCTGGAGAAAACTGAAGCGTCTGATACGCAGGGCATTGTTGCCATGCCAGGTGCTAAGGCGCTGCTGGAACGTTTGGATGCACTGGATATTCCCTGGGCGATTGTGACGTCTGGTACGGTGCCGATTGCCAGTGCCCGTCATCATCGCGGAGAACTACCTGCTCCTCGTGCCTTTATTACCGCGGAGCAGGTTGCCAAAGGCAAACCTGCTCCTGATGCTTATCTCCTTGGCGCACAGCAGTTAGGGTTAAAGCCGGAAGAGTGTGTCGTCGTGGAAGATGCGCCAGCGGGCGTGCTGTCGGGGCTGGCCGCAGGCTGTAAAGTCATTGCGGTGAAGGCTCCTGCGGATACGCCGAAACTGGATCAGGTCGATCTGATTCTTGATTCGTTGGAGCAGATAGAAATAGAACAATTACCGAACGGTGCTAAGGTGCTTCTGCGCCAGTAGGCGTCTGTAACATAATGATAAAATTGTGACTAAATATGATCAAACCTCGCATCCGCGAGGTTTTTTTATGGCAGACTATACCCGTTATACTTCAAGCTGCATGTGCGTTGGCTTCCCTTTTCAGGGTATGCGAACCCACACCTCTCAACATGCATTTTTCCGTCAGGGGAACCGTTTTGAATAGCGAACTTCTCTGGGTTTTATCCCTGTTGCTGATCGCCATTGTGTTGTTTACCACCAATAAATTACGCATGGACGTCGTAGCGCTGTTGGTCATTATCGCGTTTGTACTGAGCGGCACGCTGACGCTATCTGAAGCGTTGGTGGGGTTCAGCGATCCTAACGTGATATTGATTGCTGCCCTGTTTGTGATTGGTGAGGGGTTGGTTCGTACCGGCGTTGCTTATCAGGTCGGTGATTGGCTGGTTCGCGTGGCGGGCAGCAGTGAGATGAAGATGTTGATCTTACTGATGGTCACCGTTGCGCTGCTAGGTGCTTTCATGAGTTCCACCGGCGTTGTCGCGATTTTTATTCCCGTGGTGCTGAGCGTTTCCGCACGGATGAAGATTTCCCCCGGAAGGTTGATGATGCCGCTGAGTTTTGCCGGGTTGATTAGCGGCATGATGACGCTGGTAGCGACGCCGCCGAATATGGTGGTGAGCAGCGAGCTGATGCGCGAAGGTGTCGCGGGTTTTGGGTTTTTCAGCGTGACGCCGATAGGGATGGTGGTCTTGCTGCTGGGTGTGGCGTATATGATGGTCGCGCGTTACTGGCTTGGCGACGCCGAGACGGCAACAGCAAAAGAGATGTGGAAGAGAAGAACATTTCGCGATCTGATTCGTGATTATCGGCTGACGGGCAGGGCGCGTCGGCTGGCGATTCGTCCGGGGTCGCCTTTTATCGGTCACCGTCTTGATGATTTACGCCTGCGTCAGCGCTTTGGTGCAAACGTAGTTGGGATTGAGCGCTGGCGTAAGTTTCGCCGTGTGATGATCAGCGTGGCGGGCAATACCGAACTTCGCCTGAATGATGTTTTACTGATCGACATGTCGGCCTCTGAGGTAGATTTACGCGAATTTTGCACCGCGCAGCGGCTTGAACCGATGGTGCTGCGCGGTGAATATTTTTCTGAGCAGGCGCGTGATGTGGGAATGGCGGAAGTCTCGTTGATCCCTGATTCCGAGCTGCTGGGGAAAACGCTGTACGACGTCGGATTTCGTAGCCGCTATGGCCTGAGTGTCGTGGGGATTCGCCGGTCAGGCGAAGCGATGGAAGGTATCCTCGCCGATGAACCGCTCCAGCTCGGGGATATTCTGCTGGTGATGGGCGACTGGCGCATGATCCGGCAGTTGCACACGCAGAAAAACGACTTCCTTTTACTTAATCTCCCTGCCGAAGTGGATGACGTTGCGCCCGCGGTGAGTCAGGCACCTCACGCGCTGTTTTGTCTGGCGCTGATGGTAGCGATGATGCTGACGGATGAAATACCGAATGCAGTCGCTGCGCTGATCGCCTGTTTGCTGATGGGTAAATTCCGCTGTATCGACATGGAAAGTGCTTATCGAGCCATTCACTGGCCGAGTATTATTCTTATCGTTGGGATGATGCCGTTTGCGCTGGCGTTGCAGCAAACGGGCGGTGTAGCGCTGATTGTTAAAGGGCTGATGGATGTTGCCGGGAACGCCGGGCCGCATGTGATGCTGGTGTGCTTGTTCGTACTGTGTGCTGTGATCGGTCTGTTTATTTCCAACACGGCGACGGCGGTGCTGATGGCACCCATTGCGATTGCCGCGGCGAAGCAGATGGGCGTGTCGCCTTATCCCTTTGCGATGATCATCGCGATTGCAGCCTCTGCCGCCTTTATGACCCCGGTGTCGTCACCGGTAAATACGTTGGTACTAGGACCGGGCGGTTATAAATTCGGGGACTTTGTGCGCATTGGCGTCCCCTTTACCGTGCTGGTGATGTTGGTCAGCGTAGTGATGGTGCCGTGGCTGTATCCGTTCTGACGACCTCTGACCGTTATAGCGGACGCCCGTTATAACGGAGAATCCTGACTGATTTCGTCAAGCGACAGGCTAAAGCTGGGCACGAATACCGTCATGAAATAGTCCATTTCCGGGCTGTGGCGCAACTGCAATGTTTTTTCCAGTCGTGCTTTGGCAAGTGTGAATTCCGCATTGCCTGCGGATAATTCTTCCAGACATTTCAGGTAGGCGCACAGTGCGTCTGCCTGTTTAACGATGGCGCGTTCTTCTTCGCTGGTGTAGTTATCATCCAGCAGCATTCGATAATCCTGCTGGAGTTCTTCCGGCAACATCTCAACCAGTTTCTGCTGTGCAATCTTCTCTATCTTCTTGTACTCATGTGCGATCTGCGCATTGTAGTACTTGATCGGCGTCGGCATGTCACCGGTCAGCACCTCGCTGGCATCATGGTACATCGCCAGTAGCGCGATGCGTTCTACGTTCAGGTTACCGTCGAATTTACGGTTTTTGATGACTGCCAGCGCGTGGGCGACAAAGGCGACCTGAAGGCTGTGCTCGGAGACGTTTTCCGTGCGCACGTTGCGCATGAGCGGCCAACGGCTGATGAGTTTTAGACGAGATAAATGGGCGAAAAAGTGGCTCTGATTCATGGCGATCTCTCAGACAACAGCGCAGTAAAATAGCAATATCGTGGGCATCTATTGTGGGCACATGCCGGAGATTATGCAAACGGAGGTGAGGTATAGTCGCCGAGCGGTGATTGCCCGGCGAGGATAGGTTCGATGACTGCTGGGTTATTGGTGATAGTGCCCCAGGAAACGCCCTAATTTGTGGATTGCCATATCCAGCTCATCAATACGCGGCAGCGTGACGATGCGTACGTGGTCCGGGT
The DNA here is from genome assembly GCF_016950255.1 of Pectobacterium brasiliense. Lineage (NCBI taxonomy): Bacteria > Pseudomonadati > Pseudomonadota > Gammaproteobacteria > Enterobacterales > Pectobacteriaceae > Pectobacterium > Pectobacterium brasiliense. Next base: position 141,368 of record NZ_JACGFN010000002.1, on the reverse strand, counting down.
AAGGCCAGTTAAATGCGGTTCCCTGAACCAGCAACACTTTTTCCTGCAACAGGAGATCCAATACCAGCTTTTGGTCGTCGTGGATATTGAAGCGCTTGGCATCAATGCGTGGGAACATATAGAGCGCGCCGCGTGGTTTTACGCATGACACGCCGGGGATCTGATTGATCAGTTCCCAGGAACGGTTGCGCTGCTCGTACAGGCGTCCGCCGGGCTGAATAAATTCGCTGATGCTCTGATAGCCGCCCAGCGCGGTCTGAATCGCATGCTGCATCGGCACATTCGCGCACAAACGCATAGAGGCGAGCATTTCCAGCCCTTCAATGTAGCCTTTGGCGTGTTTTTTCGGGCCATTGAGTACCATCCAGCCTTGACGGAAACCCGCCACGCGGTAGGTCTTGGAAAGTCCGTTGAACGTGACTGTCAGCAGATCCGGCGCGAGTGCGGCAATCGAGTGATGCTGCGCATCGTCATACAGAATTTTGTCGTAAATTTCGTCGGCAAAAATGATCAGGTTATGTTCGCGCGCAATCGCCACGATATCCAACAGCAGCTCTTTGCTGTAGACCGCACCCGTTGGGTTATTCGGGTTAATGATGACAATACCGCGAGTATTGGACGTGATCTTTTTGCGGATATCATCCAGATCGGGGAACCAATCGGAGGATTCATCGCAGAGATAGTGAACGGCGTTGCCGTTAGACAGGGAAACCGCGGCGGTCCAAAGCGGGTAGTCCGGCGCAGGAACCAGCATTTCATCGCCTGGGTTAAGCAGCGCCTGCATGGATTGCACGATGAGTTCGGAAACACCGTTACCAATATAGACGTCTTCAACCGTAATATCGCGCATATCCCGCGCCTGATAGTGCTGAACGATGGCTTTACGGGCGGAATAGAGGCCTTTGGAATCACAGTAACCCTGGGCGGTAGGCAGGTTACGGATGACATCGACCAGAATTTCGTCTGGTGCCTCGAAGCCGAAAGGGGCAGGGTTGCCAATGTTCAGTTTAAGGACTTTATTACCTTCTTCTTCAAGCCGCTTGGCTTCCTTTAAGACTGGGCCACGGATGTCATAGCATACGTTCTCCAGTTTCTTGGATTTTTCAATCAGAGACATAAATAGTACGAGCCTTCTGCAGAGAGCGCATATTCCCAGACGGAATAGCATAACCTGCTTAATGTACTCTTCCTGTAGTACCTTTTGAAGAATGATTATCGCTTTTGCTGCAAATGGTTGCGCATCTGCACTATATGGTTGTGTACTCGTTGGATGGTGCGATATGGTAGGGGGCGGACAACTGTTCATGCCGCACTTTTTTAGCGCCAGAATAGGGTGACAGGGAGATCGTGTTTATTTAAGTGTGGAGCGTATTTATTTCGCAAGTTGAAATAAAGGGAAGGTGCCGTTGTTATTGAATTAAGGATTAAGGCTGGTGAGTCATTTAATTACATGATGTCTTACCAATGGAAAGGCGATAGTGGTAACGAAATATAAGTATTTTTTTGCCCTTATCGTGCGTCTGCGATAGTGTCTTTAAATGTATCGGTCATTACCTGTACATGTAATAAAACACCAGGAATATTTTGTTAAAATTAAAATAGATAAGTGAAAAATCGTATGACCAGTGCAAATCGACCAGTACTTAATCTCGATCTTGATTTACTGAGGACGTTTGTTGCCGTTGCAGATTTAAATACATTTGCAGCAGCGGCGAGCGCAGTCAATCGAACCCAATCGGCTGTCAGCCAGCAGATGCAGCGGCTGGAGCAACTCATCGGAAAGGAGCTTTTTGCCCGGCACGGGCGTAATAAATTGCTGACCGAACATGGTATCCAGTTTCTGGGGTATGCCAGAAAAATATTACAATTCAATGATGAAGCTTGTATTTCATTAATGTACAGCGATATTCAGGGTACGCTGACCATCGGGGCGTCTGACGATACGGCAGACACCATACTTCCTTATATTTTGCATCGGGTGACATCCGTATTTCCTAAACTCTCCGTCAATGTCAGCGTAAAACGCAGCGCTGAAATGATGGAAATGTTGAATCAGGGGAAAATAGATCTGGTTATTACCACAATGAACGGTGTGGTGTTTCCTCATGTGTTATTACGTAGTTCTCCAACGTTATGGTATTGCGCGGCGGATTATCAGTTCCGATCGCAAGAACCTGTCCCTCTGGTTGTTCTGGATGAGCCGAGTCCTTTCCGGACGTTGGCTACACAACAGCTGACGGCCGCTGGAATCCCCTGGAGAATTGCGTATGTCGCTTCAACGCTCTCTGCTGTGCGCGCTGCGGTGAAGGCTGGTATGGGTATTACCGTGCGGTCAGTGGAAATGATGAGCCCGGAATTACGGGTGTTGGGCGAAGAGGAGGGGTTGCCGAGGTTGCCTGAAACGCGTTATTTCCTCTGCCAGAATCCTAATCAGGAGAATGAGCTGGCAACGGCAATTTTCAATGTGATTGAATCAGGGAAGCCCTCTCACATTACGCCTGTCAGCATGTTAGCAAACAGCACGAATGAAAGATTGTCTTCCGACCCGTCGCTGAAGGATGCGATCTAATCGTAATGGGTAGTTAACTATCATTCGGGGAGGGTAGGGATGCACCCCGAATGATGATGATTTATGACTAAGGTGTTAAACCCACATCGGCAGCGCCTTCTTGGCCTGCTTTCTTCCCGCCGATCCCACTTTGCGTTTTCCATTTCACATCAATAGGCTAGGCGTGGCGAGATTAATGATCTCTCCCGCTTTATAAAACGTCGGTTCTATTTTTTTAAAATAATGTTATGGAAAATAGCATCAAATCTTATCCAGCATCATCTTGATTTTTTTACTAACTAAATTGGTAAAAATGTGTGCTGGATCAAAAAATACCCCTAATAACCACATGGGGGAACAGGCATTTTCTGTGAAAATGGTATAGTGACGCGGTTAACTTGCTTCGTGTGCTGCTGCACACTGGTTAACTGACAAAAGTACTGACTCGATTTAGCTGCGGGTGAGAACACAAAATGTTAACAAAACAGCGTGCATGTAAAGTAATGTACTGTTATTTTTAGTAAGGTTGAAAAAAAGGTTACAAATTTAGGGGCTCAACCATACCAAGCAAGGCTTACCTGATACGTTTCCATGCTTTTTTGTGGTTATTAATCCTTCCTTTTAATCGATGTGGCGCATTAACTGCCGATAATAGAGCAGAGATGTTACCCGCCACTTTTGATGAGTAAGCAAAGAGAATGTCAACAACTACTGAAATCCTCGCCCATCATTGGGCATTTGGGCTATTCCTTATCATTGCCGTAGGCCTTTGCGTCTTCATGCTGACCGGTGGATTCTTGCTGGGAGGGAGAGCAAAAGGCAGGGCCAAAAACGTACCTTATGAATCCGGTATCGACTCCGTAGGTTCAGCGCGGTTGCGCCTGTCTGCTAAATTTTATCTTGTCGCTATGTTCTTCGTAATCTTCGACGTTGAAGCCCTCTATCTCTACGCTTGGGCTGTGTCTATCAAAGAAAGCGGCTGGATTGGCTTCATTGAAGCAACCATTTTCATTTTGGTGCTGTTGGCTGGTTTGATTTATCTGGTTCGCGTTGGGGCACTTGACTGGACCCCGGTACGTTCCAAGAGACAAGTCGTTAAATCAGACATCATCAACACTACCAACAATCATCCGCAGTAACAGCGAGGCATTTTAAGATGGACTATACGCTCACCCGCATAGAGCCGGACGGTGAGAATGACCGTTATCCCCTGCAAAGTCAGGAGATCGTTTCCGACCCTCTGGAGCAACATGTTCACCGCAGTGTCTATATGGGCAAACTGGAACATGCATTACACGATACGGTGAACTGGGGGCGTCAGAACTCCCTGTGGCCGTACAACTTCGGCCTGTCTTGTTGCTACGTAGAAATGGTGACGTCATTTACCGCCGTTCATGACGTGGCACGTTTTGGTGCTGAGGTTCTGCGTGCGTCGCCACGTCAGGCTGACTTCATGGTAGTCGCGGGAACCTGCTTTACCAAAATGGCCCCCGTTATTCAGCGTCTGTACGAACAAATGCTGGAGCCTAAATGGGTTATCTCCATGGGCGCATGTGCTAACTCCGGTGGTATGTACGATATCTATTCCGTTGTTCAGGGTGTAGATAAATTCCTGCCTGTTGATGTGTACATTCCGGGCTGCCCGCCGCGTCCTGAAGCCTACATGCAAGCGCTGCTGCTGCTGAAAGAATCCATCGGTAAAGAACGCCGCCCTCTGTCATGGGTGGTGGGTGAACAGGGCGTTTACCGCGCCAACATGCAATCTGAGCGTGAGCGCAAACGCGGCGAACGAATCGCTGTGACTAACCTGCGTTCGCCTGATGAGATTTGACCTGTAGATGATAAACCCGGTGACCGTGTAATACCTCGATAATAGTGTGCGGTCATTATCAGCTACAGAAATAGCACATTTAATGTGGTGACATATTTATGACAGATTTAACGACACACGATCTCGCTCAGCCAGGCTGGCAAACCCGCGATCACCTTAACGATCCGGTCGTTGGCGAACTGTGTAACCGTTTTGGACCAGATGCATTTACTGTACAGGCAACCCGCACAGGTATCCCTGTTGTGTGGGTCAAGCGTGAGCAATTACTGGATGTTGTCGCATTCCTGAAAAAACAGCCGAAGCCTTATGTGATGCTGTTTGACTTGCACGGTATGGATGAGCGCCTGCGCACCCATCGTGAAGGTTTACCTGCTGCCGACTACTCCGTCTTTTATCACATCATTTCCATCGAGCGTAACCGCGACATCATGCTGAAAGTCGCGTTAGCCGAGAGCGATCTGCATGTACCGACCGTGACCAAACTGTTCCCGAACGCCAACTGGTATGAGCGTGAAACGTGGGAAATGTTTGGTATTACGTTCAATGGTCACCCGCACCTGACGCGCATCATGATGCCGCAGACGTGGGAAGGTCATCCGTTGCGTAAAGATTATCCGGCGCGTGCGACCGAATTCGATCCTTTCGAGCTGACCAAGCAGAAAGAAGATCTGGAGATGGAATCGCTGACGTTCAAACCGGAAGAGTGGGGAATGAAGCGCGGTACTGAAAATGAGGACTTCATGTTCCTCAACCTCGGTCCGAACCACCCATCTTCACACGGTGCCTTCCGTATTATCCTGCAATTGGATGGTGAAGAAATCGTCGACTGCGTGCCAGATGTGGGCTACCACCACCGCGGTGCGGAGAAAATGGGCGAGCGCCAATCCTGGCACAGCTACATTCCTTATACCGACCGTATTGAATACCTCGGCGGCTGCGTTAACGAAATGCCGTACGTACTGGCCGTGGAAAAACTGGCAGGTATTGAGGTGCCGGATCGCGTCAAGACGATTCGCGTAATGCTGTCTGAGCTGTTCCGTATAAATAGCCATCTGCTGTATATCAGTACTTATATTCAGGACGTCGGTGCGATGACACCGGTGTTCTTTGCGTTTACTGACCGCCAGAAAATTTACGATTTGGTTGAAGCGATTACCGGCTTCCGTATGCACCCAGCGTGGTTCCGTATTGGCGGTGTGGCACACGATCTGCCACGCGGCTGGGAACGTCTGCTGCGTGAGTTCCTTGATTGGATGCCAAGTCGTCTGGATACCTACGTCAAGGCTGCGTTGCAGAACACCATTCTGAAAGGCCGTACTCAGGGCGTCGCCGCCTACAATGCGAAAGAAGCGTTGGATTGGGGCGTAACGGGTGCGGGTCTACGTGCCACTGGTATTGGTTTTGACGTGCGTAAATGGCGTCCGTATTCCGGTTATGAAAACTTTGACTTTGAAGTGCCAGTCGGTGACGGCATCAGCGATTGCTATAGCCGCGTTATGCTGAAAGTCGAAGAACTGCGTCAGAGCTTACGTATTCTGGATCAGTGCCTCAAGAACATGCCGGAAGGCCCGTTCAAAGCGGATCACCCGCTGACGACGCCGCCGCCAAAAGAGCGCACGTTGCAGCATATCGATACGCTGATCAACCACTTCCTCCAGGTTTCCTGGGGACCGGTGATGCCTGCCAATGAATCATTCCAGATGGTTGAGGCAACGAAAGGTATCAACAGCTATTACCTGACCAGCGACGGCGGCACGATGAGCTACCGTACCCGTATTCGCACGCCGAGCTATGCGCACCTGCAACAGATTCCTTCTGTCATTCGTGGGTGTCTGGTATCCGACCTGATCGTTTACCTCGGCAGTATTGATTTCGTAATGTCAGATGTGGACCGCTAATTATGCATGATCATAACAATCACGATCATATTGACGCTCAGGGACAACCTGCTGCCGATTCGCTGACAAAAGACAATGCTTTTGTATTGAGTGATGCTGAACGTGACGCCATTGAGCACGAAAAACATCACTACGAAGATGCACGCGCCGCGTCAATCGAAGCACTGAAAATTGTGCAGAAAGAACGCGGCTGGGTACCGGATGGGGCTATCCACGCGATTGCCGAGTTGCTGGGTATTCCTGCCAGTGACGTGGAAGGCGTGGCAACGTTCTACAGCCAGATTTTCCGTCAGCCTGTCGGGCGTCATGTTATTCGCTATTGCGACAGCGTCGTGTGCCACATCAATGGCTATCAGGGCGTTCAGGCCGCGCTTGAGCGTAAGCTCAGCATCAAACCGGGACAGACAACGTTCGATGGACGTTTCACGCTGTTGCCGACCTGCTGCCTGGGGAACTGTGACAAGGGGCCGTCAATGATGATTGACGAAGATACCCATACCCATGTGACGCCGGAAGGAATTGAATCGTTATTGGAGCAGTATCAATGAGTAAAGACATTGTTCTGACTGCTGAGCAGCATCCTCTGACCTGGCGTTTACGTGCAGACAAACAGCCGGTGTGGCTGGATGAATATCGCAGCAAAAACGGCTATGCCGCCGCGCAAAAAGCGTTAACCGGCATGGCGCAGGATGAAGTGGTCTCACTGGTTAAAGACGCTGGCCTGAAAGGGCGTGGCGGCGCAGGCTTTTCGACAGGCTTGAAGTGGAGCCTGATGCCGAAAGACGAAAGCATGAATATCCGCTACCTGCTGTGTAACGCGGATGAGATGGAACCCGGCACTTATAAAGACCGCCTGCTGATGGAGCAAGAGCCTCATCTGCTGGTTGAAGGCATGCTGATCAGCGCCTTTGCGCTGAAAGCCTACCGTGGCTACATCTTCCTGCGCGGTGAATACATCGAAGCTGCCGTTCACCTGCGTCGCGCAATCGAAGAAGCGAAAGCGGCTGGCCTGCTGGGCAAAAATATTCTGGGCAGCGGATTTGATTTCGAGCTGTTCGTGCATACGGGCGCTGGGCGTTATATCTGCGGTGAAGAAACTGCACTGATTAACTCACTGGAAGGCCGTCGTGCTAACCCACGCTCTAAGCCGCCGTTCCCGGCGTCTGCGGGTGTGTGGGGCAAACCGACCTGCGTTAACAACGTGGAAACGCTGTGTAACGTCCCGGCGATTATCGAGCACGGTGCGGCGTGGTATCAGGGGCTGTCTGCGGGTAAAAGTAAAGATGCAGGCACGAAACTGATGGGTTTCTCCGGCCGCGTCAAGAATCCGGGCCTGTGGGAACTGCCGTTCGGTACGACTGCGCGTGAAATTCTGGAAGACTACGCGGGCGGTATGCGCGATGGTCTGAAGCTGAAAGCTTGGCAACCGGGTGGTGCCGGTACGGATTTCCTGACGGAAAGCCATCTCGATCTGCCGATGGATTTTGAGCACATTGCGAAAGCGGGTAGCCGTATGGGTACCGCATTGGCGATGGCCGTCGATCACGAAATCAATATGGTTTCGCTGACGCGCAATCTCGAAGAATTCTTCTCCCGTGAATCCTGTGGCTGGTGTACGCCGTGCCGCGATGGTCTGCCGTGGAGCGTGAAGATTCTGCGTGCGCTGGAGAAGGGTGAAGGCCAGCCAGGCGATATCGAAACGCTGGAGCAACTTTGCCGTTTTCTCGGACCGGGTAACACCTTCTGTGCGCATGCGCCGGGTGCGGTCGAACCGCTGCAAAGTGCCATCAAGTATTTCCGGGAAGAATTCGAAGCGGGTATCTCTAAACAGTATTTAGGCAATGTCAAAGCGATTGGCGGTATTCAGCCTAACCTGTTGAAAGAGCGCTGGTAAGCTATCGCTCAACACGTGCGAGATGCAGTGAATGTATCCGCAGGGTGGCGCAAATAAGCCACCCTCATAAACCCAATAGATTTCAAGGCGCAGGTAGCCAACGCATTTGCGATTTGAAAGTGAGGGTATACAGAATTTTTGATTAGCGCTCGTGGTAACACGGGCCATTATGGAAGCATGCTGACTATGGCTACTATTCATGTAGACGGCAAAGAGTATGAAGTAAACGGAGCAGACAACCTTCTTGAAGCTTGCCTGACTCTGGGACTTGATATTCCTTACTTTTGCTGGCACCCCGCGCTCGGGAGCGTCGGATCCTGCCGCCTCTGTGCGGTAAAACAGTACCAAAACGCGGAAGACACCCGCGGTCGTCTGGTGATGTCTTGTATGACACCGGCAACCGAAGGAACGTTCATCGCGATTGAAGATGAAGAAGCGAAGCTATTCCGTAAGACGATAGTTGAGTTTCTGATGACCAACCATCCGCACGATTGTCCGGTGTGTGAGGAAGGCGGTAACTGTCATTTGCAGGATATGACGGTGATGACGGGGCAGAACTTCCGTCGCTATCGCTTCACCAAACGTACCCACCGCAATCAGGATCTCGGGCCGTTCATTTCTCATGAGATGAACCGCTGTATCGCGTGCTATCGCTGCGTGCGTTACTACAAAGACTACGCGGATGGCAAAGATCTCGGTGTTTACGGTGCTCACGACAACGTCTACTTCGGTCGCCCGGAAGATGGCACGCTGGAAAGCGAGTTCTCCGGCAACCTGGTTGAAGTGTGTCCTACCGGTGTATTCACCGATAAAACGCACTCCGAGCGCTATAACCGTAAATGGGATATGCAGTTTGCACCGAGCGTCTGCCAACAGTGCAGCATCGGCTGTAATACCAGCCCTGGTGAGCGCTATGGCGAACTGCGTCGTATCGAAAACCGTTTCAACGGTAGCGTAAACCACTATTTCCTGTGTGACCGCGGCCGTTTTGGTTACGGCTATGTCAACCAGAAAGACCGTCCGAACCAGCCGCTGCAACGTCGTGGTGATGACTGGATCGCGCTGAATGCCGATCAGGCATTGCAAGGTGCGGCGGATGTGCTGCGTCAGGCGAAGAAAACGATCGGCATCGGTTCACCGCGTGCCAGCATTGAAAGCAACTTCGCGTTGCGTGAGTTAGTTGGTGCTGAAAACTTCTACACCGGTATCGCGCAGGAAGAACAAAATCGTCTGCAACTGATCCTGAAAGTGCTGCGTGAAAGCGGTGTGAGAACACCGGCGCTGCGTGAGATCGAAGGCTACGATGCGGTTCTGATTCTGGGTGAAGACTTGACGCAGACAGGTGCGCGTATCGCACTGGCAGTTCGTCAGGCTGTTAAAGGTAAAGCTCGCGAAATGGCAGCAGCACAGAAAGTGGCTGACTGGCAGATTGCGGCGATCATGAACATCGGTCAGCATGCCAAGCATCCGCTGTTTGTCACCAACGTCGACAACACCCGTCTGGACGACATCGCCGCATGGAACTACCGTGCGCCAGTTGCCGATCAGGCTCGCCTTGGTTTTGCCATTGCACACGGTCTGGATAGCAGCGCACCAGCAGTTACCGATCTGGCTGCGGGCCTCGACCAGAAAGTCGATATCATCGTACAGGCGCTGGCCGGTGCGAAAAAACCACTCATCATCTCCGGTACCAATTCAGGTAGCGAGGAAGTGATCTCTGCGGCGGCAAACGTTGCCAAGGCGCTGAAAAATCGCGGTTCTGACGTCGGCATCACCTTTGTTGCTCCTGCTGCCAACAGCATCGGGTTGTCAATCATGGGGGGCGGTTCGCTGGATGACGCGCTGGCGCAGTTGGAAAACGGCGACGCTGATAGCGTGGTGGTTCTGGAGAACGATCTCTACCGTCATGCTCCAATCGCTCGCGTTGACGCGGCACTGGAAAAAGCTGCAAACCTGATTGTGGTTGACCATCAGCGTACTCGCATCATGGATAAGGCCAGCATCATTCTGTCTGCCGCCAGCTTTGCTGAAAGCGACGGTACGTTGGTGAATCAGGAAGGCCGCGCTCAGCGTTTCTTCCAGGTTTATGACCCAACGTACTACAACGACAAAATTGTGATGCTGGAAAGCTGGCGCTGGCTGCACTCGCTGTATATCACCTATAACAGCCGTCAGGTTGACTGGACGCAGTTGGATAACGTGATTGATGCGTGTGTTGCTGAATTGCCGCAGTTGGCTGCAATTAAAGATGCCGCGCCTGATGCCTCGTTCCGTATTCGTGGTCAGAAACTGTCGCGTTCACCGATTCGCTCCAGCGGCCGTACTGCGATGCGTGCCAATATCAGCGTGCATGAACCGCGTCAGCCCGTCGATAAAGACACTATGTTTGCCTTCTCAATGGAAGGGAACAACAGCCCGACAGCTAATCGTCAGCAAATTCCGTTTGCCTGGGCACCAGGCTGGAACTCACCGCAAGCCTGGAACAAATTCCAGGACGAAGTGGGCGGACATTTGCGTCATGGCGATCCGGGTGTGCGTATGATCGAAGCCGGAGAAGGTTCGCTGGCGTATTTCAATAACATTCCTGCGGCTTTCGTCCCACAGGCGGGTCAATGGCGTGTTGCGCCGTATTATCACCTGTTTGGTAGTGATGAAATGTCACAGCGTTCTGACGTGATTCAGCAGCGTATGCCAGAGCCTTACGTTATGGTGAACCCGGCTGATGCGGCAACGCTGGGCGTGAACGCCGGTGCGTTGCTGGAGTTGACCTGTGCAGGACAAACGCTACGTCTGCCACTGCGCTTAAGTGCGACATTGAGTCAGGGACAGGTTGGTTTACCGCTGGGCTTGCCGGGCATTGCACCGGTGCTGGCGGGTGCAACCGTTGAAAATCTGCGGGAGGCCGCACAATGAGTTGGTTAACACCGGAATTAATCGAGATTCTGATCTCCGTCGGAAAAGCGATCGTGATTCTGCTGGTTGTGGTGACCTGTGGCGCATTCATGAGTATGGGTGAACGTCGACTGCTCGGCCTCTTCCAGGGACGTTATGGACCGAACCGGGTAGGTTGGGGCGGTTCATTGCAGCTTGTCGCTGACATGATCAAGATGTTCTTCAAAGAAGACTGGGTGCCGAATTTCACCGATAAGGTGATCTTCACACTGGCACCGATGATCGCGTTTACGTCAATGCTGATTGCCTTTGCGATTGTGCCGATCACGCCAACCTGGGGTGTCGCCGATCTGAACATCGGTATCCTGTTCTTCCTGATGATGGCAGGTTTGGCCGTTTACGCGGTGCTGTTTGCTGGCTGGGCAAGTAACAACAAATACTCGCTGCTGGGTGCGGTACGTGCTTCTGCTCAGACCGTAAGCTACGAAGTGTTCATCGGCCTGTCATTGATGGGGGTTGTCGCGCAAGCGGGCTCGTTCAACATGCGTGACATCGTCGATTCTCAGGAACACCTGTGGAACGTGATCCCGCAGTTCTTCGGTTTTATTACGTTTGCCATCGCAGGCGTGGCGGTGTGTCACCGTCACCCGTTTGACCAGCCTGAAGCTGAACAGGAACTGGCAGATGGTTACCACATTGAATACTCCGGTATGAAATTCGGTCTGTTCTTTGTCGGGGAATATATCGGGATCGTGACTGTTTCCGCGCTGATGGTGACCTTATTCTTCGGTGGCTGGCATGGTCCAATCCTGCCTCCGTTTGTCTGGTTTGCGCTGAAAACAGGCTTTTTCATGATGATGTTCATCCTGATTCGTGCTTCGTTACCCCGTCCGCGTTATGACCAGGTGATGTCTTTCGGTTGGAAAGTCTGTCTGCCGATAACGCTTTTGAATCTGCTGGCGACAGCGGCCGTCATTTTGTACAACGCTTAAGAAGGGGTGAATAAACCATGACATTGAAAGAGTTAGTGGTTGGTTTCGGCACCCAGATACGCAGTATCTGTATGGTGGGATCGAATGCTTTTAAGAAGCGCGAAACCAGAATGTATCCAGAAGAGCCTGTGAATCCACCGCCGCGCTACCGTGGTCGTATCGTGCTGACGCGCGATCCTGATGGTGAAGAGCGTTGCGTTGCCTGCAACCTGTGTGCGGTGGCCTGTCCGGTCGGCTGTATCTCATTGCAGAAAGCGGAAACCAAAGATGGTCGCTGGTATCCAGAGTTCTTCCGCGTCAACTTCTCGCGCTGCATTTTCTGCGGCTTCTGTGAAGAAGCCTGCCCGACAACTGCTATCCAGCTGACGCCGGATTTCGAGATGGGCGACTACAAACGTCAGGATCTGGTGTACGAGAAAGAAGATTTGCTGATATCGGGGCCGGGTAAATATCCGGAATACAATTTCTACCGGATGGCTGGTATGGCAATCGATGGGAAAGACAAAGGCGAAGCTGAAAACGAAGCTAAACCCATTGATGTCAAAGGCCTGTTGCCCTAAGGAGCTAGCATGGAATTCGCTTTTTATACCACAGGCTTGATTGCGATACTGGCGACATTGCGCGTCATTACGCATACCAATCCTGTGCATGCATTGTTGTATATGGTCACCTCGCTTATGGCGATTGCGGGCGTATTTTTCTCGCTGGGGGCTAATTTTGCCGGCGCGCTGAGCATCATCGTGTATGCAGGTGCCATCATGGTGCTGTTTGTGTTCGTGGTCATGATGCTCAACCTCGGTAATTCCGTAGAAGAACAAGAGCGGAATTGGCTGAAGCCTAGCGTCTGGATCGGTCCGAGCATTCTTTCACTGGCATTACTGGTGATTGTCGTCAATGCCATCCTTAGCCTGAAAGAGCAGGGCATAACGGGTACGCCAGTTGAGGCGAAAGCCGTGGGTATCAGCCTGTTTGGTCCTTATGTTCTGGCTGTTGAATTGGCATCAATGCTGCTGCTGGCGGGATTGGTTGTCGCTTTCCACATTGGTCGTGAAGATAAACGTGGTGACGTTGTCAGTAAAGAAGGCGCGAACCAGGACGTTGAGAAGAAAATAACGGGGGAACGCGCATGATTCCGTTACAACATGGGTTAATTTTAGCCGCTATCCTGTTTGTTCTGGGACTGACTGGTCTGTTGATTCGCCGTAACCTGCTGTTTATGTTGATCAGTCTCGAAATTATGATCAATGCTGCCGCGCTGGCTTTTGTCGTTGCAGGCAGTTACTGGCAGCAGCCGGATGGTCAGGTGATGTACATTCTGGCGATTACGCTGGCAGCGGCTGAGGCCAGTATTGGTCTGGCACTGTTGCTACAAATGTATCGTCGTCGTCAGACCCTGAATATTGATACAGTCAGTGAGATGCGCGGATGAACTTACTCTATTTAACAATACTCTTCCCGCTGCTCGGCTTTCTGTTGCTGGCATTTTCTCGCGGTCGCTGGTCGGAAAATACGTCCGCGACTGTCGGTGTTGGCTCGATTGGTCTGGCAGCGTTGGTTACCGCTTGGGTTGTGGTCGATTTCATGGGCCAACAGCACGGTGGCGTGACCTTCTTTAATCAGCATTTGTGGACATGGATGGCCGTTGGCAACTTCGACATCAGCGTAACGCTGACGCTCGATGGCCTTTCGGTGACGATGCTGTCCGTTGTAACAGGCGTTGGTTTCTTTATCCACCTGTTTGCCTCCTGGTACATGCGTGGGGAAGAGGGATATTCCCGCTTCTTTGCCTACACCAACCTGTTCATCGCGAGTATGGTCGTTCTGGTACTGGCAGATAACCTGTTGTTGATGTACCTCGGTTGGGAAGGGGTGGGGCTGTGCAGTTACCTGCTGATCGGTTTCTACTACACCAATCCGAAGAACGGCGCGGCGGCGATGAAAGCTTTCATCGTTACGCGTGTGGGTGACGTCTTCCTCGCCTTTGCCCTGTTCATCCTTTACAAAGAACTGGGTACGCTTAACTTCCGCGAGCTGATGGTATTGGCACCGCAGAAACTGGCTGAAGGTTCACCGGAAATCACCTGGGCTACGCTGATGTTGCTGGGTGGTGCCGTCGGTAAATCGGCACAGCTGCCGCTGCAAACCTGGCTGGCAGATGCGATGGCGGGTCCAACGCCGGTCTCTGCACTGATCCACGCCGCGACGATGGTTACCGCGGGCGTTTACCTGATTGCGCGCACAAACGGCCTCTTCCTGATGGCACCGGATGTTCTGCATCTGGTAGGAATTGTGGGTGCAGTAACGCTGGTGCTGGCGGGTTTTGCCGCTCTGGTTCAAACCGACATCAAGCGCGTCTTGGCTTATTCTACTATGAGCCAGATTGGTTACATGTTCCTGGCGCTGGGCGTTCAGGCATGGGATGCCGCGATTTTCCACCTGATGACGCACGCGTTCTTTAAAGCGCTGCTGTTCCTCTCTTCTGGTTCGGTGATTCTGGCCTGCCACCACGAGCAGAACATCTTCAAGATGGGCGGCCTGCGTAAAACGATTCCGCTGGTTTATGTTTGCTTCCTGGTCGGGGGCGCGGCGCTGGCTGCACTGCCGCTGGTTACCGCAGGCTTCTTCAGTAAAGACGAGATTCTGGCTGGCGCATGGGCAAATGGTCACATCAATCTGATGGTGGCTGGATTGGCCGGTGCCTTCATGACCTCGCTGTATACGTTCCGTATGATTTTCATCGTGTTCCACGGTGAAGAGAAAACCAAAGCGCATGCAGGAAAAGGCATTTCTCACCACTTACCGCTGGTTGTGCTGATGATTCTGTCCACCTTTATTGGTGCGATGATTGTTCCGCCGTTGCACGGTGTATTGCCGGCGACGACAGAGCTTGAACATGGTCAGTTGATGACGTTGGAAATTACCTCTGGCGTGGTGGCGATTGCCGGTATTCTGCTTGCTGCTGTGCTGTGGCTGGGTAAACGTCAGGCGGTGAGCAGCATCGCGAAGAGTGCTCCAGGTCGTTTCTTCTCGACCTGGTGGTTCCACGCGTGGGGCTTCGACTGGTTGTATGACCATGTCTTTGTGAAACCGTATCTGGCTATCGCGAAGCTGTTGCAGCGTGATCCGTTAAATGCATTGATGACGCTTCCGGCTACGATTACCCGTTGGGGTAACCGTGGGCTAGCGCTCAGTGCGAATGGTCAGTTGCGCTGGTACGTTGCTTCTATGGGCTTTGGTGCCGTGCTGGTACTGGCCTTGTTACTGCTGGTCTAAAGCAGTATCCGGTAACGTATAAAAGGTAGGGCATTCCGCAGGTAGGGATGCCCGCCACGGCAAGTTTTCAGATTTCTTTAATTTAGGGACACAAAACGCCATGCTACTACCTTGGCTAATTCTTCTCCCCTTTATCGGCGGTCTGCTGTGCTGGCAGTTAGAGCGTTTTGGTACGAAAGTACCGCGCTGGATAGCGTTGATTGCAATGGGGCTGACACTCGCACTGTCTCTGCAACTGTGGTTGCAAGGCGGTTACTCTCTGACTGCGCCAACAGGCGTGCCACAATGGCAATCCGAGTTTTATGTGCCATGGATCCCACGCTTCGGCATCGGTATCCATCTTGCGCTGGATGGCCTGTCGCTGCTGATGGTGGTGCTGACGGGGCTGCTGGGCGTGTTGGCAATCCTCTGTTCCTGGAATGAAATTCAGCGCTATCAGGGCTTTTTCCACCTGAACCTGCTGTGGATTCTTGGCGGCGTTATCGGTGTGTTCCTTGCCATCGACATGTTCCTGTTCTTCTTCTTCTGGGAAATGATGCTGGTACCGATGTACTTCCTGATTGCACTGTGGGGGCATAAAGGCTCCGATGGTAAAACCAGAATTACGGCGGCAACCAAGTTCTTCATTTATACCCAGGCAAGTGGCCTGATCATGTTGATTGCGATTCTGGCGCTGGTCTTTGTGCATCACAATGCCACCGGCGTTTGGACGTTCAACTATGAAGACCTGCTGAAGACGCCGATGTCATACGGTGTTGAATATCTGCTGATGCTGGGCTTCTTCATCGCGTTTGCTGTAAAAATGCCTGTTGTGCCGTTGCACGGCTGGCTGCCGGATGCACACAGCCAGGCGCCAACCGCGGGTTCTGTTGATCTGGCGGGGATCCTGTTGAAAACGGCGGCCTACGGTCTGCTGCGTTTCAGCCTGCCGCTGTTCCCGAACGCCTCCCATGCCTTTGCACCGATTGCCATGTGGCTGGGTGTGATTGGTATCTTCTACGGTGCCTGGTTGGCCTTTAAACAGACTGACATCAAACGTCTGATCGCTTACACCTCGGTGTCCCACATGGGCTTCGTCATGATTGCCATCTATTCCGGTAATCAACTGGCTTATCAGGGCGCAGTAATTCAGATGATTGCGCACGGCCTGTCCGCTGCCGGTCTGTTTATTCTGTGCGGTCAACTGTACGAGCGTCTGCATACTCGTGACATGCGTGAAATGGGCGGCCTGTGGGCGCGTTTGAAATACCTGCCAGCGCTGTCTCTGTTCTTTGCTGTCGCGACGTTGGGGATGCCAGGAACGGGCAACTTTGTTGGCGAATTCATGATTCTGTTCGGCAGCTATCAGGTTGTGCCGGTGATTACGGTGATCTCAACCTTCGGTCTGGTATTTGCGTCGGTCTACTCACTGATCATGATTCAGCGTGCTTATTACGGTACGCCTAAGTCTGATGAACCATTGAAGAGTATGTCGTTCCGCGAATTGTCTATCGTGATGCTGTTGGTGGTATTACTGGTGTTGTTAGGGGTTTACCCGCAACCGATTCTGGATACCTCCAGTGCCGCGATGTCAAATATCCAGCAGTGGTTTATGTCGTCTGCTCCAGATTCAATTATTTCAACAACAAGGCCGTAATTCGCCATGACAATAACTCTTCAACAACTAATTGCGCTATCGCCGCTGTTGATCGTCGGATTGACGGTAGTGGTTGTGATGCTGTGCATTGCGTGGCGACGCAACCATTTTGTCAACGCAACCATGACGGTTATCGGCCTGAATATTGCGTTGCTGTCACTGTACTTTGTCGGTCAGGCTGGCCCAACGGACGTGACGCCGCTGCTGCGTGTTGATGGCTTCTCGATGTTCTATACCGGACTGGTTCTGCTTGCCAGTCTGGCAACCAGCACGTTTGCCTATCCGTGGCTGCAAGGCTACCCAGACAACCGTGATGAGTTCTACTTGCTGGTTCTGATTGCTGCGTTAGGTGGGATCCTGCTGGCGAGCGCTAACCATTTGGCTTCGTTGTTCATCGGGATTGAACTGCTTTCTCTGCCGTTGTTTGGTCTGGTCGGTTATGCCTTCCGCCTGAAACGTTCGCTGGAAGCCAGTATTAAATACATGCTGCTGTCGGCAGCGGCCTCTTCCTTCCTGCTGTTTGGGATGGCGCTGATTTATGCTGAATCAGGTGATATGAGCTTTGCCAGCCTCGGTAAGAGCCTGAGCGATCACCAAATCCATGAGCCGCTGTTGCTGGCAGGCTTGGGGATGATGATTGTCGGTCTGGGCTTCAAACTGTCTCTGGTTCCGTTCCAGCTGTGGACGCCTGATGTGTATCAGGGCGCGCCTGCACCTGTGTCTACGTTTCTTGCGACAGCCGGTAAAATTGCCGTTTTCGGTGCAGTCATGCGTTTGTTCCTGTATGCGCCGATGGCTGACAGCGAGTCTGTCAGAATCGTGCTGGGTGTTATCGCATTCGCATCGATCCTGTTCGGTAACGTGATGGCGGTATCGCAAACCAACATCAAACGTCTGCTCGGCTACTCTTCCATCGCGCATTTGGGCTATTTGCTGGTTGCCCTGATTGCGGTTCAGAGCCATCAACTGGCGCTGGAAACCGTAGGCGTGTATCTGGTGGGTTACCTGTTCAGCAGCCTGGGTGCGTTTGGTGTGGTTAGCCTGATGTCCAGCCCGTACCGTGGGCCGGATGCTGATTCACTGTTCTCTTACCGTGGTTTGTTCTGGCATAAACCGATCCTGTCTGCGGTGATGACGGTGATGATGCTGTCTCTTGCGGGTATTCCGATGACGCTGGGCTTCTTCGGTAAATTCTACGTGCTGGCTGTCGGTGTTAACGCTGAACTGTGGTGGCTGACTGGTGCGGTCGTGCTGGGTAGCGCCATTGGCCTGTACTACTATCTGCGTGTGATGGTCAGTTTGTTCCTGAATGCGCCGCAGGTGTTGCAGCGTGATACGCCAAACAACTGGGCTTTAACCGCTGGTGGTGTGGTCGTACTGATCTCCTCCATCGCAGTGCTGTTCTTTGGTTTGTATCCGCAGCCGCTTATCTCTCTGGTGCAATTGGCGCAGCCAATGATGTAACCGCTGACGAGAGTCTGCTTGAGTTATGAAACGCCGTTGATGAGAATCAACGGCGTTTTTTTATGGCGAGCTTCCTGCTCGCCACCCTTCGGGCCGTCGCAAGCGACGTTGAAAAACGCTCACTGCGTTTTTTTATGGAAGCAAAATACGTTTTAGGAATGATCTGGTCTGTTGAAGCCGTAGCAAAGGCGCAAAATTGTCTATAGTTAACAAGGCAACGATTTATAACTAATGACTTTTCATAACAGAAGGAAGCACTTTATGGCAGCGACAAAAAAACAGCCTGAAGATATTCGTGTTGATGATGATTTAAAACTTCTGTCTGAAACGCTGGATGAGGTATTGCGCTATACGGGCGATCAGGCAGACCAAGCCTACCTTGATTTGAAGAAGGGCGCTGAAAAAGCGCTGCTGGAAGTCAAAGCCCGTATTGGCGTAACTGACAGCTATTATGCACGCGCCAAGCAGGTGGCCGACAAAGCCGACGTCTATGTGCATGACAAACCGTGGCACGGTATCGGTATCGGTGCCTCGGTAGGTCTGGTGTTAGGATTACTGCTGGCTAAGCGCTAGTTTCTGCCAATCTAGTTTCTGGTAATGTAGTTTCCAGGAATAATGTAGCGGGGTTACCCGCTACATCTCTCGATATCCTTTAGTCCTGAATCTTATCCTCTTTCTCCGGCATTCCTTGTACCCAATAGATGGCTTCAAACGGGCGTAGCTCCAGGATTGCGGGCTGAGTCTGGGCGTCAGGGTAATTGCTGAGTAACAGTCGCCAGCGGCGGTCATGAGTATCAATGGGAGGCTGCCAGAGCAGGGGCTGCTTGCTGAGGTTTGCCAGAACCAGAAGCCGCTGTCCTTCCCAGATACGCTGATAGCACCAGACGGTAGGATGGTCTGGCAAAAGATCCTGATACTCGCCATACGTCAGCAGCGGAAGCGCTTTACGCATAGCGATAAGCTGTTGGTAGGTGTAGAAGACGGACTCTTTATCCGCCAGCGCCAGCTCCGCGTTAATGTGGGTGAAATTCTGGCATGGCGTTATCCACGGTGTACCACTCGTAAATCCAGCATGCTTGCTGGTATCCCACTGCATCGGCGCACGGCCGTTATCGCGCGACTTGCTGGCGAGGATTGCTAAGGTTTGTGCCTCTGGCTGGCCGCGATCGCGCTGTTCAGCAAATTGATTCAGGCTTTCAATGTCACGGTATTGTTCAATCTGCGTATAGCCGGGATTGGTCATACCCAGTTCCTCGCCCTGATAGATATAGGGCGTACCTTGCATACCGTGAAGTACCATTGCCAGCATCTTGGCGGACTGCACACGGAATTCGCCTTCGTCACCAAAGCGTGACACGATGCGTGGCTGATCGTGATTACACCAGAACAACGCATTCCAGGCGTGGTTGTGCATTCCCTGCTGCCAGTGATTAAAAATCTGCTTAAGCTGGATGAAATCAGGTTCCGCCAGCGTCCATTTTTCCCCATTGGGATAATCGACTTTCAGATGATGGAAATTGAACGTCATGGAGAGTTCGCTGCCGTCCAGCGCGGCGTAGCGGCGGCAGTGCTCCAGCGAGGTAGATGACATTTCACCGACGGTCATCAAGCCGAGTGGCTGAAAAACATCCTGACTGAATTCCTGCAAGTAATCATGAATCAGGGGGCCATCGGTATAGAAACGGCGTCCATCGCCCTGAGCATCAGACGGGAAGTCCTGCTGCTTGGAGACCAGGTTGATGACGTCCAGCCGCAGCCCGTCCACGCCTTTATCCGCCCAAAATTCACAAACCTGTTTTAATTCATCGCGTACGCGTGGGTGTTCCCAATTCAGATCGGCCTGTTCGGTAGCGAAAAGGTGCAGATAATACTGTTTGCTTTCCGCGTGCCACTGCCAGGCTGGCCCACCAAATTTTGATCGCCAGTTATTGGGCAGTGCACCGTCATTACCATCACGCCAGATATAAAAATGACGGTACGGGCTGCGGCGATCCTGCGCGTTCAGGAACCAGTGATGCTGCGTCGAGGTGTGGTTGAACACCATATCCATGACGATACGGATACGGCGCTGGTGCGCTTCCGCGATCAACGTTTCCATATCGGCCATCGTGCCATAGGTTGGGTCGATGGCGCAGTAGTCGGCGACGTCATAGCCGTTATCAACCTGAGGAGAAAGATAAACCGGCGTCAGCCAGATCGCATCGACACCCAGCTGTTGCAGGTAATCGAGTCGGGTGGTGACGCCAGCGATGTCGCCAATGCCATTTCCGGTACTGTCCTGAAAGCTCTTCGGATAGATTTGATAAATTACGCCGTTTTGCCACCAGGGAAGCGAGGCGTTCATCGTCATGAGGTCGCTCCTTTATTACAGGGGGCCGTGCTTGCACGGCCTGAGTTGAGATAATAATTATATGTCACTGCTATGCAGGGTCGAGTGTGCCATTGCGACTTTTACGCTTATAGACCAGCGACGTCAGCACAATCGGAATGACGGTGGCAACCAGCGTGGCGATAGCGAAGATTCCCCAAAACTGTGGCTTGATGGAGAGAATGCCCGGCAATCCGCCTACGCCGATGCCATTTGCCGTTACGCCGTACAGGCCGCAAATGAGCGCGGCGGCGGCAGAACCGATCATGGCGCACAGCATCGGGAAGCGATATTTCAGGTTGATACCGTACATCGCCGGTTCGGTCACGCCAAGAAAGGCGGAAATCGCGGCGGGAACAGAAATTTCACGTTCGTTGGCTTTTCGGCTGACGAGAATCACCCCGACGACGGCAGCCGCCTGAGCAATATTAGACAGCGCGATAAGCGGCCAAACCGGTGTGCCGCCCATACTTTGAATCATCTGCATATCAATCGCTAACGTCGTTTGGTGCACGCCCGTGATGACCAGCGGCGCATACAGGAACCCAAACAGCGCTGCGCCAACAGGGGCGAAGCTGCCAGTCATGACCGCTTTAACGGCCCAGGCGACACCGTCACCAATCATACGGCCAAACGGGCCAATTAACGTGTGTGCCAGGAACACGGCCAGAATAAGTGAGGTTACGGGCACGACCACCAGATAGAGGTAATCCGGCACGATTTTTTTCAGCCTTGTCTCGATTATCGCCAGCGCCATCCCGGCCAGGACGGACGGAATGACCTGTGCCTGATAACCTATCTTCTCAATCGTGAACCAGCCGAAATTCCACACTTCAGGCGTTTGTTGACCGATGAGGTAGGCGTTCATGAGCTGCGGCGATACCAGCGTGATGCCCAGCACGATGCCGAGGATGGGCGTGCCGCCCATTTTGCGTACGGTTGACCAGCAGACCGCAACGGGGAGATAGAAGAAGATGGCTTCACCCAACAGCCAGAGGAAATCGTAGATGGTTTGCCAGGTTGGGTAGAGCTGTACCAGCGTTTGCCCGTCGCGCATCGGGATATCGCCAATGACGTTACGTGCACCGAGAATCAAGCCCCCGCTGATGAGCGCGGGAAGCAGCGGGAAAAAGATCTCGGCAAAATGTGAAATGCTGCGTTCAAACCAGCTCATGTTCTGGCGAGCGGCGACTTTGGCCTCTTCCTTATTGATTTCGCCTTTGCCCGTCGTGGCGAGCAGTGCCTTGTAATACTCATCCACATTGGTGCCGATCACGACCTGAAATTGTCCGGCGTTGGTAAAACACCCTTTGACAATACGCAGTTCTTCGATGTTCTTGGGATGAGCTTTGGACGAGTCGTGCAAGACGAAGCGGAGACGAGTGATGCAGTGTGTGACCGCCGCGATGTTCTCACGCCCGCCGACCAGTTCGATCAGACGGTCAATATCCTGTTGTTTAACTTTACTCATAGCCATGTCCTTTTTATCTTTTAGCGCAGACGTCGGGGACGCGAAGCAAGTACAGCTAGAGAAAAGCATAGTCTGTTAACGGTGGTTTTGCCGTGAAAGGAAAACGCATTGAGCTGTTTTTAAAAGAGAATGTTCAGGCATGCGGTGTGCTGCACAAATCTGCGACGTGTGGGTAGACAAAAAGGAAAGGGGGATGAACAGGGTGACAGAGAGGCTGAAAAAACAAAAGCCGCCTGTAGGAGGCGGCTTTAGAGATTGTTTATATCACAATCAGAACGGGCTGATGATTGACCCAATACGTTCACAGTAACTGACATAAACATCTCCCATTCTTTTAAAGAATTTGCTGATTTTGCGAAAAGTTTTCATTATCAGGCTCCTCTAACGGGTTAGTTAAATGTGATGTTCATCACGTTTTTTAATGGTAGCGAAGATGAGATCGGATTTCAACATTTTTGTGACGTTAGTCACAAAATAATAACGACACGATAAGTGAAACACGTCGTGGAACGAAAGAACCTGATGCGCAGCCGGAAGGCCAGCGCATCAGGTGGTGGAAAGCATGCGAGGTAATATCAGGCGGGATAGTGATAAATATTGTGATCGAACCACTGCTCGCCAATCCGCTCGGCGTCTTTCTCCGTGTGGTGAAAGCGGAAGCCAAGCCGTTGAGCGACAGCGTTGCTACGCATGTTGGCGGTTGAGGCTCTGATGACGCAGCGCTCAACGAGGTTGGCATCGGTATAGGCGGCTATCAGTGTACTGACAGCCTGAGAAACGATGCCTTTGCCTTCAAAGGCTTCGGCGATCCAATAGCCGATGGTGCCTTCTTTATCCTGAATCGTGTTGAAGGAGACGATGCCAGCCGGCGCGTCGTCCCAGCGGATCATGTACACGGCGGCCGTTTTGTCGAAGAAGGCCTTTCGGTTGGCGCGAATGGTTTCACGCGTGTCATCGACGCTCTTGACGGAATCAGGCCAGGGTAAAGTACGCCGTAAGCGCGCTTTTTCCTGCTGAATCAGGGTAAAGAGCGCATCGGCATCGCGTTCTTCCTGGATCGCTAGGTGCAGGCGGGGCTGATGACGCAATTCATACAGCGCATCTATAAATGACGTATCGACAAATGGCGCTTCCATAAAATCGCTCCCTTTACCGCTGTAACGTTCCGTCAACGATCGTGACGCTGTGCCCGCCGATCCACGGTTCATCGTTCAGGTAAGTGACAGTAATGCGGCCATCGCGTTGCAGCATGGTGCCCTGTCGCGCCAGGTAGCTGAGTGGCGCGGTGACGTTATTGATAGAATGCTGTTGGCGAAGCAGCGCTGCCAGACAGGCGTTGGCACTACCAGTAACCGGATCTTCTTTGAGATGACCGCGTTCAATGTAGAGCGCACGAACTTCATAATCGGCTGGCGTCGCATTACCGTGCGGGCCATAGATGGCGATGCCGTTAGTCTGGCTGAGGTCTTGCACGGCTGAGAGCGCGTCTGCATCGGGTGTGATGTTCAGACAGGTGTCGGCGCTGTCTACGCGAATCACAAGCCAGCGAATGCCCATGTGTACCGCGGTGGGTGGGTAGCGGTTATCGATAGCAGCACTACCCAAACCAGTAATGCCCAGTGTTTTTTCCAGCAGTGGCGCATGCTCATCACCAAACGGAACCATGGTGGCCTGCGGCGCGTGGAAAGCCAGACTGCCGTCATCATTAATATTAATGGGCACTAAGCCAACGCCGCACTGTTGCACTAACTGACCTGGGGATTTAGGGCGCAACCCTTCTTCCAACAGGGCATGTGCGGTGCCTAGCGTAGGGTGTCCGGCAAACGGCATTTCCGATTCTGGCGTAAAAATACGAACATGGTAATCCGCTAAAGGATCGGTGGCTGGCAGGACAAACGTGGTTTCTGACAGGTTTGTCCAGCGAGCGATCTCCTGCATTTGCGCATCGGTTAATCCCTTCGCCTCCATAATGACGGCAAGCGGATTGCCCTTGAAAGACTGCTGGGTGAAAACGTCGACCTGTTTGAAACGACGTACTATAGGCATCGCATTTCTCTCCTGTATGCGCTATCGCTTAAATATTACTCAAAACTAACCGCGATCCTATCGCGCGCTTGTGGCATAATGCGCGCCAAATCACATTCCGACTCGAGTATAAGTGCTGTGTTAAGTACCAACAATATCACCATGCAGTTCGGCAGCAAGCCGTTGTTTGAAAACATTTCCGTTAAATTTGGTGGCGGCAACCGTTACGGTTTGATTGGCGCAAATGGCTGCGGTAAATCTACATTCATGAAGATTCTCGGCGGCGATCTGGTGCCGAGCGGCGGTAACGTCTTCCTCGATCCTAATGAACGCCTGGGTAAACTGCGTCAGGATCAGTTCGCTTTTGAAAAATACAGCGTGCTGGATACCGTTATCATGGGCCACGGTGAGCTGTGGGCGGTAAAAGAAGAGCGCGACCGTATCTATTCATTGGCTGAAATGAGCGAAGCCGACGGCTACAAAGTTGCCGATCTGGAAGTGCAGTATGGTGAGATGGATGGCTACAGCGCAGAATCTCGTGCTGGTGAACTGTTGCTGGGCGTGGGAATTCCCGTTGGGCAGCACTATGGCTTGATGAGTGAGATTGCTCCCGGCTGGAAACTGCGTGTCTTGTTGGCGCAGGCGCTGTTTGCCGATCCCGATATCCTGCTGCTCGACGAACCGACCAACAACCTGGATATCGATACGATCCGCTGGCTGGAGCAGGTGCTGAACGAGCGTAACAGCACCATGATCATCATCTCGCATGACCGTCACTTCCTGAATATGGTTTGTACGCATATGGCGGACCTGGACTACGGCGAGCTGCGTATTTATCCCGGCAACTATGATGAGTACATGACGGCCGCGACGCAGGCTCGTGAGCGTTTACTGGCCGATAACGCCAAGAAGAAAGCGCAGATTTCCGAACTGCAATCGTTCGTCAGCCGCTTTAGCGCCAACGCCTCTAAATCCAAGCAGGCGACATCGCGCGCACGCCAGATCGATAAAATCCAGCTGGATGAAGTGAAAGCGTCCAGCCGTCAAAACCCGTTTATCCGTTTCGATCAGGATAAGAAACTGTTCCGTAATGCGCTGGAAGTTGAAGCGTTGAGCAAAAGTTTTGATAATGGCCCGCTGTTTAGCAAGCTGGGCCTGATGGTCGAAGTGGGTGAGAAAGTCGCTATTCTGGGTGCCAACGGTATCGGTAAATCGACATTACTGAAAACGCTGGTCGGTGATTTGGAACCGGATAGCGGTACGGTGAAATGGTCTGAAAACTCAAAAATTGGCTACTACGCGCAGGATCACGAATACGAATTCGATGAGACGCTGACTGTTTTTGACTGGATGAGCCAGTGGAAACAGGAAAAAGACGACGAGCAAGCCGTGCGCAGCATACTCGGTCGTTTACTGTTCAGCCAGGATGATATTAAGAAGAAAGTGAAAGTGTTATCCGGTGGTGAAAAAGGCCGCATGCTGTTCGGTAAGCTGATGATGCAGCGTCCGAATATTCTGGTAATGGATGAACCGACCAACCACCTTGATATGGAATCCATTGAATCGCTGAATATGGCGCTGGAAATGTATGAAGGGACGCTGCTGTTCGTCTCCCATGACCGTGAATTTGTCAGCTCGTTGGCGACCCGTATTCTGGAAATAACGCCAAATAAAGTGATCGATTTCACCGGCAACTATGAAGATTACCTGCGTAGTCAGGGTATTCAGTAAGTGTGTGATACGGCCTCATTATTGAGGCCGTTAATCCCCGTCATACTTCAAGCTGCATGTGCGTTGGCTTTCCTCGCTCACCTCAGTCACTTACTGATGTAAGCTCCTGAGGATTCACTGTGTCGCCGCCTTCCTGCAACTCGAATTATCTAGGGGATATATTCGTTTAGTCAGGATAAAATCCGCGATTCAGCGCTTCCACAGCCTCGGCAACGCGCGGCCCCATTCCCAGTAAAATCGCCTGATCGAGCGCGATAATACGCTGGTTTTTCCAGGCTGCGGTTTGCGTTAAACCGGGTACAGCCGCCAGCGCCTCCACGCCGTTTTCCACACTTTGCGTCGTCACCACAACCACCTCAGGATTGGCTGCAATCATCGCCTCGCCGCCGTAAATACGATACTGACTATGTGTGGCAATATTCTTTCCGCCTGCCAGCGCGATCAGGCTATCCACCACGGTGTTTTTCCCCGCGACCTGCGCCGCACTGCTGCCAACACTCAGCAAAAACACGACGCTGACGCGATCCTTCCGCGTTGACAGCCGCTCTGATACCGCACTCAACTGCTGAGAGAGACGGGTCGCCAATTGCTCGGCAGCCTCCGTGCGATTGAGCAACGCGCCAGCCTGACGAATATTGCTAAGCAACTGCGCTGGCGTGCTGGGCGTGCGGGTGAAACGCGCCACCGTTACACCTGCCTGCTCAAGCTGATTAAGTACCTGCGGCGGGTTGGCATCCTGCCAGGTCATCAACAGCGTTGGGTGCAGTGACAAAATGCCTTCGCTCGTCAACTGTTGCCAGTTGCTGACCTTTGGCAGCGTTGCTGTTTGTGGCGGATAGGTAGTGGTCTGATCGACGCCGACCACCGTATCGCCTGCGCCAAGCGCATAAACGATTTCCACCAGCGAGCCACCGGCAATCACCACGCGCGGCTCAGCCGCGCAGGTGAAGGAAGACAGCCCGAAGAGCATTAACGCGATTATCGCCTTCATCATCATGATGCTTAGAATGAGAACGCTGCGCCAATCGCGGTGCTGAAGCCGGATGCGGGAATACTTTCATGCGCGGTGGTATAGCGCTTATCCAGCAGGTTATTCAGCGCCAGCGTGACCTGGTATTGATTCTCGCTACCGAAGGTGCTGGTAAATTCCAGATTAGCCGTTGCCCAACCGCTGTGCTGGACGGCGGTATCTGCGGTTTCATCCTTCGCTCGTGAGGCTGCCCGGAGGTAGAGATCCGACTCCAACTCCATACGTTCGAACAGCATAATATTTTTGACCCCGACGCGGCCCGTAAAGGTGGGTTCACCCGTGCGATAGGTGCTGCGAGTCGGCAATTCCAGCTCACGGCGGATGATGTTGCCGTTAACGTAAGGAGACAGCGTCCAGCCGAGGTATTCCGCATACATTTCCATCCCGTACGTAGTCGCACGGTTGGCGTTGGCGTAGTAGCGGCTGCTGCTGTCCGTGCTGCCGGAACAGGCGGCGTTACCGGCGCAGTTCAGCGTGGTGATGTAGTCTTTGGCGCGTGAATGGTAGATCGCGCTGTCCAGCAGCCAGCTATCGTTTTTATAACGCATGCCGACTTCATAGTTATCCGACTTTTCCGCTTTCAGATTGGCGTTGCCGTAAGTGGTGCTCCCACCCGCCGCGGTGTCGTAAAATTTATGCGTCAGGGTAGGGTAGACATAACCTTGCGCGAAGGAGGCGCGCAGCTGGATATTGTCAAAGCCGGAATAGCGTAGGCTGCTGGCGGTGACGAGTGTACTGTCACTTTCCTTCGCGGCGGCAGACGTACTGTTATTCGGCATCACCATACCGTTCATTCTCACGGTGCCTGTCTTCTGACCACCGTAGGAGAGTGATTCAACCCAGTATTGACGCGCACCCAGTGTCCACGTCCAGTCCGGTGTTATTTTCCATTCATCCTGCGCGAACAGCGCCCAGCTATTTTGCCGCCAGTGGTTATTGGATATTGAGCTTGGGTTGACCGACAGAGACGGTGTGCCCATCGGCGATAACGATCCCGTTACCCGGACATCGGAGAATGCATTTTGCTTCACGACATCGGAGAGCCATTGTCCCCCAGCGATCAGCGTGTGTCCGGCTAATGGCGTGATATCCGCTTGTAAGGTCAATCCCCGACTAGTCTGCTTGTCGTCGGTGCCTGTACTCATCGCCATTTTGCCTTGATAAAGCGCCATGCCGTTATAGCGCAACGGATTACCGCTCTGCGACAGATCGTTACGGAATTCGCGTTTGATATTTTGCTGATAGGCATCCAGATGCAGGTTTTTCAGCACATCGCCGCCGATCTGCCAGTCATAAAACAGGCCGACCTTCTTTCTTTCTAGTTCAGGAATACGCACGCTGAAGCTGTCGTATTCATCCGAGTCGGTGTAGGTCTGCGTGCTGAGCTTGAAGCTGTCCAGCGACAGGCCGAATTTATGATCGCCAAGACGATACCCGAGCCAGGCGGACTGTCCGCTGTTGCGGAAATGAGTATCCGGCAGACGACCATCCGGCGTGCTGCGGTTGCCCTGATCGCTATAGCTGCCGCTGAGGCGATAGTCAAAATTATCGATGGAGCCGTAGGCTAAACCCGATTCCTGCCAGCCTGCGGTCGCGCTGTCATAAACGGCTTTGATTTTGCCGCTCAACGGTTTGTCTCCGCCTTTGCGGGTAATAAAGTTGATCACGCCGCCGATAGCCTGCGAGCCATATAATACCGAATGCGGGCCTTTCACGACTTCAATACGTTCAATATAAGAAGGATCGATTAATAACCCGAGGCTGTAATTGGGTCCGGCGCGTTGATAAGTGACTTCCTGTCCGTCAATTAACACTAATACGCGTGAGGCTTCTTCGCCGCGAATACGTATTTGTTTCCGCCCGGCTAATGCGGTATCGGTAATATCGACGCCGGGAATATCACGCAGCGCTTCGGCAATAGAATCACCCGTATATTTATTCAGCTTTTCATTATCGATAACCTGCATCGTGACCGGGCTTTCCCATAAATTCTGTTCCGTTCTCCCTGCACTAATAACGGTTATTTCATCGCTGTTTGTGGTCGAATGATTTGTCGATGAATCGTTTGGCGCTGCATTAATTGCGCCGCTATAAATAGCAGGCAGCATAAAGAGAGCCCAGTGTGTGGCCTTTTTATTCATGGCTTTTTCTCTGAAAAGTTAATGATTATCATTAACATTATCATTTGAGGGAGGGCGGCGATAATTAAATTTGAATGGATATTAAAAAATGTGACTGCAATCTCATTTATTATTAAATAAGGACTTGCAATATTTTATTGGTTGTTAAATTAACGAATTTTAATGTAGTGATTTTTGTTTTCATTTATTTAACATTTAAAGTGAGTGCAGTGGATTAATGCTATGAAAATCATGAGAAATAACCGTATTTATTTATATCTGCAATTTTAACCAAAATAAGCAAATCGGTTAATTTAAAGAGAAAATGACGCGAAAAGAATAATCCTCTTCCTTTCTGCTTGTTGGGCTGGTTGCCAAATAAAAATAATTATCATTTAATTTATTTTATTGATTATTTGGGGGCCGTTAATGAACATCGATTTGACGCCGTATTATGCCGAGCCCGGTGAGCAGCCTTTTGGCGCCCGACGTATGGCTATGCCATGGCGCAACCATGTGCCGCTTTCACCAGAACAGATTCCTGCCGGTTGGCAGACGTTGAAGCAACAGACAGTGCCTGCGCGTAAACGCCTGCTCTACCTGCACATTCCTTTCTGCGCCACGCATTGCACGTTCTGCGGTTTTTATCAAAACAAGCTGCGTGATGACAGCACGGCGACCTATACCCGCTATTTATTACAGGAATTGGCGATGGAGGCGGATAGCCCGCTGCATCAGTCTGCACCGATTCATGCGGTGTACTTTGGTGGAGGGACGCCAACGGCGCTGGCGGCCGATGAGCTGTCGCAGATTATTCGCGCGATCCGTACTTCTCTGCCGCTGGCACCGGACTGTGAAATCACAGTAGAAGGGCGGGCGATGGATTTTGACGATGAGCGGATCGATGCCTGTCTGGATGCCGGAGCGAACCGCTTCTCCATCGGAATTCAGACGTTCGATACCCGTATTCGTCAGCGTATGGCGCGTACGTCGGATAAGCAGCAGTCAATTCGCTTCCTTGAGCGTCTGTGCGAGCGAGATCGAGCCGCTGTGGTGTGCGATCTGATGTTCGGTCTACCGGAGCAAACGCCGGAAATCTGGCACGAAGATCTGGCCATCGTCAGCGATTTAGCGTTAGACGGCGTCGATCTGTATGCGCTGAATCTGTTACCAACCACGCCGCTGGCGAAGGCGGCCGAAAACCAGCGTGTGGCGCTGCCTGATGTGGTGGCCCGTCGTGATTTTTACCGAACTGGTGCGGCGTTTTTGGCCGATGCTGGCTGGCACCAGCTTAGCAACAGCCACTGGGCGCGCACCACGCGTGAACGCAACCTGTATAACCTGCTGATTAAACAAGGCGCGGACTGTCTGGCAATGGGCAGCGGTGCGGGCGGCAATATAAACGGGCAAGCCTACATGATGGAACGCAGCCTGGAGCGCTACTACCAGCAGATCGATCAGGGGCAAAAACCGATCATGATGATGACGCCAGCCAGTCCGACCGGGCCGTGGCAGCATCAGCTTCAGGCGGGTATTGAGGTCGGTCGTATCAAGCTGCCTCAGTTGACTCGCCATGCCCGTGAACTTCAGCCGTTGCTTAGCCAGTGGCATCAGGCCGGGCTGACCTGTGACGATTCCACCTGCCTGCGTCTGACCAACGATGGCCGCTTCTGGGCGAATAACCTGATGCAGGCATTACAACAAATTATCCCCCAGCTTAATGCCGAAGAGCATGCGCACTAACCGGAGACGCAACCATGACGATGACACTGAATGAATTACTGGCAACCAACCCTGATGGCACACTGGAAGAGATTGCCGGAAAATATAATACCTCGCTGTTTGCTGTCGTTGAGGCCTTGCCTGCGGCGCAGCGTACGCTGGCGGCGGGCGATCGTTTCGATCGCGTCTGGGACACGATTGCGACCTGGGGTGAAGTGACGCTAATCAGCCACACGGCGGACGCG
The DNA here is from genome assembly GCF_016950255.1 of Pectobacterium brasiliense. Lineage (NCBI taxonomy): Bacteria > Pseudomonadati > Pseudomonadota > Gammaproteobacteria > Enterobacterales > Pectobacteriaceae > Pectobacterium > Pectobacterium brasiliense. Next base: position 110,228 of record NZ_JACGFN010000002.1, on the reverse strand, counting down.
ATTCTGGAATTCAAGAGCGAGCTGCCAACCGGTACGCATCGCCACGGTTACTTTAACCTGCGCGGTAAAAATGGCCTGAGCGGACATATCCGTGCAACGAGCTGTCAGCACATTGCGTTTATTGAACGTAAATTCATGGGGATGGACACGGCGTCCGTGGTGTTCTTTAATGCCAGCGGTGCGGCGATGTTTAAAATTTTCCTTGGACGAGACAGCCACCGCCAGTTGCTGAGCGCTCAGGTTGAAGCGTTCCGTGCGCTGGCGAGTGAATTACAACCGGAGCAGGTATGACGTGGTTACTTTTCGGCGCAGGCAATGGGGTCGGCGCCTGTTTATTACAGCGCGCTATTGAGTGCGAGCAGGCAGTCGTACTCGTATTACGTAATCCTGAACAGGCCAAACACTGGCGTGAGCAGGGAATGACGGTAGTAGAAGGCGATGCTTGCGAGCTGGAAACGGTCGCGGAAGCCTGTCGTGTGGCGGGGCCTTCTGCCATTGTGGTATCGACAATGGGCGGCGGCACGGTAAATTATCAGGGTCACCGCACGGTGATCGATGGTGCCGAACAGGCAGGTCTTAAGCGTATGTTGTTGGTGACATCACTGGGCTGCGGCGATAGCTGGCCGCTGTTGTCGCCACGCGCCAGAGCGGCGTTTGGCTTCGCGGTGCGTGAGAAATCGCTGGCAGAAAGCTGGTTGCAAAGCAGTACGTTGGATCACTGTATTGTTCGTCCCGGCGGTCTGCTGGACGTGGTTGCGACGCACAATGCAAAACTGACGCAGGGTGCTGCTACGCTGGGGTTGGTGTCCCGTTGGGATGTCGCGCTGGCGGTTGATCAACTGTTGCAACAACCCGTGTTTGGCAATCACATCTACAATCTGATCGATCCCGATCTCACGATGCCCGCCATTCCATAATCTCCGCCATTCTGTCACCGAAGTTGCCGGGGTAATCCATCCCGGCATTCGGCAAACTGTTATAGTTAATCTGTCGAAAACTGTATCTGTTATCTCTCATGGGGCTATGTTCTAATCGATGCCAGCAGTGTTGTATTCCTCAAGCACGATGGTGATGACGATGGATGAAGTAAAACGCCTTCTGACCGAAGAGATCGAACGTATTAATCGGGAAGAAAAACGCGACAATAAAATACGTTTTAGCCGCAAATTCATGCAGTCACATCCCTATCTGTTTGCCGCGATGCTGGTGAGCTACGTGCCGGTCGCGATCATCCTCTTTTATGCCCCTTATTTTGGTTTACCGTATCTGATCGGCTTCACGGTTTTCCTGCTGGTGATGACGCTGGCGCTCTCGGTAGATATCAACCCGACCTATCGCTTTGAAGACATTGATACGCTGGATCTCCGTGTTTGCTATAACGGCGAGTGGTTTACGGTCCGCCACGTATCACAGGACACGCAGGATAAGCTGCTACGCAACGAGCAGGTGCCATCAGCCGTGAAAGCAGGGATAGAGAAAATTCGACGTACGAAAGGTGACGTTGATTTCTACGATGTTTTCTCGCTAGCCTACCATCAACAGCCTTCCAGTTAGCAGACTCTTTCTGCCCTCAAGCAGCCCCATTTCACGATGATAAAATAATGCGCAGGGTTTTTTTCCCCATGCGCAGATTTTCATGGCGGCTGGTTTTCATGGAGTCATAGTGCTACGTTCGTTATAAGCAGTGCGCACAGCATGCTTATTGGTTTTTCAGACCGATGATTTCTCAGGTTGATGGCTTTTCAAATACGGGCAGAACAGGACGATGAGCGAAAGGGTATTGCTGGTGATTCAGTTGGGCCAACCGCCGGAAGGCATTGCGTCTCAGGTTGGGCAACAGGGGAAGTGGTTTACTGATGCGGTGCAGGGCAAAACGCAGCCGGTGCAGGTGGTTCGTCCCGATCTCGGGGAGCGACTGCCGTCGTTTGATACGCTGGCGGCGGTGGTGATTTCCGGCTCGTGGTCAATGGTCACCGATCGACTGGACTGGAGCGAATACACCGCAGGCTGGCTGCGTGAAGCGTATTACGCGGATGTTCCGTTGCTGGGCGTGTGTTATGGGCACCAACTGCTCGCCGATGTGCTGGGCGGTAAAGTGGGGGATAACCCGAACGGCAAGGAAGTGGGCGTTCAGGTTGTGACAACCCATGAAGCCGCGGCGCAAGACACCTTACTGCGTGATTATCCGCAGCAGTTTGGTGCTTATCTGACCCATCAGCAATCCGTGCTGGAACCACCTGCTGGTGCGCAGGTGCTGGCGAGTTCCGAGATGGATGGCTGCCAGATTATCCGCTACAGCGATAAAGTCCTGACCGTGCAATTTCACCCGGAATTCAGCGCGGACATCATGCTGACGTGCCTGCGTCATAATGAAGCGGCGCTACGACAGGGCGGTTGGGATGTCGATAGGATGATGGATATTTCGCAGGAACCCGTCTGGGCGCGCAAGATTCTGCTGGATTTTGTACAACGCTACGCGGCGAAATAATCCTGGAACAACGTGTTGTTCGCGATAAAGCATCCTTCTCGATCATGACCTGTCGGTGGTGATCGAGCTAAAAATAATGACAGACTCATCCACCGAAACCGCAGCGCTATGGCAAAGTTTGAACAGCTCGCTCACCAGATCCGTGAGCAGCTTCAGGAAGGGATCTGGCAGCCGGGCGACAAATTGCCCTCGCTGCGGGAAAAATCACTGCATTCGGGTATGAGCCTGATGACCGTGCTGCACGCTTATCAGCTGCTGGAAAGTCAGGGGCTGATTGTGTCGCGTCCACAGTCGGGTTATTACGCGGCACCAAAGCTGTCTGTGCTACCAGCAGACAGCCTGCATTCGCCCGTAGGGCAGGAGCGCGTGCAACTGACCGAAGACGTAGACGTCAATGCGTTCATTTTTGACGTGCTTCAGGCCAGCAAAGATCCGGCTGTCATGCCGTTCGGATCGGCGTTTCCCGATCCACAGCTCTTCCCACAGCGCCAGTTGACGCGCTCGTTGGCATCGGTGGCGCGTCATATGCAGCCACACAGCGCGCTGGATAACTTGCCGCCGGGTAATGAAAGCCTGAGGAAGAACATCGCCCAGCGCTACGCGTTGCAGGGGATTGCCGTCTCGCCCGATGAGATTGTGATTACGGCGGGCGCGATGGAGTCCCTTAATCTCAGCCTTCAGGCGCTGACGGAGCCGGGCGATTATGTGGTGATCGAATCTCCCGCTTTTTACGGCGCGCTACAGGCGATCGAACGCCTTAAACTCAAAGCGATTGCGATTGCAACCGATCCGCAGCAGGGCATCGATCTTGATGCATTGCAGCAGGCGCTAAACGACTATCCAATTAAAGCCTGCTGGCTGATGACCAATTTTCATAACCCGCTCGGCTGCACGCTGTCCTGGGAAAAGAAACAGCGGCTGGTGGCGATGCTGGAAAAACACGGCGTCGGGCTGGTAGAGGATGACGTCTACAGCGAGCTTTATACCGGCCTGCAACGTCCGTTGCCCGCAAAAGCGTTGGATAAAAAAGGGACGATTCTGCACTGCTCTTCGTTTTCTAAAAATCTGGTGGCGGGGTTCCGCATCGGCTGGGTAGCGGCAGGGAGCTATGCGGGCAGCATTCAGCGTTTACAGCTGATGAGTACCTTATCGACCAGTGCACCCATGCAGCTGGCGATTGCGGATTATCTGGCGACCAGCAGCTATGACAGCCATCTGCGCCGCCTGCGACGAGCGCTGGAACAACGTAAACACGCGGCGTTACAGTCGCTACGCCGACACTTCCCGGGCGACGTACCCATTAATCATTCGCAAGGTGGTTATTTTCTCTGGCTGGAATTGCCTGAAGGTATCAGCAGCACGGAGCTATATCGCCGCGCGCTGGAACGAGGCGTCAGTATTGCGCCGGGGAAAATGTTCACGACTGGCGACAAATACGATCGTTACTTCCGCTTCAACGCCTCCTATGAATGGGACGAGCGCTGTGAGCAAAGCGTGATCGTATTGGCATCGCTGATTCGATCGCAGATAAGTGAACGCTTGACCCGATCACCCCTTTAGAGGTGTGGAGATGTTTGCCGCTTTTCTGCTACTGTTTCCGTCATAGCTGAAGGTGACTGAATGGATGGCGAAAAACAGCCATAACCTTGCCGGAAATCAGAAAGTCGCTAGTCACGATGCGTATAATTCCGACTAAAGGTGAGCTATACCCGCTATCTTTCGGACCGCGCTGGCGGCCTTCCTGCACCCCGAAATCTATCGGATAGACAACGTAAACAACAGGAAAAATCCCCCTGATGAGTATTCGCATTGTTCCTCAGGAACAGTTAGAACAGAACGAAAAATCGATGCCGGAAGGGAATATCCCCCCGTTGCTTTTTGCCAATCTGAAAAGCCTGTACAGCAGCCGCGCGGAGCGTCTGCGTCAGTTAGCTGAAGATCACCCGTTGGGCGATTATCTCACTTTCGCCGCAGGCGTGGTGGAAGCCCAGCAGAAGGTATTGCACGATCATCCGTTGAAGCTTGACCTGAGTGACGTGCTGAAACAGTCTGGTGAACGTCCACCGCTCGATATCGCGGTGTTCCCTCGTGATACACACTGGCACACGCTGCTGCGTGCACTGATTGAAGAATTAAAACCGGATGCCAGCGGGCAGGTATTATCTACGCTGGAGAATCTGGAAAAAGTCTCAGAGCAGGAACTGGAAGAACAGGCAACGGCGCTGCTGCAACACGAATTTCGTGCCGAGAGCAATGATAAAGCCCCGTTCATCTGGGCGGCGCTGTCGCTGTTCTGGGCGCAAATGGCAAGCCAACTGCCCGGTAAAGCGCGTGCCGTACCCGGCGAACATCGCCAGTTCTGCCCCGTGTGCGGCAGTATTCCGGTCTCAGGCGTAGTGCAGTTAGGTACGTCCAGCGGGCTGCGTTATCTACACTGTAATCTGTGCGAGAGCGAATGGCACATGGTGCGGGTGAAATGCAGCAACTGTGAAGAATCGAGCGAGCTGAATTACTGGTCGCTGGATAGCGAAAACTCCGCCATCAAAGCGGAAAGCTGCGGCCACTGCGGCACGTATCTGAAGCTGCTATATCAGGAAAAAGATCACCGTGTAGAAGCCGTCGCCGACGATCTGGCGTCACTGGTGCTGGATGTGAAAATGGAGGAAGAGGGCTTTTCTCGCAGCAGCATCAACCCGTTCCTGTTCCCGGAAAGTTCGATCGAATAGTCCGTCTAATCGGTGAAGCGCGTTTGGGCTTCACCGCCTTTCTTTTCAGAAAACTTTTCTTTTCAGAAAACCTTTCCTTTCAGAAAAAATGACAGAAAATCGGGGCTTACCACACGCCGCTGAAATGTAGCAGCAAGACCAGCGCGGTGATGACAATCGATGATGACGTGAGCACAATCAGCCCGTGGCTAACGCGTGATAGCACCGGTTGGCAATGGGCGTTAAAGCGGTAGCGCAGAATCGCCAGCACCGACATCAACGCAGAAACACACAAGAGCAGAATGGCGCAGGCAAACACCACTCGGCTGTCATTCACCATGCTCAGACGAAAACACAGCAGGCTGTTGATTAGCATCACAAACAGCGTCCGTGACCAGGCCATGCCGGTTCGCTGTGGCTGTAATCCCGGATCGCGTGTCGTGTCCATGCGCTACCCGAACAGAATCATCGCGGCAAGCGCGATGGCAATGAGGGTGATAAACAGCGTCACGATCAGCAGCATTGGCGTATACGGCATATCGCTTTCCTGACGCATCGCTTTCTCATTACTAACCCAGCGACGATACGCCAACGCACCGAGCAGTGCCGCGCTAACGACCAGCAACAGCGACAGCCCCTGACGCAACAGCGGATCGATGTGCACGGTAAATTGGTCGATACCCACTGCGCCGGCAAGAAACGCCAGCGCGGTGCGAATCCATGCCAGAAAGGTGCGCTCATTCGCTAATGAAAAACGGTAGTCCGGGGTTTTCCCCTGACTCCACCACGGTGTTTTGTCCTGTCTGGGTGCTGTCATGTTGTCGTCTGATTTCAGGTTGAAGAGGGCATCTGATTGGGCGCAGCGTCTGCATTCTAGCGCCCTTGGCGGGTTTCGTCTGCCCTGATGACGGTATCAGCGACAATTGTTTCAGCGATGATGTCTCAGCAAAGAATGATGAAGCGCCCGATGAGGCGCTTCGTTTTCTCAGGAAGCGTCTTTGCCCGCTTCATGGTTCTCTACCGCCAGCGCGGTGACCAGCGCGAACGCGCAAGCTAGAAGCGTGCCGAGTATCCAGGCGAAATACCACATGCTCTTTCTCCTCAAGTCGTTAGTAAACGGAATGCTTATTGGCTTCGATGTAGCGGGCATCGATCCGGCCAAACATTTTGTAATAACACCAGCTGGTATAAAGCAGGATGGTGGGAACAAAAATACAGGCCAGAATGGTCATCACCTGAAGCGTAAGCTGGCTGGACGTGGCATCCCAAATGGTCAGGCTGACGTTGGGATCGAAGCTGGAAGGCATCACGAACGGGAATAGCGTAATGCCTGCCGTCAGAATCACGCAGACAATCGTCAATGATGAGGTCAGAAAACCCCAGCCGCAGCGGTTTACGCGAGAGAAGAGGCAGGTGAACCACGGCAGAGCCACACCTAATGCGGGGATCGCCCACAGCGCAGGGTGCGCCGTAAAGTTGGTTAACCAGGCCCCGGCCTGTTGGACCACCTCTTTATGCAGCGGGTTAGACGGGGCCGCTTTATCCAGCGTGGAGGTAATCAGGTAGCCGTCGATTCCGGTTAGCACCCAGAGGCCAGCCAGTAAGAAGGTGAGGCTCATCAGCGTGCTGGCGAGCAGAACGGTTTTTTGCGCGCGACGCTGAAGCGCCTCTGTGGTGCGCATTTGCAGGTAAATTGCACCGTGTGCGACGATCATTGCGACACTCACGACGCCTGCCAGCAGCCCGAACGGGTTCAACAGGCCAAAGAACCCGCCGTGGTAGGTGAGACGCAAATACATATCGACGCTCAGCGGCACGCCCTGCAACAGGTTACCTAATGCGATGCCGAACACCAGCGTGGGGACGAAACTGCCGATGAAAATGCCCCAGTCCCACATATTGCGCCAGCGCTGGTTTTCCAGCTTGGATCGATAATCAAAGCCAACCGGGCGGAAAAACAGAGCGGCGAGCACCAGAATCATGGCGAAGTAGAAACCGGAAAACGCGGCGGCATAAACCATCGGCCAGGCGGCGAACAATGCGCCCGCCGCGGTGATCAGCCAGACCTGATTGCCGTCCCAGTGCGGGGCGATCACGTTAATCATGACTCGCCGTTCAGTATCATTCTTGCCCAGCAAACGCAACAGAATGCCCACGCCCATGTCAAAGCCGTCGGTGATGGCAAAGCCGATAAACAACAGGCCAATCAATCCCCACCAAATCAGGCGTAATGTTTCATAATCCAGCATTATTATGGCTCCCGTTATGGTTTTGCAGGTGTCGTGAGGGGTTGTGTCGTCGATTGTTCAAAGTGGTAGCGGCCGGTTTTCAGGCTGCTTGGCCCCAGTCGGGCAAACCTGAACATCAGATACATTTCCGCGACCAGAAACAGCGTGTACAGCCCGCAAATCAGCCCCATCGACAGCAGAATGTCGTGTGCTTCCAGAGATGAATTGGCGATAGCGGTAGGCAAGACCTCACCGACTGCCCACGGCTGACGACCGTACTCGGCGACGAACCAGCCGGATTCAATCGCGATCCAGGGCAGGGGGATGCCGTACAGCGCGGCTCGGTGCAGCCATTTACGCTGTCCCATGCGGCCACGTATCACGCTCCAGAATGACAGCGCAAAAATAGCGAGCATCAGCACGCCGCAGCCCACCATCAGACGGAAAGCGACATACAGCGGCGCGACGCGCGGGATTGAGTCTTTGGTTGCCTGCTGAATCTGGTTTTCGCTGGCGTTGGCGACGTCATCGGTATAGCGCTTAAGCAGAAGACCGTAGCCAAGATCGCGCTTGGCAGCCTCAAATTGGGCGCGAACGGCGGGGTCGGTATTACCTGAGCGCAGCTCCTCCAACAGACCATAGGCCGTCATGCCGTTACGAATGCGAATCTCATGTTGCGCCATCAGGTCTTTAATGCCGACGACGGGTTTGTCGAGCGAACGCGTGGCGATGAGGCCCAGCAGATAGGGAACGTGGATCGGATAATCGTTCTGCATCGTTTCCTGATTGGGGATGGCGAACAGCGTGAAAGACGCGGGGGCGGGCTGCGTTTCCCATTCGGCTTCGATCGCTGCCAGCTTGGTTTTCTGCACATCGCCCATGACATAGCCGGATTCATCACCCAGTACGATCACGGACAGCACCGAGGCCAGGCCGAAACTGGCGGCAATCGCGAACGAGCGCTTGGCAAAGGCGATATCGCGGCCTCTCAGCAGATAGTAAGAACTGATCCCGAGGACGAACATCGCGCCAGCGGTGTAGCCTGCTGCCACGGTGTGGACGAACTTCACCTGTGCGACCGGGTTCAGCACCAGTTCGGCGAAGCTCAGCATTTCCATGCGCATGGTTTCATAATTGAACTCAGCGGCAATCGGGTTTTGCATCCAGCCGTTGGCGACCAGAATCCACAGGGCGGAAAAGTTGGAGCCCAGCGCGACGAACCAGGTCACCAGCATATGCTGGACTTTGGTCAGGCGATCCCAGCCGAAAAAGAACAGGCCGATGAGTGTAGATTCGAGGAAGAACGCCATGAGTCCTTCCATCGCCAGCGGTGCGCCAAAAATATCGCCCACGTAGTGAGAATAGTAAGACCAGTTGGTGCCGAACTGGAATTCCAGCGTCAGACCAGTTGCCACGCCCAGCGCAAAGTTGATGGCGAACAGCTTGCCCCAGAATTTGGTCATATCCTTGTAGATTTGCTTGCCGGTTAACACATAGGTGGTGTTCATAATGGCGAGCAGGAAAGACAATCCGAGCGTCAGTGGGACAAAAAGAAAGTGATACATGGCAGTCAGGGCAAATTGCAGCCGCGACAGCTCAACGACATCAAACATGTTAGGCTCCTAGCTTCAGGCAGGAAAATGCACGCCATATTGTTATTCCGATGCTTGCCGGAATAAATCGTGGCGAATAAAACGAAAATAAATTACCGCCGACGGTATTTGCATCCGTCAGAAATTAACTTCATTGATTGAAGTGAGATAAGAATGAGTAGTGAGTAAAACGTGCAGAGATTATAGCGTGCAAAAATTGAAGGATAAATAGTACAGTTTGTTGATTTGGTTTTTTTATCTCTAACACGATTATTTTGTTTTTATATTTTAATTTAACTTTATTTTTTGGTTTTTAATTTCATTAAAATGTGATTATTAGTTTTTTATTCTTTATTTATTTCGATGCTGAGAATTGAAATTAATTAAAATAGTACAGATTTGAGATGCATAAATATAACAGTTTCATTTTTTATTTAATTTTACATTTGGCGATAAAAATAATTAGGAATTATCAGAATATCCTGTCCAAAGAGAGGGAGGTGAGGCGTGTGTGCCGTACGTTAAAATACGACACACCATTATTGATCTAATCGGATGTGGGTTACACCGATTACACGGAAGGCGCGATTGGCCACACGACGGATGCAGCGGTGAGATCAATGCGGTTCAACGTAACCAGATAAATTTTCCATTGGGTTAGCTGTTCTTGCTCTTCATCCGTGGCAATAGCCAAGTCCATAGCATAGTTCAGCTCGGCAATTCGGGTATTTGCCGTCGCGCGCCGTGCCGCCAACTCCAGCTGTAGGCTTTTGGTTACGGCAAGTTGTTGCGCCGCCTGATTTGTCACCCAGGCCGCTCCATCCCACCGATCAAACTCGGTTGCTGGAGCCAGAAAAGTCATACTTTCAGGCAGTTCGCCGAACTGCATCACCGTCTGTGGCTGGCGGGTTTAGCAACGGAGTTTAAAAATTGAGGTGAAACGCGTGTGGAAGCGGCAGTCACCGCGCGGATGCTATGCCCTTGCTTCCTGATAACTGTGAACGGATGCAAATGGCGCGCTAATTGCATAGTCCTGCTTGTGGTTTTTTCAGGAGAGAGTGCAATGGTGGCGGAGCCTTCAACGACAATTCGATTTTTACTTGCCTCGCGCCAGTGTGAGCTGAACAGCCTGCGCTACCTGCTGCAAAGCGGTGAGCTGGTGGGCAAAATTAGCCAGCTTGTCCATCTATTGCAGCGTGAACGGGGAACAGCCAACCTGTTTCTTTGCTCCGATGGTCGACTATTCGCCGACGAGCTGGCGCTACGTGAGAAAGATGTGCAGGTGGCGCAGACGCATTTGATGACGCATCTGGCCGGGTTGGAAAAAATGACGGCGGAATTGCCGCAGGCGAGCCGTTTATTCAGCCGCGTTGCCAGCGTGGTTTATGCGCTAAGTCTGCTGCCCACGCTGCGTCAGCAGATTCGCCAGCGTTTGCTGCCTCAACCGCAGGCGATGACGTTTTTCAACGACATTATCCGTAATCTGCTGGCGCTGGTTTTTGAGGTTTCGGACACGGCAGCCGATCCGGGAATTTCCCGCGCGCTGATTGCCATGTTCAGCTTTATGCAGGGTAAAGAGCTGGCGGGGCAAGAGCGGGCGATCGGCGCGGCGGCCTATGCGGCGGGCAGCGTCGATGAGGAAACCCGGCAAAAGCTGCTGGATTTGATCGAGCGGCAGGAGCGTTGCTTCGATACCTTTCTGAATTTTAGCGATGAAGAAAACCAGCAGCGCTGGCGTGCTATCGCGATAGACAGCGAGTTTGAACGCCTGCGCCGCATTGTGTGCACCCGCAGCCCGATAGAAAAGCTGTCGGAATCAGATAGCCTGCACTGGTTTTCGATTGCCACGCGGCGCATCGACGAAATGAAGCAGATGGAAGATGAACTGGAGCAGACGCTGATGCAGCGCTGCCGTACCCGTATTGCAGCAGCGGAGAAGGCATGCAGCGATCAGCGTGCGGATCTCGACGCGCTGATGGTGCAGCAGGAGCATAACGATCCCGGTTATTCGATATTTATCGCTGGTCATGACGTGGAAGGGCAGAACGTCCCTCCCGGCTGGCTGAATAGCGATGGTGTCAGTCCACAACTGGGGCGATCGCTGCTGTCGCTGGTGCAGCAACAATCGCGGCGCTTACAGGCGCAGGATCATGAACTGGCTGCGCTGCGAGCCACGTTGAATGAAAGAAAGCAGATCGATCGCGCGAAGGGCTTACTGATGCAGCACCGTGGATTAAGCGAAGAAGAGGCCTACAAAACCCTGCGCCGCATGGCGATGAGTCAGAATAAAAAGCTGATTGACATCGCGACGGCGATGCTCGCGGTGGCAGATGTATTCGGAGATACCCCTTAAGAGGTATATGCACATGAACTGTGCGTGTTCTGCTTGCTGGCGGTGCAAGATGCCGTCTTGTGAAGAGGAAATTGTGGCGTCAATAGCGGTGGGGGAGGTGGTTTCGTGCGTAGCGGGTTCTCGCTGTCGTTGTGTTGTGATGAGCGTAAATAACGCTGAAGGAAAAACAGACTTAGGATGAGCGGCAGGGAAGCCGCGAAAGCCGTTGCCGCGTCGGGAACGCGTCAACGGCGGTCCGTTAAGAGGCTGTTTTTTCTGAAGGTATCGCGTAGCGACGTTATTTCTCGCGGAAAGCCGCGGGTCACGGGGCGGCGGCGACTGAGCGCCCCTTGTCGGGCGCGTGCTACGACGTAGCATAGAAATGGCAATATTCTGGCGCACGAAATAATAACCTTAAATTACATATTGTTATCGAAATTTCAATTCACCTCTCGATTAAAGCATGCCCCTCGGCAGTATGTAAAACTGTGATAACTGGCACAAACCTTGCTTTAACTCATTAGCAACAACCAAACATTCATAATGCGTTTCGGGCCAACGGCGGTGCGGAAGGTGTTAATCGGACAACGGCGTCCATAAGCGTGCAGATTCTGCATGGGCTTGTGGACGCCGTTTTTGTTTTTACCGCCTGAAAAGGTGTTTTGCGCAAGGGTGTCGTTGATGAGTGATTCCAAAACCAAAAGCATGACCGTCTCTCGCCGCCAGTTTCTGTTGGGGAGTGCTGCACTGGGCGGTAGCCTGATGCTGCCGGGGTTGATGAATAGCGCCTGGGCTGCGGGTTCCGACGCGCCGGAGAAAAAGGAAATTCGGGTCGGGTTTATTCCGTTGACGGACTGCGCCTCGGTCGTGATGGCCGCAGTGAAAGGCTTCGATAAGAAATACGGCATCACCATCGTTCCCAGCAAAGAAGCCAGCTGGGCAGCAGTACGCGACAAGCTGGTGTCGGGCGAACTGGATGCGGCCCACATTCTGTACGGCCAACTGTACGGTCTGCAAATGGGGCTATCCGGGGCGCAAAGCAACATGGCAGCGCTGATGACGCTCAACCAGAACGGACAAGGGATCACGCTGGCAAACCAGCTGCGTGAAGCCAACGTCACGGATCTCGCCGCGCTGCAAAAATATATCGCCGCCAGTCCGGCGGGAACCTACACCTTCGCGCAAACCTTCCCAACCGGTACGCACGCCATGTGGCTCTATTACTGGCTGGCTTCCGCCGGCATTCATCCACTGAACGACGTGCGCACCGTGGTGGTGCCGCCGCCACAGATGGTGATGAACATGAAGATTGGCAATATGGTCGGCTACTGCGTCGGCGAGCCGTGGAACCAGCGTGCCATCAGCGAAAAAATCGGTTTTACCGCCGCCACCTCGCAAGATATTTGGCCGGATCACCCGGAAAAAGTGTTGGGCACCCGCGCTGACTGGGTAAATGCCAACCCGCATAGCGCCCGCGCGCTGACCGCCGCGATTCTCGATGCCTCGCGCTGGATTGATGCCTCGGACGACAATCGCCGCGAAACGGCCGGCGTCGTTGCCGGACGCGCGTACATCAATGCCAAAGAAGAAACCATCGTCGGACGCATGCTGGGCCAGTACGAGAACGGACTGGGGAAAAGCTGGAAAGACGAACACGCGATGCGTTTCTACCACGACGGTTCCGTGAACTACCCGTACCTGTCCGATGGCATGTGGTTCCTCACTCAGCACAAGCGCTGGGGCTTGCTCACCGAAGAGCCGGACTATCTGGCCGTCGCGAAGCAGGTTAACCGCATTGATATCTATAAGCAGGCGGCCGATGCCGTGGGGAGTGTGCCATTGCCCGGTAGCGACATGCGCAGCAGCGTGCTCATCGATGGCCGTCGCTGGGATGGTAGCGATCCAGCGGGTTATGCCAACAGTTTTAGCGTGAAGAAATAAGTGAGGTTGATGATGAAAAACCAGGCCCAGGTCATTCCAATTACCGCGGATAACGCCCCGGAAACCGTACGCAGCGCCGATATTACGCCACTGCCAACTAAACCCGTAACGCCCGCAAAAGCGCCGGCGGCTCCTGCTTTTGCCTACCGCTTGCTGCTGCGTAAGCTGTTTCAGCAACTCTTCCCTGCGGTTCTCGGACTGGGGCTGCTGGTTGCGGTCTGGCAGATTGCCGCGCTCAACAGCGAAAACTTCCCGACGCCGTGGACGACCTGGCTTGCGGCGCTCAGCCTCTTTGCCGACCCGTTTTACATCGCAGGGCCGAACGATCAGGGCATCGGCTGGAACGTATTGGCCTCGCTGCAACGCGTGGGTATCGGTTTCGGGCTGGCGGCACTGGTCGGCATTCCCGCTGGCTTCCTGATTGGTCGTTTTACCTTTCTGGCCAACATGCTTAATCCGATTATTTCGCTGCTGCGCCCGGTCAGCCCGCTAGCGTGGCTGCCTATCGGCCTGCTGCTGTTCCAGCGTGCCGAACCGGCATCCAGTTGGACCATTTTTATCTGTTCTATCTGGCCGATGATCCTCAATACCGCCGAGGGCGTGCGCCGTATTCCGCAGGATTATCTGAACGTGGCGCGCGTCCTGAAGCTCTCCGAATTTACCATCATGCGCAAGATTCTGCTGCCTGCGGTGCTGCCTAACATGTTGACCGGCGTGCGCCTGTCGATTGGTGTTGCCTGGCTGGTGATTGTGGCGGCGGAAATGCTGACCGGCGGCGTCGGTATCGGCTTCTGGATTTGGAATGAGTGGAACAACCTGAATGTGGAAAACATCATCATCGCCATCGTGGTGATTGGCGTTATCGGTCTGCTGCTTGAGCAGGGACTGGTGTGGATTGCTAACCGTTTCAGCTATGACAACCGCTAAGGAGCCGACGATGCGTACAACACCGATTATTCAAGTGCAGCAGGTGAGCCAGCGTTTCAATACCGCCAGCGGTGAGTTTCTGGCGCTGGATCAGGTGAGTTTTGATATTCACACGGGGGAGACGATCAGCCTGATCGGCCATTCCGGCTGCGGCAAGTCCACGTTATTGAACCTGATTGCCGGTCTGACGCTGCCAAGCAGCGGCGGACTGCTATGTGACAACCGTGAAATCGACGGTCCGGGGCCGGAGCGCGGCGTGGTCTTTCAGAACCACTCGCTGCTGCCGTGGCTGACCACCTACGAAAACGTCGCACTGGCGGTACGCCAGGTGTTTCGCGGTCAGATGAACAAACGCGAAATGCACGAATGGATTACCCACAATCTTGAACTGGTGCATATGGAGCACGCGCTAAACAAGCGGCCGAATGAGATCTCCGGCGGGATGAAGCAGCGTGTCGGCATCGCCCGCGCGCTGGCCATGAAGCCGAAAGTCCTGCTGATGGATGAACCGTTCGGCGCGCTGGATGCGTTGACCCGCGCACATCTTCAGGATGCAGTGATGGAGATTCAGCAGCGGTTGCAAACCACGATTGTGCTGATTACGCACGACGTTGACGAAGCGGTGCTGCTGTCGGATCGCGTGCTGATGATGACCAACGGCCCCGCGGCGACGGTCGGGGAAATCATGAAAGTCGAGCTGGAACGTCCGCGTTCACGCGTCGTGCTGGCTGACGATCCGCACTACCACCACTACCGTCAGCAGGTGCTGCATTTCTTATATGAAAAACAGCCTAAAGCAGCCTGACAGCGAGGCCGGAACGATGATGAAACCGCATCTGATTGTGATTGGTAACGGGATGGCGAGTGCGCGATTCGTCGATGTGCTGCGCCAACTGGCCGCAACGCGCTACCGCATTACCGTGATTGGTGATGAACCGCGCGCCAGCTATAACCGCATCCTGCTGTCGCCAGTATTGAGTGGCGAGAAAGCGTTTACGGATACGCTGCTGACGCCTGCGGCTATCGACGACGATGCGGCGCTGCCGGTGAATTATCTCCTGGGTGAGCGGGTCACGCACATCGATCGCCAGCAGCGTGAGGTGACAACGACGCAACGGCAACTGCACTACGATCATCTGGTGTTGGCGACCGGTTCCACGCCGTTTATGCCGCCGATGCCCGGTATCGATCTGGCTGGTGTGTGCGGCTTCCGCACGCTGGATGATGTCGAGCTGATGTTGGCGACGATTAGCCGATCCGTTCCTGCGGTGGTGATTGGGGGCGGTTTGCTCGGTATTGAAGCCGCCGCGGCGCTGCAACTGCGCGGTGCTGACGTCACGTTGCTGCATCGCGTTCCAGTTTTGATGGAGCGTCAACTGGATGCCACGGCGAGCGACCTGCTGTGCGACAGCCTGCGTGCTCGCGGTATTGCCTGTGAGACCGATGTACAGGTAGTCGCACTGCATGGCGATGAAAAAGGCGTCACGGCTGTTGCGCTGGCAGATGGCCGTACAATTCCGGCCGGGTTGGTGGTCGTGACCGCGGGGGTGATTCCCGCTAGCCAACTGGCGCGCGACGGCGGCTTACCCTGTAACCGCGGCGTGCTGGTGGACGGACAGTTGCAAACTGCCGACCCGTATATCAGCGCAATCGGCGAATGTTGTGAACTCAATGGCGAAACCTTTGGGCTGGTTGCCCCGTGTTTCACCCATGCTGCGCTGGTGGCACAGCGCCTTGCCGGACACACACCGAAAGACTATCAGCGTGAACAGGCGGCAACGCGGCTGAAAGTCACGGGAATTGGCGTGGTCAGCGGCGGCGATATTAACGCGGCACCGGATGATGAGGTGTACACCCTTTTTGATCCGCAGACGCAGCACTACCGCCGTCTGCTACTGCGCGACGGGCGGCTGAGCGGTGTCCTGCTGTATGGCGACACCGACGACAGCCAGCGCCTGCTGGCCGCGATGGAGAGCACGACAGCGGGCGAGATGATTCCGCCAGCCTCGCTGCTTTTCGGTCTTTCTTCCCCTGATTCTGACCCACAGCCTGAAGCTGTAAGGATTCCTGTCATGAGCAAACCTATTTTGTTGGTCGTCGGCCACGGTATGGTCGGCCACTATTTTCTTGAACAGCTGGTTGAACGCGACCTGCATCAGCATTACCACATTGTCGTATTTGGTGAAGAACGTCATGAAGCCTATGACCGCGTTCACCTTTCCGAGTATTTTTCTGGCCGCAGCGCCGCTTCTCTGTCGCTGGTAAAAGACGGCTTTTTTGCCGAGAGCGGCATTGAGCTGCGCAGCGCCAGTGAGATCGTGGCGATCGACCGTGAACGCCAATGCGTGAGCGATGCACAGGGCAGGGAAACCGCCTACGACAAGCTGGTGCTGGCGACCGGCTCTTATGCCTTTGTTCCGCCGATTCCCGGCAATACGCGCCCCGGCTGTCTGGTTTATCGCACGCTGGACGATCTGGACGCGATTGCCGCACAGGCGAAAAAGGCCAAGTCTGGCGTGGTGATTGGCGGTGGCCTGCTGGGGCTGGAAGCGGCAAACGCCCTGCGCCAGTTGGGGCTGGACACCCATGTGGTGGAGTTTGCGCCGCGTCTGATGGCTGTGCAGCTGGATGACGGCGGTGCCGCTATGCTGCGGCGCAAAATTGAGGCGCTGGGCGTACAGATTCATCTCAGTAAAGAAACGCGTGAGATCACCGACGGCGAGCAGGCGTTGCATCGCCTCTGCTTTGCTGACGGCAGCGTATTGGAAACCGACTTAGTGTTATTTTCCGCCGGGATTCGCCCGCGTGACAAGCTGGCAGATAGCTGCGATTTAGAGAAAGGGCCGCGCGGTGGCATCGTGATTGACGACCGCTGCCAGACCTCCGATGACGCAATTTTTGCTATCGGCGAGTGTGCGCTGTGGAAAGGCCAAATTTTCGGATTGGTGGCACCGGGCTACCAAATGGCACGCAGCGTGGCGGATACGCTGGCGCAGCGCGATACGCCATTTACCGGCGCGGACATGAGCACCAAGTTGAAGCTGTTGGGCGTTGAAGTCGCCTCGATTGGCGATGCACATGGACGCACGGCGGGGAGCCAAAGCTATCAGTGGACGGACGGCCCGAACGAGGTCTACAAGAAAATTGTCGTCTCTGCCGACGGCAAGCGTTTACTGGGGGCGGTACTGATTGGCGACAGCAGCGATTACAGCACGCTGCTGCAAATGATGCTCAACGATATGCCGTTGCCTAAACAGCCGGAAGGATTGATTTTGCCTGCGCGCTCTGGCGATGCGCCGAAAGGATTGGGCGTGGCGGCATTACCGGCTAGCGCACAGATTTGCTCCTGTCATAACGTTAGCAAAAGCGATATCTCGGCGGCGGTGGCAGGCGGCTGCGGCGAACTGGGCGCGCTGAAAACCTGCACCAAAGCGGGAACGGGCTGCGGCGGCTGTGTGCCGCTGCTGAAACAGGTGATGGAGTATGAACTGACACAGCTGGGTGTCGAAGTGAAGAAGGACATTTGCGAGCACTTTGCCTATTCGCGTCAGGAGCTGTACCACCTGATTCGTGTGCATGAGATCCGTTCGTTCGACAGCCTCCTTGAGCGTTACGGCCACGGTTTAGGCTGTGAAGTGTGTAAGCCTCTGGTGGGGTCGATGCTGGCGTCCTGCTGGAATGATTATCTGCTGCAACCGCAGCACCTGCCGCTGCAGGATACCAACGATCGTTTCTTTGCCAACATCCAAAAAGACGGTACGTATTCCGTCGTGCCACGCGTGCCGGCGGGGGAAATCACCCCGGAAGGGCTGATCGCGATCGGTCAGGTGGCGCAGCGCTATAACCTGTACACCAAGATCACCGGCGGTCAGCGCGTAGATTTATTCGGTGCGCGCCTGGAGCAACTTCCAGAGATCTGGCGTGAGCTGATCGATGCCGGATTTGAAACCGGTCATGCCTACGGCAAATCGCTGCGTACCGTGAAATCCTGCGTGGGATCGACCTGGTGCCGCTATGGCGTGCAGGATTCCACCGGGCTGGCGATCCAACTGGAGCACCGTTACAAGGGGCTGCGTTCGCCGCATAAAGTTAAAATGGCGGTGTCTGGCTGTACCCGCGAATGTGCTGAGGCGCAAAGCAAAGATATCGGTGTGATTGCCACGGATAAAGGCTGGAATCTATATGTGTGCGGCAACGGCGGCATGAAACCGCGCCATGCCGATCTCTTCGCCAGCGATCTGGATACGGAAACTCTGCTGCGCACTATCGATCGGGTCTTGATGTTCTATATCCGCACCGGCGATCGTCTCCAGCGGACCAGCACTTGGATGGATAATCTGGAAGGCGGTATCGACTATCTGCGTCAGGTGATTCTGGAAGACAGCCTGAATATCGGTGAAGAGTTAGATAAAGAGATGCAGCGCGTGGTTGATGCCTACCAGTGCGAATGGCAAACCACGCTGGAAAGCCCGGAACGTCTGGCGCTATTCCGCGGCTTCCTGAACAGCGATAGCCCGGATGAAGCGGTGGTGATGGTGCCGGAGCGCGGACAGATTCGTCCGGCGCAGGATCATGAAAAAGCGGTCTCGCCAGAACTGGTTGCTCTGAAACCCGCCGCGCATGAAGCGGAGTGGGTACAGGTGGCGACGCTGAGTGATATTCCGCGCCATGCCGGCATGGCGGCGCGCCTCGGACAGCAGCAGATCGCGCTGTTCCACCTGCCGGGTAGCGAGCAGCAAGTGTACGCGTTGGAAAACCACGAGCCGGGCAGCGGAGCGAATGTGCTATCGCGTGGGTTGATCGGTGACGTGGCGGGTGAACCGGTGGTGATTTCACCGCTGTACAAGAAACGCTTCAAGCTGCGAGATGGTGTGAGCCCAGATGACAGCGCGCTGTACGTACGTGCCTGGCCGGTGCGCGTGGAAGACGACGAGATTTGGGTATGCCGTCAACCGCTAGCTGTGCCTGAAGGCGTCGTGCTGGCAGATACTGCCATGGCGAAAGCATCATGAACGCGCGCGTCTGTCGGACAACCTGCCCCTATTGTGGCGTCGGCTGTGGTGTGCTGGCAGAACACGATGGGCAAGGTGCGGTAAAGATCAGCGGGGATCCTGCCCATCCGGCGAATTTGGGTCGGCTGTGCGTCAAAGGCTCCGCGCTGGGAGAGACGCTGGATTTGAAAGGCCGGTTATTGTGGCCGCTCGTGGAAGGACGTCGCGTTAGCTGGAATCAGGCGCTCGATACGGTAGCCGAACGGCTGCTGGCGACCATGCAGCAGCACGGCCCGCAGTCGGTAGCGTTTTATGGTTCAGGCCAGCTGTTGACGGAAGATTACTACGTCGCTAACAAGCTGATGAAGGGCTTTATTGGCGTCGCCAATATGGATACCAATTCGCGGCTGTGCATGGCGTCTGCGGTGATTGGCTACAAGCGCGGGCTGGGAGCAGACGCTGTTCCCTGTAACTATGAAGATATCGAACTGGCGGATGTGGTGGTGCTGGTCGGTTCTAATACCGCCTGGGCGCATCCGGTGGTGTATCAGCGGCTGGTGCAGGCGAAGCAGCAGCGGCCACAGATGCAGGTGGTGGTGATCGATCCTCGACGTACCGCAACCTGTGACATCGCCGATCTGCATTTACCGCTGCAACCCGGTAGCGATGCCGGACTGTTCAACGGCCTGCTGCAGTGGATTGCACAAGATCCACGCATCGATCGCACCGAATTGGCCGATCGTTTTTCCGGCGTGGAAGCAACATTAGAGTCAGCGCAAGCGTGGTCGGTGGCGCAGGTGGCGGAGTTTTGTCAGTTAGATGAAGCCGATATCGAGTGTTTCTACCACCTGTTCAGCACCAGCGATAAAGTGGTCACGCTCTATTCGCAGGGTGTTAATCAATCGTCCTCGGGCAGTGATAAATGTAACGCGATCATCAATGCTCACCTGCTGAGCGGCAAAATCGGCGTGTCGGGTTCCGGCCCCTTTTCGATAACCGGACAGCCAAATGCGATGGGTGGGCGGGAAGTTGGCGGGCTGGCCAATCAGCTTGCCAGCCATATGGGCTTTACGCCACAGGATATCGAGTGTGTAGGGCGCTTCTGGCAGAGCGATAATGTGGCGACGCAGCCCGGTCTGAATGCGGTGGAACTGTTTCGCGCGGTTGAGTGCGGCGATATTAAAGCGGTGTGGATTATGGGCACCAATCCGGTGGTGTCGATGCCGGATGCTGACCGGGTGAAACAGGCGCTGGAACGCTGCCCGCTGGTGATCGTCTCCGAGGTGATGCGCCACACCGATACCGCAGAAACCGCTGATATCTTACTGCCTGCGTTGGGCTGGGGAGAAAAAGACGGCACGGTAACTAATTCCGAACGCCGAGTGTCTCGCCAGCGAGCCTTTCTGCCTGCGCCGGGGGAAGCCAAAGCCGACTGGTGGATGTTGAGTCAGGTGGCGCAGCGTATGGGATTTGCTGAGGCATTTGCTTATCAGCATCCGGCGGAGATCTTTCGTGAACATGCGACTCTGTCCGGATTTGAGAATAACGGCAGCCGCGCGTTTGATATCAGCGGGCTGGCGACGCTCAGCAACCAGCAGTGGCAGCAGTTGGAGCCGATACAGTGGCCGGTGAATGCGACATACCCACACGGGCGCGCTCGACTGGGTGACGATGGCCGATTCTGGCATGCCGATGGCAAAGCGCGTCTGGTGGCGGTCACGCCATCGCTGCCGCAAAGTCCGTGGAACGCGGCGTATCCGCTGGTGCTGAACACCGGACGTATTCGCGATCAGTGGCACACCATGACGCGTACGGGCAAAGCGGCTCGGCTGATGCGTCATATCAGCGAACCTTACTGCGAGCTGCATCCACAGGATGCGCAGACGCATGACATTCAGGCGGGCGATCTGGTACGCCTGTCGTCGGTGCACGGTTGGATGTTGGCGCGGGCGCGACTCGACGCCGGACAGGCCCGCGGCAGTGTGTTTGTACCGATGCACTGGAATCAGCAGTTCAGTGCTCAGGCTCGGGCTGACAGTTTAGTGGCGCCGATTACCGATCCGTATTCCGGCCAGCCGGAAAGCAAGCACAGCCGGGTGCGTATCCAACTCTGGCATACCGCCTGGCAGGCAACGCTGTTTTTTGCTGACGAGCCATCTACCGCAGCATTAACGTTACCCGCAGATCATGACGTTCTACCGCCGCCCGCCACCTACTGGAGCAAAGTGCCTCATGAGGGCGTGACGCAGTATCTGTTTGCCGACCGCGTGCCGGTAGACGATTGGCAGGCATGGCTGATTGAACATTATGGGCTGGAAAATATGCAGTGTCAGATTGCACAGGGCAACGGCGTATTTCATCTGATTGGCTGGCGTGATGGTCGCGTGGTGTTGGCCTGCTATGTCAGTGCACAGGCGCTGCGTATCGACAGCGACGCAGTGTGTCAGGCGTTTGTCACTCCACCTCAGCAACCGCACGAGCGCCATGCGCTGCTGGCGGGGCAGGCACCGCAGGGACAGGTGGCGCAAGGGGCGACGGTTTGCAGTTGCTATAGCGTTGGTGAAGCGATCATCATCGGTGCGATTCGTAAAGGCTGCCACAGCGTGGCAGCGCTAGGCGGCACGCTGAAATGTGGCACCAACTGCGGTTCCTGTATCCCCGAACTGAAAGCGTTATTGAGCCAGCATGTGCCGATAACGGTCAATGAATTGAAAAAAGCCGGTTGAGCGCCACGGCGTAATGAGGTGTGACATGATGACAACACAATCAATATTGGCGCAGGGCCAACGGCGTCAGCCTGTACTCGGCGGTGAAATCTGGCTGGTAGGTGCAGGGCCGGGTGATGCAGAACTGCTGACGCTGAAGGCGCTGCGGGCAATCCAGCAGGCGGATGTGGTGGTCTACGATCGGCTGGTGTCGGCGGAGATTATGGATTTGGTGCCGGAGCAGGCGCTGTGCATCGACGTCGGGAAAACGCGCGGCTGTCACCGTTTGTCACAGGAAAAAATCAATCAGCTGTTAGTTGAACTGGCGCAGGCCGGGCAGCGGGTGATCCGTCTGAAAGGTGGCGATCCCTTTATTTTTGGTCGCGGTGGCGAAGAGATGGATTATGCCCAACAGGCTGGAGTCGTCTGCCACGTCGTACCCGGTATTACCGCCGCGACAGGCTGTGCGGCGGCCGTAGGGCTACCGCTGACGCACCGGGCTTGTGCGCAGTCGGTGTGCTTCGTGACCGGCCATTCGCGCGATGGCGAGCCGCAATTGGACTGGCCGACGCTGGCGGACAGCCAGCAAACGCTGGTGTTCTACATGGGGCTGAGCCACAGCAGTCGGCTGTGTCAGCGTCTGATCGAGCACGGGCTGTCCGCGCAGACGCCCGTCGCGATTATCGAACGCGGCACCCAGCCGGATCAGCGGCTATTGACTGCAACATTGGCGACCTTACCGGCACTGCTGGCACGTTATCAGCCACAGTCGCCCAGCCTGCTGGTGGTCGGTGACGTCGTCCGCTTCTGCCGTCATCCGGCGCTGCACGTCGACGCAGCTCCTGCACGCTTGATGATGGAAAAGCATGCAGCCGCCTGACTGCAACGGCTCCGTGATATGCTGGAGCTAGCGCGTGAGATTGGGTTACTATTTGAACGCTGGTCGGTGCCGCTGACGCAGCGTCGGGCGCTGTTATTTTATATTGCACAAGCGGGAAACACATCCAAACCCGCAGATTTCATTGACGCACTGGCAGCACCGCTATCAACCGGTCAGGAGGACATTATGACGATTGCAGAACAATTGAAAAAAATGGGATTCGAGGAAGGAATCCAGCGCGGTATTCAGCAAGGATTAGCACAAGGCATTGAACAAGGGATGAAAAGCAGTGCCAGACAAATTGCCCGTAATTTATTGCTAACGGGAATGGATAAGAACAGCGTGCAGCAGGTCACTCAGCTTGAGGAAGAAGAGCTCGAGAAGCTGGTCACCGCTATCCTGCATGACACACAGCACTGATACTGTATTAAACAATACCGTATTAACAGATAACGTACTAAAAACCGAGCGTTGCTGATGCCTTTATAAGAAAGGGTCAGTCAGGCAACGCTCGCGTCTTTCGTTAACGGCGTTTTAGCCTTTGCGTACTCGCGCCGTCAGCCCTTTCAGGAAGTAGCGGATCACCTGATCGCCGCAGGTGCGATAGTTTTTATGATCGGGCGCGCGCATCATCGCGGTGACTTCCGGTACTGAAATGCGGAAATTCTGTTCCAGCAGGATCGCCTGAATATCATCCGTTTTTAATGAAAACGCGACACGCAGCTTTTTCAGAATAATATTGTTGGTCATCTTGCGCTCAAACTGCGGCGCAGGCTGGTTTTCATCTTGTCCACGTTTTTGCAGAATCAGCCCGTTCAGGAAATAACTCATCACGATGTCTGGGCAAGGTTGATAACCTTCTTCCCCTTCCTTTTTGACGTAGCTCACCAACTGCTGGGGAGGGACGGTCATCTCCACCAGCGCCAGAATCTTCAGCAGGTGGTCATTATTCAAATTCAGCATATAGCGCACGCTGCGCAGGACATCGTTATTCATCATTACGGAAGGGGTCTCGCCGTTCGTCTTGGTACAAAACGCACAGTATAAAGGGAACGGCGGAGAAATGCAGAAACGATCGTGGAATTAGTGAAACGTCTCCCGTCCGGTAAAGTGCCCAACCCAGCCTTCTGGATTGGTAAAAATGCGGATCGCGACAAAATCAGGAAATTCGCCGCAGTCAAACCAGTGCGGCGTGTTGGCGGGAACGCGTAAGAGATCGCCTGCCTCACAGGTAAGCTGGAAAACCTGCTCGCCAATCGGCACAAAGAAGCTTCCGCTGCCGCGCACGAAGAAGCGTACTTCATCTTCACTATGGGTGTGTTCCTGAAGAAATTTTTCCCGCAGCGCCAGTCTCTCGGCATGATCCGGCGTCAGGCTGATCACATCGGCAGAGGTGTAGCCCTCTTGCTGTTTGAGACGTTCAATGTCGGCATGGTACTGAGCCAAAATGGTTTCGTTGCTGGCGTCTAACGGTGGTGCATCGGTCTGCCAGTGCTCTAGCTGGATCCCGGCGCTGGCGAGCAGGGAAGCGATGTCAGTAAACGCGGTGATCTGCTGGACGGGTTGCGTGATCTGTGGACGGTGGTAAATCGATAGCGTTGTCATGTCTGCTTTTCCCTTGGGTATAGAAGAGTGTTAACCACTCCCTTTATAGGGACAAAAAACAAGATGCATTTTTTATAACTTATTCCTGTAAATTCAATAAGTAAAATTCGCTACATCTGTTTATCAATGCTATTTCTATTTAATCACTAGCCATTATCATTTTTGTTATTTCGATTTAACTTTTCCCGTTGCTAATCTCTTTCCCTGCTAATAATTTTATAAAAATCGGGATAAAAATGATGAAGACTCGCTTTTCTCGTCTCGCTGCGTGCGTGTTGGCTACAGGGGTAATGACCTCTGCTCAGGCAGCGGATGAGACACTGTCATTGAAGGGAAAAACTATTGGCGTTGCCGTAGTGGGAACACAGCACTTTTGGGACCGTGAGGCCTACAAAGGGGCGACCGAAGAAATTGAGAAACTTGGTGGGCAGGTTGTGGGCGTAGATGGAGGGCGTGATAATCAGGTTCATGCCAATAACCACGATATCCTGCTGGCGCGTAAGGTCGATGCCGTGATCAGTATTCTCGGCGACAGCGCGGTAGAACCGAAGTTTAAAGCGCTGCATGAGGCAAAGATTCCGGTTTTTACCGTCGATCATGTTTCATCGTATTCCATCAATAACACGACGTCAGATAACTACGCGATCGGCTCGACGATCGGGCGTTATACGGCGGATGCGCTGGGAGGAAAAGGGAACATCGCGGTTTTCAACGCTTTCTCCAACGCGCTGCGCATCTGCGGTATTCGCTATGACTTGTGGAAATACGTTCTGCAAGATTATCCGGGGATCAAAATTATTCAGCCTGAGCTGGCTGAACAATATTCCAACTCGCCGGAAGACGCGCGCAAGAAAACCCTTGAGCTGCTGAGCCAGTACCCGAAAGGCACGTTGGATGCAATCCACGTTGCCTGCTGGGATCAACCGGCCATCGGCGTGGTGCAGGCATTGGAAGAAACCGGGCGTGATAAGGACGTGAAGGTCACGGCGATTGATGCCGGGCCAGAAACGCTGGAAATTATGGCGGAGAAAGGCAGTCCGTTTGTTGCCAACGTAGCGCAGCAGCCGCGTCTGATTGGCACCACATCGGCGAAAAACGTCGCGCGTTATTTCGCGGGTGCCACACTGCTGCCGCAGACGTTTGTACCCGTCTTGCCTGTCAAAGGGGAGGCGGAAGCCAAGGCGGTCTATAAACAGCTTGGCTATGGCGAACTGAAATAACCTATGGTGGGATATCACTCAGCCCCGCTGCCGTCCGGCGGCGGTCTGGCAATGACGCACATCAGCAAGCAGTTCGCGGGAGTTCCCGCGTTGGACAACGTCTCGCTAACGGTTCGGCCGGGAGAAATTCTCGGCCTGATCGGGGAAAACGGCGCGGGGAAATCGACCTTAATCAAGGTGCTGGCTGGCGTTTATGCCTCAGACGGCGGCGAGATCGCTGTCGATGGGCAGCGGTTGAGCGCTGTGACGCCCGCGGTTATACACGCGCACGGCATTCGTTTTATCCATCAGGAACTGCATCTGATCCCCCATTTTACCGTGGCGGAGTCGGTGTTTCTCGGTCAGGAACGAGTGAACCGCTGGCGAGGCGTCGATCGTCGGGCGATGCGGCGTGAAACGGAACAGTTTTTTCAGCATACGTTCAATTTATCGATAGACGCCAATCGACTCATCCGGGAGTTAAGCCTGGCGGAACGCAAACTGGTGCAGGTCGCACGAGCGCTGATCGACGGCAAGGCGCGGCTGGTGGTGTTTGATGAGCCGACTGCGCCGCTGGAAGCGCGGGAAGCCACGCAGTTACTGCATACGCTCCAGACGCTGAAACAGCGCGGTATTGCGATTATCTATGTCTCCCACTATCTCAATGAAATTGCGGATATTTGCGATCGCGTCACCGTGTTACGTAATGGTAAGGGGGTGACGACACTAGACGATCCTGAGACGAAGGATATCGATGGAATGATTCGTCTGATGGTGGGGCGAGAGATTGCCAGCCTGTTTGACGGGAAGCGCAAGACAGAGAAAAGCGGTACGCCGTTGCTACAGGTTGAACAGCTCACGGATCGGCAGCATTTTCAGCCAATCCGTTTTCAGGTGGCGGCGGGAGAAATTGTTGGGATTGCGGGATTGTTAGGATCGGGACGTGAGGCGCTGATTGATGCGCTCTATGGCATTACGCCCGCCCGTGAAGGACATATTACGATCGAGGGTCAGACGCTGCGCCCGCGTTCTCCAGTACAGGCCATCGCGCAGCGGATGGCGCTGGTGCCGCGCGATCGTCGTCATGATGGGCTGATTTTACCGCTATCCGTGGCGGACAATATCAATCTGGCTTCCTTGCCCGCTGTCGCCTGGCGCGGTTGGCTGCGGCGTAAGCAAGCTGTAGCGCAGGCGAATCATCTGGCGCAGACGCTGGATATCCGGCCGCGCGATGTCAGCGTGCCCGTGCGCAATTTAAGTGGCGGTAACCAGCAGAAGGTGATACTGGCGCGCTGGCTAAAGACCGAGACTCGGCTGTTTATTCTTGATGAACCGACGTTGGGGGTTGATATTGGCGCGAAAGCAGAAATCTATCAGCTTACCCGGCAGCTCGCGGCAGAAGGGCGAGCGGTTATCGTTTCTTCCAGCGATGACGGTGAACTTCTGGGGCTGTGCGATCGTATTCTGGTGATGTGGCGCGGTGAACTCATCGCTGATGTGCCGACGGAACATCTCTCACTGGATAGCCTGCTGGCGTTGACCAGCAGCGGCCGCATGCAGGAGACGGTATGACTCGTGCCTTACAATCCCTCCGAGCGACGCCGCGTTTAGCCGGGTTTTTCAATCATATACCCTTAGTGCTGTTTGCGGCACTGCTGCTGTTCCTCTGCCTGAGCGCACCTTATTTTCTCAGCTGGCAAAATATCACCATTATTTTACGCCAAAGTGCGCCGCTAGCGATCTTGTGCTTCGGGCTGGTCTGCGTCATTACGGGCGGCGGTGACGATGTTGTCTCCGGCGGTATCGATCTCTCTCTGCCTGCGATTGCGGTACTTGCCGTGGCGATAATCAGCGATGGTTTGACGAACGCAGGGTTCAGCTACCCGTGGTTGATTGCGCTGGTGGCAGGAGCTGTGCTACTGGCAGGGGCGGTGAATGCCGCGCTGGTGGTGGCGATTCGGCTACCGCCGCTACTGGCGACGTTAGCCTGCTCCGTGGCGGTAATTGGACTCACCAATTTACTGACTCAGCAACGGCGCATCAGCGTGAGCGATCCGCTGATTGTGGCGTTTCGTGATAGCAGCCTGCTTGGGTTGCCGCTGGCGGTCTGGTTTATGCTGCTGGCCTTCTTCTTGTTTCAGTTTGTCGTTCACCATAGCCGCTGGGGCCAGCATTTGCAGGCCGCGGGCGGAAACCGCGAAGCGGCGCAACTGTCGGGCATTTCCCACAAGCCGCTGATTATCGGTTCGTATCTGTTGGGGGCGCTGGCGGCGGCGCTGGCCTCGCTGACGCTGGTGGCGCAAGGATCGGGTAGTTCGCCCGGCACGGCAGAGCCGCTGTTGCTGGAGATGGTATTGGCGACGTTTCTTGGTGCGGCGTTTTCACGTCGTCGGGTGGTCACCATCTGGGGGGCATTGCTGGGTACGCTGCTGGTGAACGCCCTGTCGAACGGCCTGGCGCTACTGCGAGTCGATATTTTCTGGGTCGGTGCGATTAAGGGCGTGCTGATTCTGGTGGTGCTCGCCGCCGCCTCGCTACGCAGGCAAAGGAGTCACACGTGAAACCTTCTTCTTTGGCGGTGCAGCCTGTGCTGCCGGGCGGCAGACTGGGGCTGTCGTTCTTTATCCGCTATGGTTTTCTGGTCATTCTGCTGGCTTTTCTGGTGTTTTTCTCGCTGCAAAACCCAATATTTTTGACGTTAGGTAACTGGGGGAATCTGCTGCAGGGCAGTGCGGTGCTGCTGATTGTGGCGCTGGCTATGACTCTGGTGGTGACCGCGGGCGGAATCGATCTGTCGGTGGGCGTTGCGCTGGATTTTGGTGCCGCCTTCGCGCTGGTGGCGCTCAAAGTCTATGGCCTGCCGTGGCAGGCAGCGGTGTTGGCGGCATTAGCGGGAGGCGCACTGGTTGGTTTGCTTAACGCGGTGCTGATTATTCACTGCCGCATTAAGCCGTTTTTGGCGACGCTCGGGACATGGTTTATCGGTAGCAGCATCGAACGCATTTACACCGAGGGCGGCGGACCGATCGCTTACCGCCGGATGGCACCGCAGTACCATGATTTGGCCGTTGGCGATCTGTGGGGCGTTCCGGTGCCGATCGTGATTGTGGCGGTGCTGTGGCTTGCCTATTACCTGTTTTTTGAACGGACGATTGCCGGTAAACGTATTCATGCAATGGGATTGAATGCGCCAGCGGCGCTGATTGCCGGCGTTAACGTGCGGAGCACGATGTTCTGGCTGCTGATTGTCACGTCGGTGACATGCGCCATCGGCGGTGTGGTGTTATCCGCCAATCTGCGTCAGTTTACGCCGCTGGCCGGACAGGCTTACCTAATGGACGCGATTGCCGCGGTGTTCATCGGCACCGCGTTCCACGCGCAAGGGCGACCCAACGTGGCGGGGACGCTAATTGGCGTGCTGTTTCTCGGTATGATCGCCAACGGTTTGAACCTGATGGGGCTGAACTTCATCGTCAAAGATGCGCTGAGCGGCGTGATTTTAGTGCTGGCGCTGGCGCTCTCTTTCCTGCAAGGGCGACTGCGTCAGCGGCAATAATGAATCGGCCACGAATAAAAAAACACAATGTGAAGAAGCGGAATGTGAAGAAGCGGAATGTGAAGAAGGAGCGAGCGTGAGCCAATTTGATGCGGTTTTTGTTGGATTAACCATTCTGGATGTTGCCGGTCGGCCGGTGACCGGCTTGCCTGAAGGTGGTGGTGTACACTTTATCGACGAAATTCGCCTTAATCCCGCCGGTACAGCCAGCGGTGCGGCAATGAATGCCGCCAAACTCGGCATCCGCACCGCGACGGCGGCCTGTCTCGGTGAGGATGAGAAAGCCGATTTTATTCTGGCGGCCTATCGCAAGCTGGGCATTGATTGCTCGCTGGTGCAGCGAACGACAGCGGCATCGACCTCCGCGACCATTCTGACCATTCGGCCGGACGGCGAGCGTCCTGCGTTGCACTATCGCGGGGCGTCAGATCACCTGTTCATTGATGAGCAGGACTTTGACGCCGTATGCAATGCGCGCTTTTTACACCACGGCGGTACGGGTCTGCTGGCGAAAATGGATCAGGGACAGAGCGCGCGTCTGCTTCGACACGCTAAAGCGAAGGGGCTGACGACCAGTTTCGATCTGATTGCGCCAAATGCGGAGACACTGTCGCTGCTGACGCCACTGCTGCCGGATGTCGACTACTTTATGCCGTCGCTGGACGAGGCCGCGTTTATCTCCGGCCTGACTACACCGGCGGAGATTGCGGCTTTCTTCCTCGATCGCGGCGTCGGCACCTGCATTTTCAAGGCTGGTGCGAGCGGGTCTTACGTGTTCGGTCAGGATGTCACGCTGCACATTCCCGCCTATCGTGTGGCAGTATCGGACACGACCGGTTGCGGCGACAGCTACTGCGGTGGCTTTATTGCCGGTCTGGCAAAAGGCTGGGATCTGGAACAGGCCTGCCAGCTCGGTTCGGCCGTTTCAGGGCTGGTCGCCACCGGGTTGGGATCCGATGCAGGCGTGATTGACTGGGAGCATACGCTGAAGTTTATGGCAGAAGCGCCTACCTATTAGGAGGCGCTGGCCTATTAAGAGACGCTGACCTACCAGATCGGTGCCGCGCCTATTTCCATTCGTAAAGCAGCGGTTCGCCGCGAATAAACCGCTGTAGGTCGGCGGCGATCATCGCGGTGTGTTTCATCAGCGTCTCCCGCGTCGCGCCGGCAATGTGCGGCGTGAGTACCACGTTATCAAATTCGGTAATAAACGGGTGGTGACGCCAGAGCGGCTCGCTGTCGTAAACGTCAAGTGCGGCACCCGCCAGCCATTTTTCGCGTAGCGCCGCGATCAGATCGGCTTCGACAATAACGGCAGCGCGCGAGGTGTTAATCAGATAGGCGCTGGGACGCATGGTTCTGAGCCTGTCGAGGTTGACCAGCCCTTTGGTCTGCGGCGTGCTGTTCAGATGCAGGCTGATGAAATCGGACTGTGAAAACAACTCGTCCAGCGTAGTCTTGCGAATGCCCGGTTCGTCGATCTCTTCGGCGGCGACATACGGATCCGCTATCAGCAATTGCATACCGAAGGCACGTGCCAGCTTCCCGACTCGATGACCAATGCTGCCATAACCAATGATGCCGAGCGTCTTATTACGTAGTTCGCCGCCTTTGAAAACCTCATACGGGCTGTGTTTGTCTACGTCCCACACTACATCCTGTCGTAGCCCGTCCTGTGTTTGTAACGCGGTGTCGGTTTCACGCGTGAATTCGCCGCGCTTCAGCGCGCTATGGGCCTGAGGGATGTGGCGGGTGGCATTCAGCATCAGTGCCAGCGTTAATTCTGCTGCAGCATCGGCATTGCGTCCGGGCGTGTAAAGCACCGGAATACGACGACGGCGTGCGGCCTCGATATCGATGTTGACCGGATTGGCGCGAGTACAGGCGATAAGCCGCAGGTGAGGACACGCCCCAATGACGTGGGCGGTAATATCGTCATAGCTGGTGATGATGACGTCGGCGTCCTCCGCCAGACGAATCAGCGCCGCTTCGCTCAGTTTGGGCTGGCCGATGGCCCAGCCGTCCACAACCAGTTCTCCTAACGCCTGAAAGGCATCAAGGCTGCCGCCGTATTCGGCGGTAAATACGATCTTCATGAGGCAAGACTTTCCTGTGAGCTAGGGGCCGTGTGCGAACGCGCCGCGTTGTGATTGTCGAGTGCATTAAGCGCCTGAGCCCGTGCCTGCCAGAGCGGCTGTAGCTGGTCGCGCAGTTGGCGAAAAACCGGAAACAGTGTCTGGTACTGCCGATGGGCGTCGGCATCAGGAAGAAACGTTGACGCCTGTGCGTTGACGGCAGGAACAATGTTGGCACTTTCTCCGATGGACAGGGCGGCAAGGCGTGCAGCACCGCAGGCGCTCAGTTCCTTAACCGAACTGGCGATCACCCGCCGTCCGGTGCAGTCCGCGATAATTTGCAGCCAAATCGCTGAGGCGGCCCCGCCACCGGCGATGTAGAGATCGCCGTGGGTAGGGTAGCCGCTGAGCGAATCGGTAATCGCATACGCGAGCCCCTCAAAGACCGCGCGCAGCAAATGCGCGTTAGTGGTGGACTGCTCGATACCAAAAAATCCCGCTCGGGCCGAGGTGCTGTAAAACGGCGCGCGCTCGCCATTAAGGTAAGGCTGATAGAAAACGCCGCCGCTGCCAGGCGGCACGCGGGCAATACGTGCGTTGATTGTCTGAAAATCGGCACCGTCGGTCAGCGTGTTCAGAGCCCAGTCAATATTGGGCGTGCCAGACTGCATCGCGAACAGGTTGAGATAGTGGCCCGGCCAGGCGTGCGCGACAAACCGGGTTTGCAGGCTCACCTGCGTTAAACCACGGCACACAATGCCGGTGCAGCAGGTGGTGCCGAGAATGGTGAAAATGTCGCCGTCGTGAATAGCGCCGATACCCAGCGCGGCGGCAGACACATCCAGTGCGCCCGCACAGACGGGGATGCCTGCTGGCAGACCCGTTTGTGCGGCGACGGTATCGCTGAGCGTGCCGGCGATATCATCGGGATAAAGCAGCGGCGGAAAAAGCGGCCTAATCGCCTGTAAGTTCAGCTTATCCAGCACGGTTTTTGACAGCGTCTCGCTATGCAGATCCAGCAGCGACGTACCGGCATCGGTCAGTTCCAGATTAGCCTGTCCCGTCAGTCGAAAGCGAACCCAGTCTTTGGCAAAAAAGAAGTAATCGGCATCGTTCAGCGCATCTGGCTGATGCTGTGTCAGCCAGCGTAACTGCTGCGCGCTGTTACAAGGGAGCAGGGGAGAACCGGTTTCAGGAAAGAGCGTCGCTTCCAGATTCGGGCGCTGTTTAAGCCGATGAACCTGTTCCGCTGTTCGGGTATCGCTCCAGAGAATGGCCTGTCGTACCGGTTGCCCGTGGCGATCGCTTAGCCAGACGCCTTCACCCTGTCCGGCTAGCCCGATGGCGCGTACGCAACCCTGCTGTAGCGGTGGCGAGGTAGCCAGCGTTTTCAGGGTAGACAGCACGGCGTCCCACACCTGAGACATCTCTTGCTCGGCGTAGCCGGGCTGCGGCGAGTAGGTCACGGTGTTGGCTGACGCAATCAACACTTCGTTGAAATCGGCATCGAATAGCACCGATTTGACCTTTGAGGTCCCGATATCTATGCCAATGTAGTAATCCATGCGGTTCTGACCCTGCCTCGTAAAACCCGTATCAGCATCAGAGTAATGGAAAAATGGTGGCCGCTATATTCATAGAAATGCAAAGCAAAGCAGCAATGTTGGAATAGCGGGAAAGGGAGAATGAACGTGCGTGTGCAATGGCGGAACGGCCGCCATTAATGCTAAAAATTTACTCGGCGGATTGGGCCAGAATAGCGTCGAGCAGGCCGGGGAAACGCTGTTGCATATCACTGCGGCGCAGTCGGTTGATGTGCGTAGTGCCGATGTTGGTGGTATGCAGCAGGCCCGAGTCGCGCAACACGCGAAAATGGTGCGACACGCTGGATTTTGGCCGACCGCCGTCAAGTTCGCTACACGTTGCTTCTTCTTGTACGGATAAACAACGCACAATGGATAAGCGTACCGGATCGCTCAAGGCATACAGGACGCGCTCAAGGGTAAATTCTTCGGGGGTAGGGTGCTTAAAAGGTCTCATGAGCGAATTATAGCGTCAGGGTTGTCTAAAATCTATTATTCGAATAATATCGAAATATCGAAGTAACCAGACAAGGCAGAAAATATTATGTCCGCACTGTTTCAACCCTTCAAACTGAAAGACATCACGTTACGCAACCGTATTGCCGTTCCACCGATGTGTACCTATTCCGCGAATGATGGCCTGATCAATGACTGGCATCAGGTGCATTACGCTTCTCTGGCGCGCGGTGGTGCTGGGTTGGTTATCGTAGAAGCAACCGCGGTTTCCCCCGAGGGCCGCATTTCTCCGCACTGTACCGGCATCTGGAATGATGAGCAGGCGCAGGCGTTTGCCAAGGTTGCTAAATCCATTAAAGATGCAGGCTCCGTGCCGGGAATTCAGATTGCACACGCCGGACGTAAAGCCAGCGCTAACATTCCCTGGGAAGGCGACGACCATATCCCTGCTGGCGACTCACGCGGCTGGCAGACTATTGCGCCTTCCGCAGAAGCTTTCGGTGCGAATCTGTCGAAGCAACCGCAGGAAATGACGCTGGAAGATATCGCCCGCGTGCGTGATGATTTTGTCGCTGCCGCTCGTCGTGCTTTGGACGCTGGGTTTGAATGGCTGGAGCTGCACTTTGCTCACGGCTATCTGGCACAGAGTTTCTTCTCCGTTCATTCCAACAAACGCAACGATCAGTACGGTGGTAGCTTCGACAACCGTAGCCGTTTTCTGCTCGAAACGCTGGCTGCCGTTCGCGACGTGTGGCCACAGCATCTGCCGTTGACCGCCCGTTTCGGCGTAATTGAATTTGATGGTCGCGATGAGGAAACGTTGCAGGAATCGATTGAGCTTACGCGTCGCTTTAAAGCGGCAGGGCTGGATATGCTGAGTGTTAGCATTGGTTTCTCTACGCCGACGGCGAACATTCCGTGGGCACCTGCTTTTATGGGGCCGATTGCTAAACAGGTACGCGAGCAGGCCGATCTTCCTGTCTCTTCTGCCTGGGGTTTCGGCACGCCGGAACTGGCCGAGCAGGCTGTGGCATCGGGTCAGTTGGATCTGGTCATGGTAGGGAAAGCGCATTTGGCGAACCCGCACTGGAGCTATCAGGCTGCCCGCGAACTGGGCATCGATCGCGCCTCGTGGACGCTGCCAACACCTTACGCCCACTGGCTGGAACGTTATTAATTACGACTCATGATGACAGGCGGCCTTTGCCGCCTGTCGTTGCTGATCAATTTCTCTGTGGCATTGATGCGATGTCCAATAGTCCTACCCATTCAAGCAAGTTCATCTTTTGCTCGTCAGGCAGCCGCTTGATCTTCCCCGGAGTGAGGCCCGTATAATTTTTTATCGCACGGGTAAAGGTTTGTTGGGATTCATAACCGTTCTGAAGCGCAGTAATAATAACCGGTTCATTCCCTTTAATTAACTCAAGCACCGCCTTGCCAAGTTTGACATCTTTTATATATTTGCCCAGCGTAATCCCTGTCCGCTGTTTAAACACTCTCTGCATATGCCAGCGAGAAAAACCTGCGCGTTCCGCAACCATAGCGGTTGTGACAGGGTTGTCGTGTTGTTGCGCTATCCAGCGGATCAGTTCATCAATAATGCCCTGATGGTAAGTATATATTGATGACATGTGCCCCCCATAAACGAGGGCGCATCATAGGATACGCCCCTCACTAAAAATTAAGCCTTACGGGTAAATTTCTCGACCACTTTCATGACTGAGAAATAGAATACAGGGACGAAGAATATTGCCAGTATCGTTCCGCTGACCATACCGCCAAATACGCCCGTACCGATGGCATGTTGGGTTTCTGCGCTGGCTCCGCTGGCAATCATCAGGGGGACTACGCCCAGGGTAAATGCCAGAGAAGTCATCAGGATAGGTCGCAGGCGCATCCGCGCGGCTTCAATCGTGGACTCGAGTAAACCTTTGCCGCCCTCATGCATCTGTTTGGCGAACTCCACGATGAGGATCGCGTTCTTTGCCGACAGGCCGATGATGGTAATCATCCCGACCTTAAAGAAGACATCATTCGACATATCCCTCATCATGACAGCCAGCACGGCACCTAACAGACCCAACGGCACAACCATCAGGACGGACAGTGGAACGGCCCAGCTTTCATAAAGCGCCGCCAGTACCAGGAACACGACCAGCATTGACAGAACCATCAGCATCGGTGCTTCTGAGGCAGACTGCTGCTCCTGCAATGACAGACCTGTCCACTCAACGGAAAACCCTTCTGGCAGCTGTTCTGCCAGTCGCTCCATTTCTTTTATGGCATCCCCGCTTGAATAGCCTGCCGCCGCACTGCCGGTAATTTTAATCGCCTGATAGCCTTTATAACGCACCAGCTGCAGCGGCGAATTCTCCCATTTAGCCTGAACAAACTCGGAAAGCGGAACCATTCCGCCACTGCCATTACGTACGTACAGTTTGAGAATGTCCTCTGGTTGCATACGGTACGGAGCATCCGCCTGAATGATGACTTGCTGCATACGGTCAGCGTTAGGGAAATCATTAACATACAAAGAACCCACGGCACCGGATAACGTCTGGCTAATTTCATCAAATGCCACACCCAATGCGAAGGCTTTCTGGCGGTCGATTTGCAGGTTAATCACTTGCCCGTCGGGCAAGCCGTCAACGTAGACGCCCTGAACGACCTTGCTGCCCGCTGCCAGCTCCAGAAGTTTATTTTGTGCTTCTTTGAGGGCGGCATATCCTTTACCCGCCCGGTCTTCAAGACGCATGGCAAAGCCGGAAGAATTTCCGAGTTCGTCAATCGCCGGAGGCATCAGACTGTAGATCTCAGCTTCAGGGTGGCCATATAAAGCCTCCAGCACGTGACCGGATTCGGACGCTGCGGTCGCACCCTGACGTTTGCCCCAGTCTTTTAGCGTGGTAAATGCCATTGCCGAGTTTGGACCTGAACCGGAGAAACTGAATCCCATGATGGACAGGTTGGTTTCGATGCCTTCTCTGCCCAGCACGGTATCTTCAAACGTTTTCACTACGCCTAAGGTTCGCTCCTCCGTGGCATCCGAAGGCAGCTGAATTGAGGTCAGGAAATATCCCTGATCTTCCTCTGGCAGGAAGGAGGAGGGAACGCTCCTCATCGATAAGAACAGGACAACGCACAGCGCCGCATAGACGGCCAGCGACCTTCCAACTCGCTTCAACATTCGGGCAACGCCGCTTTCGTAACGGTCGGTCATCGCCGAAAACTTGCGATTAAACCAGCCGAAAAAGCCGCGTTTCTCATGGGCATTTTTATCAATCGGTTTCAGGAGCGTGGCGCACAACGCGGGCGTCAGGCTAAGTGCAAGGAAAGCAGAAATTAGTATCGAAACGGCCATCGACAGCGTGAACTGCCGGTATATGGTCCCGACCGACCCCGTAGCCATCGCCATGGGAATAAACACGGCACTGAGCACCAGCGTGATGCCGACAACCGCCCCGGTTATCTCTTTCATCGCTTTCTGCGTCGCTTCTTTCGGTCCCAATCCTTCTTCAGCCATGATGCGCTCGACGTTTTCCACGACGACGATTGCATCATCCACGATGATCCCTATCGCCAGAACCATGCCGAACATGGTCAACACGTTAATGGAAAAGCCTGACATCAGCATGACCGTGAACGTACCCAGCAACGCGATGGGAGCAACAATGGCGGGGATAAAGGTATACCTGACATTCTGTAAGAACAGATACATCACCAGAAACACCAGTACCATTGCCTCAATGAATGTGTGTACCACTTTCTCAATCGAAATTTTTACGAACGGAGTGGTATCAAACGGGATGGTGTATTGCATGCCTGACGGCATCGCTTTACTCAGGTCATCAAGGCGCAACTTAATTTGGTCTGCTGTTCTGACCGCATTCGCGCCTGGGGCAAGCTGAATTGCCGCGCCGGTGGAAATCTGCCCATTTTCCCGGGTTGAAAAGGTATAACTTTGTGGCCCAAGCTCCAGACGGGCAACATCAGAAAGTATCACCCGCGAGCCGTCCCGGTTCGATCTCAGAGTGATATTGCCAAACTCTTCAGGCGAACTGAGTTGGCCTTTCACCAGTAAAGGGTAAGTGACCTGCTGGCCCGGCACCGCGGGAGAATCGCCGGTTCGGCCAGGGGATATCTGGGCATTCTCTGCGGTGATCGCCTGACTAATATCGTTCACCGTCAGGCGATATTGATTGAGTTTGATCGGATCGATCCACACGCGCATGGCTTTTTCCGCCCCAAACAGCTGGACTCGACCTACACCCTCAACCCGACGTAATTCTTCAAGCATATTACGGGAGAAATAATCGCTTAAATCGCTGTCCGACATCTGCCCCTGCTTCGAGGAAAGCCCAATAATCATCAGAAAGCCTGAGGACGATGCTTCAACATTGAGGCCATTCTGTCGTACCACCTGGGGCAATCTTGGCTCGACGATTTTAATACGGTTTTGCACGTCAACCTGAGCCAGCTCGGGGTCGGTACCGGGCTTAAAGGTGACGGTAATGGTTGCCTGTCCCGTGGTATCACTGGACGATTCAAAGTAGAGCAGGTTTTTAACCGAAGACAGTTCACGCTCAATTAAAGACACGACGTTGTTGTTCATCATCTCAGGCGTAGAACCCGCATAAGTGGCGTAGATATTGACACTGGGTGGGGCCACGGAGGGATAACGGGCAACGGGCAGTTTGGGGATGGCAATCATCCCGAACAGCACAATAAACACGGCAATGACCCAGGCAAAGACAGGGCGATTAATAAAAAACTGCGGCATAGAAAATCCTGAATAATAGTGAGGGTGGGGTTACGGGTGTGTACCTTGTGCCAGTTGCAGAGACATTCCGTCCTGTAATCTACCCATCCCCTTGATAACTAACTGGTCGCCAGCTTTAAGGCCGTTTGTGATTGAGAATTTAGCGCCAACGGCCTCTCCCAGCTCAACCTCGACAGATTTCGCCTTACCCTCATCATTGAGCCAGACATGCGTTTTAGTGCCTTCACGTACCACGGCTTCACGCGGAACCATCAGGCCTTCTTTGTCCAGCAGGTGTGAGACTTTTGCCTGAACATACATGCCTGGCAAAAGGGTTCTGTCCGGGTTATCAACCAGCAGACGCATCACCACGTCCCCCGTACCCGTATCAACGCTGACGCCGGTAAACAGGATTTGTGCTTTGTTGCTATAGGGCGTTCCATCAGCAGAGACAATGGCGGCGGACGCCGCATTTTCGCCACTGACTCCTGTGCCTGCGGCGGCGCGCAGTGCGTTCATTTGCGCGGCAGGCTGTCGAACATCAACATACACTTTGTCGATCTGCTGGACCGTTGCGAGAGCCTGACTGTCACTGGCACTGACCAGCGCGCCTTCAGTAATAAAATTTTGATCAACCCGCCCACCGATGGGAGATTTCACCGTTGAATAGGAGAGATCCAGTTGTTTGCGTTCGAGAATGGCACGCGCCTCAGAGATAGCCGCTTTTGCCTGCTCAGCAGTGGAAAGCGCCTCCTCATAATCCTGGTCGCTGACTGCACCTGAATGCTTTATCTTCGCAAGGCGGCTGGCTTTAGCTTGCAGCTGTCGGTAACTGGCCTGTGCTTTTTGCAATGCGGCGGCCGCACTGTTTACGTCAGCTTTAAACGGCGCAGGATCGATCTGGAATAATGCTTGCCCCGGTGTTAATTCACTTCCCTGGCTAAACTGCATTTCAGTGACGATACCGCTCACTTGAGGTCGAATCTGTGCGATACGAAAAGCGGCCACCCGTCCCGGAAAAGTTTGCTCACGAGACACCGGTTCTGCGGTCAGTGTCTCTACGTTCACGATGGCCGGCATCTCTTCGGTTTGTGTGGCGGTTTCGGAACCTGAATCACAGGCTGATAAAAGCCAGAAGAGGGATAACACACTTATTTTCGTCGTTCTGTTAAGCATCATTCTCGTCATTTCCTGATATTTAAAATAGATATCACATGCTAGAATGATTATATAATTCATATGTTTACATTAAGTGTAGGTTGTGTGGAGATGGTGTGGAGAGCGATAAAGATGAGCGGATATCTGGAGCAAAAATGAAAAACATCAAAATCCTGTTGGCAGAAGATGAAAACGAAATTGCAGAAATTCTAACCGCTTATCTGGTGAAAGAAGGTTTTACTGTGGTGAGAGCGAAGGATGGCCTTGAAGCGATTTCACTTTTTTTTGCCGAATCGCCCTCATTCGTGATCCTGGATATTCGAATGCCGCATGTTGATGGCTGGCAGGTTCTGAGTGAAATCAGGCGGGATAATGATGTGCCGATCATGATGCTAACCGCGCTGGATGCGGATATTGATAAGATTCAGGCTTTGCGGACTGGAGCCGACGATTACATCGTTAAACCCTTCAACCCTGCCGAGGTAATCGCAAGGATTCACGTCATTTTAAGGCGCATGTCTTTTCACCGCACCGATAAAAACCCACTCTCGTTCAGCACGCGTCATATCGATCTGAACGTCAATCATCACACAGTCGTGATTAAAAATACCTATACCGATATTGGCAGCCAGCTCACGTCGACAGAGTTCAAAATTCTGCTCCATCTTATTCGCTACCCAAAAAGGGTATTTTCACGTCAGGAGATCCTGGAGTATTGCCTGCCGGAGGGCGAAGCCAGTGAGCGAACGGTGGACAGTCATATCAGCAAGTTGAGGAAGAAAATTGAACAGGCGGGGTTATCCTCTGTACCTGAGAGTATTCGTGGCTTTGGCTATCGGCTTGGAGACTAAGATGGTGAAAACCGGCATTCGTTATCAGCTCTTCATCCTGACGTCTAAAGTGGCGCTCAGTACGCTCATCCTCCTGTCCTTGGTTTACAGCATCTATATCATCACTTTTGCTGATGTGCGGGATGAATATAGCTGGATACCCACTACCCATGACTGGGTTCTGACGTTGATTTCTGGTTTGTTATCTTCTGTGGTCGCGTTGGGTTTTGCCTGGTCCTTTGCGCGAAAAATCATTATTCCATTGAATGCCGTGGCCGAAAGCGCCCGCAAGATTGCGGAAGGCCGGCTTAGCGCAAGAGCAACACATAGCGTTCGGGAAATCCGTGAGGCGGCATTACTGGTTGATGATTTCAATGCGATGGCCAGTAAGCTGGAAGTGATGTCTAGTGAAATGAAGAAATGGAATGCCGCCATCGCTCACGAATTGAGGACACCCGTTACCATTTTACAAGGCAGGATCCAGGGCATTCTGGATGGCATATTTGAGAAAGACGATCGGCAATTTTTACTGTTGCTCAATCAGACTGAAGGTTTATCGAGACTTATCGATGATTTAAGGGTGTTAAGCCTTTCCGATAGCGGTCAGCTCTACCTTTATCGTGAAACCGTACAGATGGAGCAGTTGATCGTAACCAGCGTCGAACTCTTTCGTGATGAACTCGAGAAGAAAGGCCTGACACCCGCTATTGAGGCGGATCAACTCACTGGTTTTGTGGACAAAATCCGTATCAGTCAGGTTTTATCAGCGCTGCTGAGTAATGCCATTAAATATTCTGTTGCCGGTAAAATTCTCATTACCTGTCATTGGGTAAACCGCGACATCCGTATCACGGTGGAGGATGAAGGGCCAGGCATTCTGCCACAGGATATGACGGCGATATTCGACGCTTTTTATCGCGCTGATACTGTGTGCTCGGCGAAAACAGATGGCTCAGGGCTTGGGCTAGCCGTAGTGAATGCTATCGCAAGGGCGCATGGCGGTCAGGTAAGTTGCAGAGACAGTGCCTTGGGAGGAAGCTGTATTGAGATCGTGCTTCCCGCTGAAATTAACTAAACTGAATTTTCTTCGGTATGGCTGTTGCGGCTGCAACGTCATACCTCCTTTCGCTTAACCGACTTCACCCTCCTTTATTTGCCCAACGTTGTGCCAGAAACGAACGTGCTTATGTCGCGATCTATTGATTTAGGGGCGTGGAACTCGCTCTCCCACACGGACTGCACTCTTCATTTCTTGAAAAATGCTTTCAGGCTAACGCTTGACTAGGTAGAACGATCGTTCTACCATTTATTCATGAACAAAAAACTAAACGACACCCGAGAAAAAATCCTGGCGACCGCTGAGCAACTTATCTATCAGAATGGCATTCATGCCACTGGCATGGACCTTCTGGTCAAGACCTCTGGCGTCGCAAGGAAAAGCATTTATCGCTATTTCGCGACCAAGGATGACGTGGCAGCCGCCGCGTTGAATGCACGTGATGAACGCTGGATGCACTGGTTCAGAACGGAATGTGATAAAGGCAATACCCCTCAGGAGCGCATTCTGAATATGTTCACTGTACTCAAAGGCTGGTTTGAGTCAGAGGGCTTTCGTGGTTGTGCCTTTATTAATACGGCTGGAGAAGTCGGTGACCCTGCCGATCCCGTTCGCCAAATTGCAAAGCTGCATAAACAAAAATTGCTGGATTACACGCTGGAACTCACCGAGCAATTAAACATCGGGCAACCATCAGCCTTGGCCAAACAGCTGCTGATTCTGATGGAGGGTGCCATCACCATGTCACACGTGATGGGCGATGACAGCGTGGCCGATAGCGCAAGAGAAGTGGCGCAACTGTTGTTGAAACAGGCCTCTCACTAGGGCCTGAGTTTCAAAAAATCCCATACTACTGATATATCCAAATTTCCTGGAGGCTCTACCATGTCCGATAAACAGACTCGCCCGCCACTTCCTCCTTTCACTCGTGAAACGGCGATTGAGAAGGTGCGACTGGCTGAAGATGGCTGGAACAGTCGAGATGCCGAAAAGGTATCGCTGGCCTACACGCTAGACACCAAATGGCGTAATCGCGCCGAGTTTGCAACCAATCGTGAAGAAGCCAAAGGTTTCCTCACGCGGAAGTGGAAAAAAGAACTTGAGTATCGTCTGATTAAAGAGTTATGGGCGTTTACTGATAATCGCATCGCCGTGCGGTACGCCTATGAATGGCATGATGACTCGGGTAACTGGTTTCGCTCTTATGGCAACGAAAACTGGGAATTTGAAGAAGATGGCCTGATGCATCGTCGCTTTGCCTGTATAAACGACATGCCTATTAAAGAGAGTGAACGCAAGTTCCACTGGCCATTGGGTCGTCGTCCGGATGATCATCCCGGTCTGTCGGAGCTGGGCCTGTAGTTCTACATATTCTTCCGATAAGCCCCTGATGACTGTCTCAGCCGGGGGCTTTTTCTCAACTTAAAAATGACGGCATCTATTTATCGCGCTAATGATGTCATTCGGATGAGGTTATTCTCACTACGCTTTTGACCGACAGTAGCATGATTCCAGTTTGTCGAGGAACGTGAATAAAACCCTATTCATTTCACTGTAGTCATGAGCCCGCAGTTCTTCAGGGGGATTGATGAAACGATAATTTGCGGCCTGACTTAAATCCTTATCTGAGTGTGCACTTGCGGCAGTTTCTCGCCAGTAAGTCTTTCAACAACCTCAATTGCGTCTGGATCGCCATGCCAGGCCATACAACTTAAACAATCGCCGCCACAATCAAGATTTAGCGTTTCTGGTTCTTTGCTCATTGGCTGGCCACAGGTCAGGCAATGGTTGATTTTCACTGGAAGTGACTTCATTTTGAGGTTTAAGATTAAATATGTTCCGTGCTGTCTAACATTCTACTGTAAGGTCCGTTTCCTCTCATAACTGCTTGGTGGTGGGAGAGGGTAGCCCTGTGCCAGGAGCGGGCATTGATAACATTGAGATATGTTAGCTTATGAGGAGCAGAGCAGGATGTCCTCATGGGTGATATGAGGACATTGCTGACGTCGTGATGTGCTCATTAGTGGGAAACAATCACTATCGCTTTCCCTCGCAAGCAATCTTCAGGGCTAGCCCTGCCAGTACAGTACCCATAAACCAACGTTGCGCTTTTATCCATGAAGGACGACTTGAAAGAAACCCTGCTATTGAACCTGCAACGAGGACAATCATGGAATTTACCATCAGGCTTATAAAGATTTGGACACATCCAAGCGCCAGTGACTGACTTAGAACGCTGCCATGGTCTGGTTGAATAAATTGCGGAAGCAAAGATAAATACATGATGGCAATTTTAGGATTAGCGAGATTAGTAATGAAGCCCATCATAAATAGTTTATTAGGGCCATCAACCGGCATCTCTTTAACGGAAAAAGGGGCATTTCCACCGGGTTTTACAGCTTGCCAGGCGAGATAGAGAAGGTAAGCGGCTCCGCCAAAACGAAGTAAGTCGTAGGCATAAGGAATGGCAAACACAAATGCTGTTATGCCGAATGCGGCACAAAGCATGTAAAAGACAAAGCCAAGCGCAATGCCGCCTAGGGAAATAAGCCCAGCGCGTTTTCCCTGGCAAATGGAGCGAGAAATTAAATAGATCATGTTTGGGCCGGGAGTTAATACCATTCCTAACGCAACCAGACCAAACGTAAGAAAATGTACGTAATCAGGCATAACTTATCTCGAAGGAAGGTTATGCCCAGACGCGCGGCTAGCAATGACTCATGCTCCCCGATAGTGATCTATCTTTAAGCGTCAGTAACATGAGCGCATTTATTATTACATAATATCAACAACACTGGGCTCTGCAAA
Source organism: Pectobacterium brasiliense (assembly GCF_016950255.1). Classification (NCBI taxonomy): domain Bacteria; kingdom Pseudomonadati; phylum Pseudomonadota; class Gammaproteobacteria; order Enterobacterales; family Pectobacteriaceae; genus Pectobacterium; species Pectobacterium brasiliense. Next base: position 66,353 of record NZ_JACGFN010000002.1, on the reverse strand, counting down.
TCATAAACATTATTGCTGCGGCAGTGAGCAGTTTACTCTATTCTCAGGGCCTTATGGTTATGGCCGCCGAAATGGGCCTAAATGCCTGTATATGTCGAATTAACCGCTTACTTAAGTCCCAGATCCTCTGTGCTCAGGACACTTCAAGGTGAGTATGGATTCCAAACTTCCACTGTTCGCTTGCAGCTGACGTCCGGCTCGGTTAACTGACCGCACCGTGCCAGGAGCGGACGTTATGCTAATCATTGATGAGATGATTCGGTTGGAGCGTACGTTTAGCCAGTTTCTTTTGCATAATGATAACGATAATGGGGAACCCTGATGCGGAAATTGCACATACTCCCAGCAACGTGTTCATATTTTGTGGTGCTATGGCGTGCCCAGGTAATAGAAAGGCAGACAGAAAAAATGCGACCGTTGTGATCAGGTACATTATTGATGTCTGCAATGAAGAGAATCCCGCGCGTTGCCTGTCATTAGGAAACTGAATGCTCACCGCCGAGGAGGAAACCAGACGACTGTAAGATGCACCGAGAAATAAAATAATAAATAGCGCCGGATGCGAATAGCCCATAACAGGTATTAGCAAAGCGAGTAAAAAAACGACAGTTGACCCTGTAGCCAGACCCACAGCAGAAAAATGCGGAGTTAACGCGCCTGTCATTTTTGTTGACAGGTATCCTGCAACGCCCCCAGCGAAAAACAGCCATGGCAGCAGGTATCGAGAGGCCCCCAGTTGCTGGGTCATTAATGGTACCAGAACAGGAATGACTAGCATCGAGCTAAACTGTACCAGCGCATTACTGGAAGCGAACAGTAAAGTGTTAATGTCGAGAGGCATTGCGTGGGGTGTGTCGAAAGAGACTGGATCCTGAGGGATGATGGAAACAATCAGTGGCAATGCCAACAAACACAGCATACTGATTAACCACAAAGCGACATGCCAGCCACAATGAGCACACAAAAATAGTATCGTGGGCATTCCGACAATGCTTACCATCGAAAATGATGCAATTACCGTCGCCAACATTTTTCCTCGCAAGTTAACTGGTGCGAGATTTATCAATATACTGATACTCACCCCCATAGTTGTGCCTCCAACCAATCCGGCACACAATCGTAATGTAAGCAGAAGGCTAAAGCTGGAGGTAAATGTCGTCAAAAGTGTCAGTAGGCCGAGTAGCGCCATATTGGCGATTAAAAAACGTTTCTTATTGAAACGACCAATCCAGTAAAAGGCGATAATTCCCGACAGGACCGCCCCGGAGGTGTACATGCCGGATACGTAGCCTGAGAATGATACGGGAACGGCGAAGTCTGATGCCATAAAAGCAAAAACAGGGTTGAACATCATATATTCCAGTGCATTTGTGAACTGGATAAAAGCCATAACAACCGCTATCCGGATGAGGGCTTTATGATTAAACGTTGTTGTGACCAATGACATAGCAAGCGACCTGTGGGTGAAAGATATCCGAGTTTAACTGCTATCAATCTTGTTCAATAGATGGTAAAACTGGCATTTATTGTTATCATTTATGGGATAGTTGATGCGGCCAGTTCTTGATTTTAATACCCTGAAAGTTTTCATTGCGGTGGTTGAAAGAGACAGTTTTGTTGGGGCATCTAAAGTCCTTGAAATGCCGACATCAAACGTGAGTCGTTGTATTTCTCAGTTAGAAGACAGACTGAATCTTCACCTTATTGAGCGCAGCACCCGACATATGAAACTCACACAAGCGGGGCTCCTGCTCTATTCCCGGGCGAAGCCATTAATGGATGCACTTGAGCAGACTGAAACAGAATTAACGTTGCGGCAGATGCAGCTCAAGGGGCCACTACGTATCTGTATTCCCAATGAAATAGGTCCTGCACTGCTGGGTTCTGTGATTGCGGATTTCGCCTGCCAGCACTCGGATCTGGAAATTAGCTGTGTCACAAATTTGTCTGGTCTTGAATCCCTGAGAGACGATCTGGATTTAGCCATTATTGTGAGCCGTGGCCAGATGGATGATAGTGATTACATAGCCCGTCATCTGGTGACGATCCCTTGCACTATCGTTGCAGCCCCCTCCGTCATTCAGCGTTATGGCATACTTTCTCGTATACAACAATTTGAAGAATTACCCTGTATTACCACGGTAAATGCACTTAAAGGTGCTCCCTGGCAGTTTGTGAATAAAAACGGGGGATTCGAGACGATAAAGGTTAAAGGCCATTACCGGGTAAACAGCGGAGAGATGGCAGGACGCGCGGCGGTAGCGGGTGTTGGTTTCGCTATTCTTTCGAAACAGGCCTGCCAACCCTACATCGACGATGGACGGCTGATCGAGATTAAGTTTGAACAACCGCCAGCCCCACTTCAATTGTTCGCACTTTATTCAAACAGGCGTTATTTGCCCGCTAAAACACGAGCGCTTATTGAATACATACAGCAGAATTTGAGCAATACATCCTTAGCAACCTAAGAATATATTAAACAGCCACAGAGAGTTCCAGTGTTACAATGATCTCTAAATGTAGAATGTCTGCTCCTCGCTCATAGCAGACAACCCCAAACGAGATCTTAAACCTGAGGCATCGCTGAATAATACCGCTGAGCGGCCTATAAACCCCGGCGACTCAATTTCCTAAGCAAACGTCGGGGCTTATCGTCACCTCGGTGAGTGAGTAATGGAAAGCACCTGCCTCCATATAACCTCACTCAATGCGGTACCACTTTCGAAAGGATATGAATCGCTCGTACACCCGTGCAGAATCATCGATGACTGAGCGTTTCTCCTGTGTGGGATCTCAGCGTTCATACTCCCATTTCGGGGGCACGCAGCCTTTAGGGCCGGGGGCGGTCTGTTTTCCGTTCTCATCGAAACGGGTTTCACAGCCGGTGGTCAGCCTGCCGTCTTTCCAGACTCCGCTGCTTTTGACTTTGCCATCGGGGTAATAACAGGCGCTTTCGCCCTGACGCAGCGCGCCCTGATAATCTTTGTACTCTTTGCCATCGACCACCAACGGTTTGAAACCCTGCGCGCGACTAATGCATTGCATCTGACCGTTAGGGTAATAGCTGATTTGGGTGTAGCTGTCATCGGTACCGATACGCGTTTCATCCTGACGCTGACCGTTCGCATACCAGGTGTTATTGGTTTGCTGGCGGTTGAACAGATAATCGGCTTCGGTGAGGGGCGTGCCGTCCGGGTTGAAGGTTTGCTGTTTACCGCAGTAGCCACGACCGCTCATCGACAGAGGGCAGTAATTGCGTTCGATAATTTTGACGCCAGTGGCGGTAAATTCCTGCATCAGTCCGACTTCGTAACCGCGGTCAAGGGTTGATATGGACTTCGGTTTTCCGTCGGGGAAATTATAGATATTCGGGCCGTCGAGTTCGCCATTGCGGTAGCCTCGATCGGCGCGCACAGTGGTGCCATCGTCATAATATTCGATTTCACGACCCTCCAGTTTGCCCATGACATAATCAGCCTGATAAACCATTTTTCCGGCAGCGTTGAACTTCTGGTACACACCGTGAGGAAGATTATCTTTATAATGAATGATTTGTGTCAGCCGGCCTTGCTTATCACTCCAGCGCAGTTCCCCCTGCTTTACGCCAGCGATCAGTTCGACCTGTTGGATTTCGCCGTCAGCCGTCTTGAGTTTCCACATCCCGTTAGCCACGCCTTTCACAAACGGGCCTTCGCCGTTTTCGGTGATCCATATGCCTTCAGGCTGGTCATCAACATAATCGCCCTTCGAGCGCAGCACGCCGGCCAGACGGCGCTCGCTGGGGCCATGACGCTGGCCATTGAGATAAGTATCGAAGCCACTTAGCTCTGGTGTATTGCCATCCATGTCGTCGGCGATCTCCCAGCGGCCTTCACGCTCATCGTTTTTCATCAATCCCGTTGCCGTTTCTTGCCCATCGCTGATGGTCCACTGGCCTTGCTGTTGTCCCGCGACATAGCTACCTGAACTGCCGAAGTTCTCGCCGACGGTGGTCCATTTTCCGTCAGGAACGCCATGCAGGAAAAAACCTTTTACTAAGCCATATTGCGGCGAGTAATAGACATAAGGCCCATTCTCGCTGCCGCTGAATTTAGCCGGGTCAGCTTGCCAACTGATGGCTGTCGCGCGAAATCCAGGTGTTGCGCTGTCTTCCACGCGACGGAAGGTTACGGTAAGAAATAAACCGTCTTTTTCCGCGAAGGTTTTTTTATAGGCGTAGACGTTGTCTGCTGGCTGCTTCGCAGCATGAGAAGGTGTGCCATCGTCAAGATACCAGCCGACAACGTCGCCCTGAGTAAAGTCGATGTTATCGAAATCATGATTATCGAACTTAGGGTACTGCGCGCTGTAGTCATAAGGCGGAAGCTTGGTGAGGGCGCGTTTTATCGACGTTGCATTGAGATCCTTATTCTCGCGAACCAGCTTGTCCAGAACCGGCTGTAAACTCCGTACCGGAATATAGCTGCCGTCTTCAATGTAACGCCAACCGCGCAGGGCGAACTTGCCGTGGCTTTTACTCAATACCAACGTGATTTGACCAGTCTGGTCTACGTCGACATAAAACACGGATTCAATGGTGGAATCGGGGAAGGTACCGAGCAGGTGAGGAAGGTGATCGGCACTCTTATCCTCTTCGCTACAGAAGCAGTAATAGCCGTTGACCACCTGGTTTTCCTGAATGAAAACCAGAAGGGCGCTGCTGTCGCGTGCGCCCGAAATAATCGGATGCGCCAGCGTTTTACCCGCGTCAAAAGGGGGTAAGGTGTCGTCTGGGGCGGCGATAGCCGTGCTGACCCCTATGACCATATTCAGTAGTAGGATGCCAAACAGTAACTTTACGGCTTTCATTCCCTGACCTGCTCTTTTGAAAAAATGGCGCTTAGGTTACATGAAATGTTTCTAACGGTTAATATTCGTTGAATCAATTCGTTGTTGAACGTAGCGCCTCAATCACTGCGCATGCAGATACGCCTCATACCAGCGGCTGAGCTGCTCGGTAACCGGGCGGTGTTCAGCGCTAAACGGCCGGCCATCCAGCGCTTTTACCGGGGTGATGCCCGCCAACGTGCCGGTGACAAAGGCTTCATCAGCGGTAAGGGCTTCTGCCAGCGTAAAATCCTGCGTCTTGACCGTGAGTCCGTTGGCCTGCGCGAGATCGATAATGGTCTGACGGGTAATACCGTTGAAGCAGTAGCGGCCTGATGATGTCCACAGTTCACCGCGACGGACGATAAAAAAGTTGGTGGAGTTACAGCTGGCGACAAAACCGTGCGGATCCAGCATCAGCGCTTCATCGGCACCGGCCTGCAACGCCTGTAGCAGCGCCTGAATAAGATTAAGTCGACTGTGCGAATTCAGCCGCAGATCGAAGACGTCTGGCGTACTGGTGCGGTAGGTGGAGGTAAACAGCGTCAGCCCGCGCTTTTTCGCCGCCGTATCGACGACTTTATACTCCGCCACGCACACGATGGTGGCACCGCCGATAATAAAGCGGGGATCCTGATTCGGCGTATGCTTTTTCCCCCGGGTAATCATCAGGCGAATATGCGCGCCATCGGTCATGCCGTTGATGGCGAGCGTGTTATAGAGGATATCGGTCAGCGCTTCCCGGCTATGGCCGATATCCAACTGAATCGCGGCGGCACCGTCAAACAGACGATCCAGATGTGCATCCAGCGCAATCAGGCGGCCGTTAACCAGACGCAAGCCTTCCCATACGCCGTCGCCGCACACGTAGCCGGAATCAAAGATCGACACCACCGCATTGTCGCGATGTACAAACTCCCCATTCACATACACTTGTACGTCGTTGTTACGCGGATCCTGCAAATAGGCCTGACTGCTCTGGCTGGATAAGGTGGGTTGCATCGTGCTGTTCCTGAATGATGAGTTAAAATGCTCGCTCAGCAAAACGAGCAAGGAAGGCTTGGGTACGGGGTTGCTGCGGATTTTTGAGCACCTGCTCGGCGCTGCCCATTTCATGGATCACGCCATTTTCGATAAAGATAACGCGGTCGGCGAAGTGATAGGCGAATCCCAGTTCATGGGTGACTAACAGCAGGGTACGGCCTTCCTCCGCGAGCGCGTGGATGGTGTGCAGCACTTCGCCCACCAGTTCTGGATCCAGTGACGATGTCGGTTCATCGAACAGCATGACTTCCGGTGACATCGCCAGCGCACGCGCAATTGCCACCCGCTGCTGCTGACCGCCGGACAGGCTGCCGGGACGGGCTTCTTGCTTGTTGCTCAGCCCGACCTTTTCCAACTGGGCTTTGGCGATGACATCGGCGTCCTGTCGCGGCATCCTCTTCACTGACACCAGCGCTTCACGCACGTTTTCCAGCACGGTCAGATGGGGAAACAGGTTGAATTGCTGAAACACCATGCCTACGCGTTCCCGCACGGCGCACAGCTGCTTTTCGGGATAATCACGCTGGCCTTGTGCATTGGTTTTTCCCAGTACCACGCCATCGAGTTCGATGGTGCCGGCGCTGGGGATCTCCATAAAATTCAGGCAGCGCAACAGGGTGCTTTTTCCCGACCCACTACCGCCGATGATGGCAATTTTTTCGCCGCGGCGTACATCGAGATCGATCCCCTTCAAGACCTCAACGGCACCGAAGCGTTTCTGGAGCCCGCGAATGCGCAGGACGATATCGTCATTCAGCGCTTCATTTCCACTCAACGTACTGTTTTCATTCAAAGTACTGTTTTCATTCAAAGTCATAGTTTCACTCATAGCAATCCTGTGGCGCTGGGGCTAGGGGGTTGAACGGAAACGACGTTCAAGTCGTGCGGCAAGGTAGCTCCCCGGCCAGATCAAAACGAAATAGAGCAGCGCCACCACCGTCAGGATTTCCAGCGGGCGATAATAGGTACTGCTCAGCAGCCGCCCCTGATACATCAGTTCGTTGACGGCCAGAATGGAGGCCAGTGAGGTCACCTTGGCTAGCTCGATCATCCGGTTGGTGAGGGCGGGCAGCATATTGCGTAACACCTGTGGCAGAACCACACGCCGCAGGATCACCGCCTGCCGCATGCCCAACGCTTTTGCGCCTTCCCACTGTCCGTGGTCGATGGATTGCAGCCCCGCGCGGAAAATTTCCGTACAGTACGCGGCGCTATACAGCGTTAAAGCCAGCGCGGCGGCGGCAAAGGTACTGAACTGTATACCGACCAGAACAGGAAAAGCGTAATAAAACCAGATCAGTTGGATCAGGACGGGCGTATTACGGAAGATTTCGACAAAGCATCTGGCGGGCAGCGACAGCCAGCGTTTGCCAAATACGCGAAAAAGACCGAGAACCAGCCCCAGAGCGGTGCCCAACACACCGGCTAACAGCCAGAGTTCGAGCGTAACGCCTAGGCCTTTCAGCAGCACGGGAAGGTTGTGCCAGACCAGCGAGAAATCCCATTGATAGTGCATGATGTTCCTTACGCGAGCCGACGATCGGTCAGCGACAGCCGTTTCTCAATATGTTGACTGAACAGGCTAATCAGCAGCAGCAGGGTGAAATACATCACCGCCACCAGACTGTAGACTTCTAGCGGTCGGTAGGTTTGGCTGTTGATCTGCATCGCCTGATAAAGCAACTCGCTATAAGCTAGTGATGACGCCAGAGAGGTGGATTTAATGAGTTCAAACGAGCGCTCAATAAAGGGTGGGATCATGCGGCGTAACGCCTGAGGAAGAATGACCCGACGCAGTGCCGTTGATTTCGACATGCCCAGCGCTTTTGCCCCTTCCCATTGTCCCGTGTGAATAGAAGAGATCGCGCCACGGTAAACTTCGGCATAAAAGGCACTGGACTGTGCGGACAGCGCGATCACGGCGGCGGTGAAAGGCGAAAACGTTAAGGGCGTAATGACGGGCAGGGCGTAGTAAATCCAGAAAAAATGCACCAGCGCGGGCGTATTACGATAAAAGCCAATCAACATCGCGGCGGGCAGGCGCAAGAGCCGCTGGGGCGACATTTTCATGGCGGCGAGCACCATGCCTGCCACCATCCCGATCAGGATGCTGGTGGCACCGATCTTTATCGTTCCCCATAGCCCCTCCAGCAGCAGTTGGTGATAGGGCCAGATGGCGGAAAAATCCCACTGATAAGACATAGATGCAGAGCCCCTGGAAACAACGTAATTAGGAAATAGGTTTCTTATTTTGTTAGAACCGATGCATCTTAGCAGGTCGAAAAAATGATAAATAAATAATAAAACGTGGTGCTAATATTCCTTTTATTTATAAAAGAATGACGGTTACCGATGTCTTACGCTATTGAACTCCCTCTGACGTTGCGCCTCGCGACCTTTGCCCATCGACTGACGATTCAGGACATTCCCGCCGCGTTAAGACGAAAAATCGTGCTGCATTTTATCGACAGTCTGGGCTGTGGCATTGCCGGTGCGAGTAGTCAGGTGGTGCGGGATTGCGCGCGTGTCACCTGCCTGCACTATGCGGCGGGCAATTGCCCGGTATTGGACGGTGGCGCGCCGTTGGCGGCCATCGGCGCGGCATTTTTGAATGCGGCGGCGATTAATGCGCTGGATTACGATGATGGTTATGAGGTTGCCGGACGCGGCATGGGGCACCCCGGCGCTTCGCTGGTTGCCGCCGCGCTGGCGGCAGTCGGTACGCGCCCGATCGACGGCGAAACGCTGATCTGCGCGCTGGCTGCGGCGTATGAAATCAATGGCCGGATCATTCAGTCTCAGCAGCCGAGTCCTGCCCGTTTTCAGCAGGTTTATGGCGTGTGCCAGCATGAATCTATCGGGGCGGCAGTGGCCTACGGATTGCTCACAGGGTGTGACGCCACAGGGTTAGAGAACGCCATCGGTCTGGCGGCGTCGCTGACGCCGTTGCCCAGTTTGCACAAATACAACTGGCAGCAGCGACCGCTGGTTTCCTTTAAGGATTACAACGCGCCAGCCGCAGAAGCGGGCGTCCGTGGGGTAGAGCTACATCGCAGCGGAATTATCGGCCCAAGAGATGTGCTGTCCGGCGAGCAGGGATTCTGGCGCATGATGGGGTCTGATCGCTTTGATGAAGCGGCATTGATTGCTGGCTTGGGAGAGGAGTGGGCGATCCAGCACGCCAGTTTTAAGGCGTATCCGGCCTGCCGCTGGATACATACCGCACTGGAATCCTTCGAACGCGTCCAGCACGATCTGGCGCTGTCGCCGCAGGCTATTGATCGGATTCGGGTCAAAGGCAGCCAGAGGCTGGCCGCTGATTTCATGGATAGGCGGCCGAAAAATGCGACAGATGCGCAATTCAGCCTGCCGTTTGCGCTGGCGTGTCTGGCCTACCGCATTCCGCGCCACCGCTGGAGTGCGGACGACACCTTAACCAGCCCGGAACTTCTGGCGTTGGCCGATAAGGTTCACGTTGAGGTTTCTCCCGAACTTGACCAGTTGATGGCGCAGGCGCGTCGGCCGGTGCTGCAGGTTGATGTCGTCACGCGGGGAAGTGTTGTGAGTGGTGAGCGCATTGCGTTTCCCCTCGGCTGTGCAGAACACCCGCTGGCGGAAAGCCGCATCATGGCGAAGTTTGCGGAGAATCTCTCGCCTCGGCTTGCCCCAACAACGGTTGCGGAGGCAACGGCGGCGTTATCCGAACTGGAACACTGTCAGGATGTCGCCGCGCTGCTGACCCCGCTAATGCAGATGCCCTGACTCCGTTCAGGGCTGTCGCTTTAACCGTTTCCGACTTATTTCCAGTCTTCTTTAATGACCGACGGCACTTTGCTGACGTCCACGCCGCGCAGTTTGAGAGCCTGTTCATAGTAGTGCTGCGTCTTGCCGGATTGATACAGCTTGGCAAACTCGTCATTCAGGAAGTTATGGAAGGTCTGATCGGCTTCTTTACGGGTTGCTCCGCTGGTGCTGACCTCAATAATCGGCTTCGGCAGAATCAAATTGCCCTTGCCGACTTTAGCCTGTTGCAGCGCCAGAGCAGGGTGGAAATAGGACAGCGCATCGACCCGGCCCGCATAGAACGCGGCCACGCCTTCATCCATATTCGGGAAACGCACCAACTGCGCTTTTGGCAGACGTTTGGTCAGAATCAGGTCCGGGCTGGAGCCCAGCGTGACGCCGATTTTAACATCTTCCCGATTGAGGTCGTCCCAGTTGGTCACCGTAATGCCATCACGAATCAACACACCTTGCGCATACCAAAAGAAGGGCTGCTCAGGAAAATCGACCGCTTTTTTCCGCTCTTCCGTCGGGTCGAGCACCAGCATGGTATCGATCTGACCGGTTTGTAAGGCGGCGATGGCATTACCCCAGGTGGTTTCCACCGTCACCAGCTTGACCCCCAGATCGTTTGCCAGCTCTTTACCGATGTTATAGCCGATGCCATCCCATTCTCCGGTTGATGGATTTTTAAAATACCAGGGCTCGCCCTGTGCCACACCGATGCGTAACTCACCGGTCTGTTTGATGTGTTGCCATGTCGAGGTTTGTGTGTCGGCGGCCTGGCTGAAAAAGGAGGCGCTAATCAGCGAGATCGCCATGAATACCTGGTGAAGTGAACGTTTCATTATAATTACCTTGGTGATTGAGTTTTAATCGAGGCGATATATTTCGCTCATGCAGAGTAGCGAAATACTTATAGCGAAATTAGTTCTTTTCGCCTTATCTCATTCCAGATAAATATAAGTGTTAGGCAAGAAAAAAACCGTGTTGGGCAGTGGCGTACCTCGCCGTAGGGCGTGGAATCTGGGGTGATGGCATTTGTCTCATCATTAAGCGGATGAGTATTGCAGTATTTCCCGGTTTTTTTACCAGCGAAAGGGCATAGCAATAATTTCGCTATGCTTTCTCATTCTTGGTTATTGACCAACGGCATACTGATTTGACAGGTCGTGGCGCTATCAGTGACGCGCCACGACCTATTGGTGTGCTTTATTGATCGACGACGGAACCGTCGACGTGCAGTCGGGTTTTCAGGCCGCGACGGCGGTAAGGGAAGCGGTTCTCCAGATCGTCCGCCAGCTCGATACCGATGCCGGATTGCGTCGGGATCTCCATGAATCCATCCACGCATTTGAAGGTGTTCTTCACCACGTCTTTTTTCCGCACGCCGTTCTCTACACCGGTCGCACCAAATTTTTCCGACAGTGCCGGCTGGTCATCCCCCGGATATTCCAGCAGCGCAAAGTTCGGAATGCTGACGGCGATCTGCAAACAGGCGGCGGTAGACACTGGGCTGAGCGGGTTGTGTGGCACCACCATCAAATCGTTGGCTTCTGCCAGAGCGGCCACTTTTTTCGCTCCGGTAATCCCACCGCACATGCAGACGTCAGGGCGCACATAGGCGACGGCGTTGCGGCGAATCAGCATCGCGAACTCTTGTGGGTTATTCAGGCGCTCACCGGTGGCGATAGGAATATTAATTTTGTCGGCCACTTCCGCCATCGAATCGAAGTTATCCGCGCCGATAGGGTCTTCAATAAAATAGGGATAAAACGGTTCAATGCCGCGTGCGAACACCACGGCATCGGCGGGCTTTAGGCGACGGTGGACTTCGATACACAGATCGACATCGTTACCGACGGCTTCCCGATAGAGGCCGATGCGCTCGATGGCTTCGCCGATCTCTTTGGCGTGAGTAGTGAAGTAGGGGGTATCGCGCGATTCATCCAGAAAAGGCGTGAGGTGACCAATCGCGGTAAAACCGTCGGCCTTGGCTTTTTTCAGATTGGCGATGGTTTCTTCGGTAGTGCGCCCGCCCGCGTGGGCATAAACACGCGCCTTGTCGCGGCAGCGGCCGCCCAGCAGGTTATAAACCGGCGTATCGTAATACTTGCCCGCGATGTCCCACAGAGCGATATCAATGGCGCTGATAGCACCCATGATGGCGGCACCGCGGAAATGCCAGCAGCGGTACATATATTGCCAGTGGTGTTCGATCCGCAACGGATCCTGCCCAATCAGGTACGTGCGCAATGCCTCGACGGCACCTTTGGAGGCATCGAGAAATCCCCAGGCACCGGATTCGCCAATGCCCGTCAGCCCCTCGTCGGTGGTGACCTCAACAAACATATATCGATTCGCGAGAATCACGCGCACGTCGGTAATTTTCATCAACCCTTTCCTTAAGTTAGCCTGCTTAGGATTGAGTCTAATCACAGAGGCGTGCGGGTTGTCAACGCTGATGTCAGTAGTGTTGTTAGCGCGTCAGGCGCATCGATCATGGCATCGTGGTCGCTATTGAGCGTCAGAAAATGCCAGCTTGGATCGGTCTGAGCACGTTGTATCGAGGTGGTGAGGTAGTTGCCCGCCGCGCGCGTGCAGCGGATATAGGTCTTTTTCAGTGTCGGTGGCGCGGGAGGTAAGGCTACTGATTCAAAATAGGTGTTTACCGGCTGCGGTGTCAGGTGAGCATCGACCCACTCGCGGTCGGCTTCATTCACGCCAAACAGCAGCGATGGAAGCGGGGGAATGTGCCACGCGGGGTCGCGTGCTGCCTGCGTCTGGTAGGCGGCGATAAGGTCGGGCGCGTGATCCAGTAACTTCTCACCCGGTGCGGGTAAAAAAGCATCCAGCAGAATCAGATGGCTGACGACGTCAGGCAACTGATATGCGGCAGCCGTGGCGGGAAATCCGCCGTAGCTGTGTCCGACCAACGTGATGTTTTGCCAACCCTGTTGCTGGATTGTATCGATAATGTCGTGAATGTGCGTAGACAGGTTTATGCCACGCGATAGCTCGCCACGGCGTTCGGCCAACCCGGCGAGCGTCGGCGCGGCGGCGGCGAAACCTGCGGCGGTAAGCCGCTCAGTGATGCGTGACCAGCACCAGCCACCGTGCCAGGCGCCATGTATCAACACAAAGGCTGTTGTGTTGTCATCAACGAGCATGGGAAGGCTTCTCCTGATTTTGCGCATGCAGTGCCGCGTCCAGTCGTATGAGTGCAATCACATAGACTGGCAGCGCTGCCAGCAGCGACGGCAGATGAATCACTTCGTCAGCGCCATGCGGTAAGCCGTGGCCGATAGGCAGGAAATCTGGGCTGTTATCCTCAGTACGTAGATAGCCTGGGCCAAACGTAGTCGCCCGCGGCAGCACTTTGGAATGGGTGACGCCCCCCATGGAATAGGCCGGCTCTGTGCGCCCTGTGACATCGTGCCAGCTTTGCTGCAAGAGCTGTCGTGTACTGTCCTCTTCAGGCAGATAAAATGGGGGCACATCGCGCCAACCGTCTACCAGCGTGATGTCGTTTGTCAACGTGGCAAGCCCATCGCGCAAGGTCGTTATGATGGTGTTTCCTTCCAGCGTCACCGGATAACGCATATCGGCAAGGAGGGTGAGTGAGCCGGACGTAGTGGATTGCCACAGACCGGCGTTCAACGTCAGTTTACCTGACGGCTCATCCTCCTGGGCCAGACCAATGCCCTCACCATGGGGAGAGGTGAAAATCTGCTGTAACTGCGTGGCCAGCGTACGTTCCCGTTCTGGCAGCAAATCCAGTTCGCGTAGCGCGTCGAGTAGCACGATGGCGGCGCTGAGTGTGCCATCGGGGAACGCAGCGTGACCCGCAATACCCTGCGCGTGTATCGTTAGCCCAAGTTCGGTGGGTCTTAGCGTAATGCGTCCCGCGCCCAAACCGCGCAGCCCATCCACTGTGAGATCGCGAGGTGCATCGGGGAGGGTGAGATATGCGGTGGCTGGAATACTGTTGGCCGCATTGCCCGCTGTCAGGTTCGCCAGTACGCCTGCGTCGGCAATGTGTAGCCGGAATGTGATTTGTCCTTTCTGCGCATAGTTCACTGGAAACTTCCCGTCGGTGACCAGAGAAAGACGTGGCACGGGCCCATGTTGGGCAAACCAGACGAGATCGGCCATATCGGTCTCTTCCGCCAGCCCATACACGATACGCAGGTTGTGGTGCAGGGGCAGATTCAGCGCGCGCACCAGCTTGAGCAAATACAAATTGAGGATCGCAGGGCCTTTATTGTCAGCCACGCCGCGACCAATCAGAAAATCACCATGGCGCGTTAGCGCAAACGGCGGATACGTCCAATGTTCACCGGCGGGGACGACATCAAGGTGGCTTATCAGGCCGATATCCTCGTCGTGCTCACCGTAAATTACCGAACCCGCGTAGCCTTCATGCCGTTCGGTTCGAAACCCGGCCTGATCTGCCAGCGTTAGCGCGGTATCCAACATGTGAGCGCATACGGAGCCGAATGGTGCACCCGGCTGCGCAAGATCGGCACGGCTCACGCTGGGAATGGCAATCCATGTCGCCAGTTCATTAATCAGTGAATCACTCTGCTCGGCAATCCAGTTCTCAATGTGCGGTAACAGGGCGCTTTCTTGAGGGGTAAGGGTTGTAGACATACTTTCCTCCATTAAGTGACAGATAACATAAAACATCTGCCCGCCACGTTTTAGCTTGATTCTGGCTATGGATATCTGTGAGCGACATATATCACTGGCTAATCCCTAATTTCGGCAAACGATAGCAAAATTTGTTATTCGTCCCGCTTCTCGCTGACATGGTAATTACGAGTTATTAACGACTGCTTATTATTCATAACACTTGGTATTTTTTGGCGCATCGCGCCTTTTCATCAGGAGAATAGGGTGAACACACTTGCGACTACTGGCGCGCGGGTAGGGGTGGATGTGGGCGGTACCTTTACCGACTTTGTCTTATTCGAACCTATTCGTCAGCAGTATTTCTTTCATAAACAGCCGAGTACACCGGACGATCCGGCACATGCCGTGCGTGACGGGTTATTGGCGCTTCTGCATAAGAGCGAGCTGCCTGCCTCTGCGATAGCGTTCCTGCTGCACGGTACAACGCTTGGGCTTAATGCCATTATTCAGCGGCGCGGTGCACGTATTGCGCTGGTTGTTAGCCGAGGTTTTCGCGATGTGCTGGAAATCGGCCGCGCTCGTTTACCTTCTTCCTTTGATTTTCATGCCGATCGTGAGCCCCCCTTTCTGCCACGCCAGCGTGTGCTGGAGATTCTCGCACGCTTTACCCCGCAGGGGGAATGGTCGTCGCGTCCCACAGCGGAGGATATCGCCACGCTGGTGACACAGATACAGGCACTGGAGGTCAGTGCGGTAGCGCTAATGACGATTAACGGGTACGCCAACCCGCAGGCGGAAGCCGAGCTGGCGCAGCAAATCGCCGAGCCGCTATTGGATATTCCGGTGCTGTCTGCCGCACAGCTATGGCCGGAAATTCGCGAGTATGAACGTACGCTGGTCGCCGGGCTTAATGCCTATATTCAACCGCTGATGCAGCGCTATTTTTCCCGACTGGCGGCGTTGCTACAGCAGGAGGACATTAGCGCCAAACTGCTGATCACGGCTTCAAACGGTGGCGTGCTGCCGTTGGAGGGGGCGCTGCAACGTCCTGTCGATACTTTGCTTTCTGGTCCGGCTTCGGGCGTCAGTGCCGCAGCGCGGCTGGTAAAACACTCTGGTGGCGGTGGATTCCTCTCCTTTGATATGGGGGGTACCAGCAGCGATATGTCGCTTTCATTGGACGGTGAAGTCGCCCGCGTGACGCGCACAGATATTGGTGGATTGCCGCTGATCTTACCGGTGGTGGGGGTCTCGGCAATTGGCGCTGGCGGAGGCTCTGTGGTGCATGTGGATGAGTACGGAATTTTAAAGGTTGGCCCAGAAAGTGCGGGTGCTGACCCTGGTCCGGTGGCCTATGCGCGGGGTGGCGATCGACCCACTGTGACTGACTGCTATCTGGTGAGCGGTATTGTGTCGGCGGAGACTTTTCTGGGCGGCGCGATGCCGCTGGATGCTGCGCGAGCTCAAACTGCATTGGCAGATCTTGCGGCACGACTCGGGTTCTCCGGTGATGAAGCAGCTCAGCAGGCGGCTAGTGGCGCATTAGCCGTCGCGACGACCCAGATGGCGACTGAATTGAATAAAGTGCTGGCACAGCAGGGGGCGTCACCGGATGCGCTGACGCTGGTGCCGTTTGGCGGTGCGGGACCCACCCATGCCAATCTGCTGGCCGATGAAGCGGGTATTACTCGAATTCTGGTGCCGTTACGTCCTGGGACGTTCTGTGCTCAAGGGGCGGTAACGGCGGATATTCGACGTGATTTCATCCGTAGCCTGCGTGTGACGGTGAATGATGAAGCGCAAGCGCCTATTCTCGCCGTGCTGCGTACACTGCGCGATCTGGCCTTGTCATGGTTTGCGCAACAAGGGGCGGCCTTCAGCACGCATGTCACTTTCGATGTGGAAGCCGATATGCGTTATTCCGGTCAGGCCTACGAACTGACGGTGCCTTTAGGCGAGCCTGATGGGATCGGTGTTGCTGCACTCCTCGCAGCATTTACGCAACAACATCGGCAACGCTACGGTTTCGTCAACCCCGATGGGGAAGTCGTGCTAACGACGCTGCGGTTATCGCTCACCGCCCGCCTACCAGCGTTACCTGATGAGCGCACGGCGTTTGCTAGCACAGGCGTTGCGCCCATCACACGCCGCTTCTATTTTCGTCAGCGCTGGCATGATGCCACGGTGTGGCAACGCCAAACGCTGTGTGAAGGTGACGTGCTGAATGGTCCGGCTATCGTTGAGCAGGATGACACCACCACGCTGATTTTACCCGACTGGCAGGGTTCGGTAGACGTGCAGGGGAATCTCCTTATCGTCAAAAAAACGACGGGAGGTAAGGCATGAAACTGGATGCGATTACGTTAGAGATCCTGAATAACAAGCTGACCGCGTTGACAGAAGAGATGTGCTATATCCTGCAACGCACGGGACGTACGCTCTATGTAAAGGAAACCGCGGATTTCTGCTGTGCCGTCGCCGACCGTCATGGGCGTTTTTTTGCTTATCCGCGTGGGATCGGGGTGTCCGGTTTTGTCGGGCTAGACAGCTTGCCTACCATGCAGGCATTCGACGATCTGCAACCGGGCGATGTGATCCTGACTAACGATCCCTATCGCTCGCGCGGGTTAGCCACCCATCTTCCCGACCTGCAACTGTTGGCACCGTGGTTTATCGACGGAGAGATTGTCGCGTGGGGCTGGGCATTTCTGCATGCTTCCGACGTCGGCGGGCGGGTGCCAAGTAGTATTTCGCCAACGAACAGCGATATTTTTCAGGAAGGGCTGCAAATTCCACCGATCAGGCTGGTCCGTGGCGGTGAGATTAACCGTGAGTTGATGCAATTGTTGGCAGCCAATAGCCGAACCCCTGAGGCCAACGCGGGGGACATTCAGGCGATGCTGGCGGCATTAAATGCCGGGCAGCAGCGGCTGGCGCAGATTGTGCGTCTGCACGGTGTGGCGGATGTGGTGCAGGCGCAGCAGGATTTACAGGACTATGCGACGGCGCGTGCCCGACAAGTATTACGCCGTATTCCGAACGGAACTTATGCGTTTGAAGATTATCTGGACGATGCGGCAGGCTGCGGGCTGCCGGTGCGCCTTGTGGTCAGCGCACGGGTAGACGATGGCGCTATCCATCTCGATTTTACCGGCAGCGACGCGCAGGTGACGGCTGCCATTAATATTCCCAGCCACGGCGAACCCCATGCCTGGCTTACGTTGCGTATTCTGGCGCTGGTTTGCACGCTGGATAAAACGGTACCAATCAATGCTGGCCTACTGGCTCCGATAACCCTGTTTGCGCCGTCCGGTTCGGTAGTCAACCCGCAGTTTCCCGCCGCGGTGGGCGTGCGCCACGCGACGGCGGTACGGGTCAATGACGTGTTAAATGGCCTGCTCGGTCAGGCGCTCGCCAAGGTGATGCCCGCTGCTAGCGGCGGCACCATTATTCCTTTGGTTGTCGCTGAACGGCGTTCGCAAGGGCGTGAACAGAATGTTCAGGTGATCGAACCGATGGTGGGCGGTGGCGGCGCGCGTTGGGGACACGATGGTATTGATGGCCGCGACAACAGTATTTCCAATCTGGCGAATAACCCAGTCGAGATGGTCGAGGCAGAAACACACGTTGAAATTGTGCGGTACGGCCTGCGTGAGGACTCTGCGGGGGCCGGACAGTGGCGCGGTGGAATGGGACAGCAGATCCACATTCGCCTGCTTCAGGACGACAGCACCATTCTGGCGCGCGGCATGGAACGTAGGGTGTTTCAGCCGTGGGGCGCGCACGGTGGGCTACCGGGAGAGTGCGCCACGATGACGCTGAATCCCGGCCGAGGGGATATTGAATTAGGCAAGATCGATCTGCTCAGTGTGAAACAGGGCGATGAAATTTTATTGCAAACACCGGGCGGTGGCGGGTGGGGCGATCCCTTTGCGCGTGATGTTGCCGCGGTGCTGGACGATGTCGAGAACCAGTTGATTAGCGAAACGTCTGCCCGCGAGCGCTATGGCGTGGTTATCGTAAAGGGTGTGGTCGATCGTGATGAAACCGCCAGACATCGGGCGCTCGCGCCTCATCACTCGTCATTCGGCCCCGCGCGGGATCATTGGTTGGCAGTCTTTGAGCCCGCGCTACTAACGCGCCTTAATGTCTTGTTATATCCGCTGTTGCCCGCTGAACGGCAGCGTTTTCGTCAGCAAGTCTTTGCCGCGGCGCTGGCGCACCTGCCTGCGGGTTTTCCACAGCAAACCTCGTCTTCTATCACGCTTGCCCGACAGGGCTTTGCCGATGCGCTGGCTGTATTAGAACGGCAGGCATCCCCATTTTCTGCGCCGTAAATGCGCACTGTAATCACCAGGAGAAATTATGCGTGTCACCCTTATCAGAACGTTAGTGCTTAGTGCGTTGTCTGCCACGTTTGCCACCGCGGTGTTTGCCGAGTCGACGACGCTGAAAGCCACCGATTCCGTGGTGATCGGCGTCTATGGCGGCGATTGGGAGAAAAATATTCGTGCTGCCGGGCTAGAGCAGTTTGCCAAAGACAACAATATCAAGCTGACCGTGGTGCCAGGCGCTGACGCCGAGTGGTTTGCCAAGCTGCGCGCCAGTAAAGGGCGACGAGCGCCTTACGATATTGTGGTGTTCCAGCCAGACACGGTACAGCGGGCGATTGCCGCCGATCTGCTACAACCGCTTGATGCACAGCATATTCCCAACCTCGACAAGCTCTACCCGAGCGTGCAGTCGCGTTTTGTCAGCGATAACAAAACCTATGCTGCCGCATTTAGTCTCGGGCAGTTGGGGCTGGCGTACCGCAGCGATTTGGTGAAAACGCCGCCGACGAGCTGGCTGGATTTGTGGAAACCGGAATACAAGGGGCATGTGGCGATTTCCTCGCCAACCTATGCCGCTGGATTGCAGTTTTTTGCCGGACTGGTCAATGCGCTGGGCGGGAAGCTGGATAATCCCGCGGATGTTGACAAGGCATTCGCCAAACTGACGGAACTGCGCGGTAACGCCGTCGCTTTCCCTGACAGCCCTGGTGCGATTCAGACGCTGCTGGAACGAGGCGATGCCTGGATTGTGCCTTATTGGGATGGGCGCGTGTTTGCGCTCAAGCAGCAGGGCGTGAAGGTCGATTTCGTTTATCCCTCTGATGGCCCGGTGGTCGGTGCGGCTAACTGGGTGATCCCGAAAGGAGCACCGAATCTGGCGAATGCCTACAAACTGGTGAATGCGCTTTCTGGTGATAAGACGCAAAAAGCGTTCTCCGATAAATCTTTGTACGGCATGACTAACAAGGACGTGCAGTACAGTGCGACGTTAAAACAGCAGGTTCAGGTTGGGGAAGAGGCTTACAGCAAGCTCATCTGGATCGACTACGCTACTGCGACACCACAGTTGGCTGACTGGACCAGCCGTTGGAGTAAAGCGCTGGGGGGCGGCAAATGAGTGCGGTGTCCATTGATGGCGTTGTGCGGGAGTTTGACGCACACCGTGCTCTGGATGGCGTCAGTCTTGAGATTGCGCAGGGCGAGTTTTTCTCCCTGCTGGGGCCGAGCGGCTGTGGTAAAACCACGCTGCTCAATATTATCGCAGGCTTTCTGGCACCCACCGCCGGACGTGTGCGTCTCAACGGGCAGGATATTACCGATTGTCCGCCGTACCGTCGCAACATCGGGATGGTGTTCCAAAACTATGCGCTATTCCCGCATTTAAGCGTTGAGGAAAATGTCGCCTATGGCCTTAACGTCCGGCGGGTCAGCCGTCAGGATCGTCAGCGTCGGGTAAAGGAGGTGCTGCATCAGGTACGGCTGGAGGGCTTAGCGACGCGCAGGCCACATCAGTTATCCGGCGGGCAGCAGCAGCGCGTAGCCATTGCCCGTGCGCTGGCGATTGAACCGCAGGTTCTGTTATTGGATGAACCCCTGTCTAACCTCGATGCGCGGTTACGTAAAGTGATGCAGGATGAGCTACGTGCATTGCAGCAGCGTGTAGGAATTACGACCGTTCTGGTGACGCACGATCAGGAGGAAGCCTTAACATTGTCCGATCGTATCGGCATCCTAGGTAATGGTCGCCTTCAGCAGCTAGGGACGCCGTGGCAGCTTTACCATGCGCCGGAAAACCGGTTTGTCGCCGAGTTTATCGGACAGGCAAATTTGTTGACGGTGAGCGCGAACGCCGCTGGCGGTCACTATGTGGCGCACGACCATTTCGTTGCCGCGGCACAGCCGCTGGTGGTCGCCACGCCTGTCTTCACCCCTCAGGCTCAGCGGCTGATGATTCGACCAGAGCGTATCGCGCTCGCGTCAGTTCCGAATGAGGGTCGAGCGGGCGTCAACCACACTGCCGCAACGGTGAAACAGGCTAGCTACGCCGGGGCGTCGGTACGTCTGATCTGCCAGTTACCGGGCGGTGGGACGCTACTGGTGCAGGCCGATGAGCGGACGTTTTCTCGCCTGCCTGCCGTCGGCGAAACCTGCTTTCTGCACTGGCAGGTGGACGATGTGGTGATTTTACCCGCCGAAGGTGATGCCGCATGAGTCTCTCGCGCCTGAAAGAGAATAAGAACGCGTTTCCCTGGCTGATGTTGACCCCTTGCCTGGTGTTTCTGCTGCTATTTTTGCTGGTACCGATTCTGCTACTGGTCGATCAGAGCCTCACGGAGGTGGACGGACTATTGGAACCGCTGCCGGGATTCAGCCTGACGCAATATATTGCGGTATTTACGCAGTACGACTACCTGTACGCCCTGTGGACCACGCTGTGGGTTTCTGTACTTACGGCACTGCTGACCGTCCTATTGGCCTGGCCTGCCGCCTGGCTGTTGGTGACGACGCGACGCCGAACGTGGCGCACGCTGCTCTACATCATTTTAATTTCCCCGCTGCTGACCAGCGTGGTGATTCGGACGTTCGCCTGGATTGTGCTGTTGGCGCAAAATGGGCTGGTTAACAGCGTGCTGATGGCAACGAGTCTGATCCCACAGCCGCTCAGCCTGTTGTGGAATATGAATGCGGTGATTATCGCCTACGTGCAGGTGATGTTGCCGTTTGCCGTGCTGCCGTTGATCACGTCGCTCAACGAGATGGCACCGTCGTTACGGCTGGCTTCAATGAGTCTTGGGGCGACACCGTCACAGACGTTTAGGTGGGTGGTGCTGCCACTGACGCTTCCGGGCATGGTCACGGGGTTTGTGATCGTGTTTTCGCTGGCTGCGGGCAGTTATATTACGCCGCTGCTGATTGGCGGACGGTTGCAACCGCTGTTACCTATCTCGATTTATCAGCAGGCGATGCAGATCGCTAATCTGCCAATGGCGGCGGCGCTTTCGCTCACGCTGCTAGTCATGACGCTGTTAGTGGCGGGGGCGGCGGGGCAGGTATTGAAACGTTGGGAGAGGAAGAACCATGGTCACTGATCGTTCGCCTGGCGTCCGTTTACGTCAGTATGCCGTCACGCTGGCGGGTATACTGGTTTATGCTTTTCTCGCGCTACCGGTACTCGTGATTGTGCTATCCGCATTCAGCCCGGAAACCTATCCGCAGTTCCCACCACGTGATATCTCGCTACGCTGGTTTCGTGCCCTGCTGGAGGATGAAAACTGGCGTTCATCACTTGGCGTTAGTCTGCTGCTACTGGTGATTGTCACGCCGTTGACGGTGATGGTCGGCACGTTTGCCGCTTGGGCACTGGCACGTCTGGAGTTTCGTTATCGTGAAAGCCTTCAGGCTTTTATTTTATCTCCGTTGATGATCCCACAGGTTGTATTGGGGATCGCGCTGCTCTATGTACTTATGGCCGCAGGGCTGGCGGGAAGTATTACTGGGCTGGTGATCGGCCATATGGTGGTGGCGCTGCCGTATGTGGTGCGTACGGTCAGCGTCAGTCTGGCGGCGATGGACAGACGTCTGGAGGCCGTGTCGATGAGCCTCGGTGCCGGGCGTGCCTATACCTTTCGGCATGTAACGCTGCCGCTGATTAAACCCGGTATGCTGGCGGGGGCTGTCTTTGCGGCAGTCACGTCGTTCGGCGAGGTTTCAGTGAGCCTGTTCCTCAGTGCGCCGGATACCATCACCGTACCCGTCCGTATCTTCAATTATGTCGATCAAACTTTCGATCCGACGGTGAACGCCATTTCGGTGATATTTATCGCCATTGCGGTGCTGCTGCTTATTGTCATTGAGAAGCGTATCGGTTTGACCAAAATCCTTTAACTCATGTGTGATATACCCTAAATAATTCGAGTTTCAGGACAACACGTTAGCGTTTAGAAAAACGCACATGCGACTTGAAGTATGACGGGTATAAATAACGGTAAATAGCTACGGTAACCCTTTGGGCGCTGCCACGGTGCGGCTCGGATAAAGGTGGGATGATCAGGAGTAGCTGCCTGGAAAATACAATACCGTTTATCAGATATCCTTATCCTGAATCTCTATAAAGGAAATGATCGGTTACCGTTATAGTGATGGTGAAATAAGTCATTAGAAGCACGCTTATTATTTTGAACGTCGTTTGATAAATGCCCGCATCGTGGGTATTCATCGTAAACAACACTGAATTGATTGTTATTTCCTGCCGCTATCGGCGGGCGGGCGTCTTTATCCCTAAAACGTGTGGAATAAAGGCAGGATTATTGCGTGATATATCCATAACACATATATCCATAACAAATAGAAAGGTGAGCAAGATGGGAACTACCGCATTACAGCAGCGTATTACTAGCAGTATTGAGCAGCATCGCGAAGAATATATTGCGATTTCCCAGGATATTCATGCGCATCCTGAGACAGGAAATAATGAATATTACGCCAGCGGGCTATTAACGGATTTATTAAAGAAACATCACTTCACGGTAACGCTGAACGTTGCCGGACACGAAACGGCTTTTTATGCCGAAAAGGATAGTGGTAAACCGGGGCCAACCATTGCTTACCTCGCTGAATACGATGCGTTAATTGATATTGGCCACGCCTGCGGTCACAACATCATCGGAGTAACCAGTATTGCGGCGGCGATTGCGTTGGCTGAGGTAATCGATCAGACCGGTGGCAAAGTGGTGGTATTAGGAACGCCAGCTGAAGAAGGGGGACTGCGTGGCAAAGGCGGAATTAATGGCAACGTGAAAGCGCGTTTTGTCGAACATGGCTTCCTCGATAAGGTTGATGTCGCGCTGATGGTGCATCCAGCCGGAAAAACGCGTCTCACCGGGCCGTCACTGGCGAATAACCATCTCTATTTTCATTTTTACGGTAAACCTTCCCATGCCGGAAGCTCGCCACATAAAGGTGTGAACGCACTGGATGCGCTCGTGCTGCTTTACAACGGGATTAGCGTGCTACGCCAGCAACTGCCGGACGGCGTTCGGGTTCACGGCATTATCACTAACGGCGGGCAGGCACCGAATGTGATTCCAGAATACGCCTCCGCTCACTATTACATCCGTGCCAAAACGCGTGAAGAAGTGCTGGCGTTGGAGCCACGTATTCGCGCGATTGCGGATGGCGTCGCGCTGGCGACGGGAACGACGGTAAAGATTGAACATCAGGTTGGCCCGCGCGATTTCCTGATCAATCACACGCTGAATGCTGTCTTGCTGGAAGAGTTCACCGCCGCAGGGGAAGTGGTCGATCAAAACGCGAAAGAGGGCATTGGTTCGACGGACGCGGGAGATATCAGTCACGCGGTGCCGACGGCACACCCCACCATTAAAATCGGCCCTGACGATCTGATCGGCCACACCGTGCCATTCCGTGAAGCGGCAAATTCTCCACTCGGTTACGCCGCGCTGCTGACGGGCGCGCAGGTTCTGGCTCGAACCGGTTTACGACTGTTGACGGATGCTCGTGCGTTGCAGGATGCCAAGGACGAGTTCGCGGGCCGTCATGCGGTAACTGACGCTGCCTGAACGTGCGTATTAATTGACTGAATAGCATAAAAATAGTGGAGTTTCCCATCAATGAAATGGTTTCATTTTCCTGCTGCCGCACTTTTGCTGGTGGCCAGTTTACCCTGGGGAATCGCGCTGGCGGAAACCGTCAATCGCGATGCAACGCTGAATATCGCTTATGGTAAACGACCGGGTACGCTCGATCCTTACCTGACAACCAACAGTGCGACCACCGACGTGGTGCGCCACATTTTTGAACAGCTTTTTACGATTAACGATCGGTTTGAACCGGTGCCGGAACTGGTTGAACGCTATTCGCTGAGTGACGATCGCAAGGTTTACACCTTTGTGCTGCGCGACGGCATTCGCTTTCATGATGGTCAGCCGCTGACAGCCGATGATGTGGTGGCTTCGATGAATCGCTGGCTGGCGGTTTCTACGCAGGGAAAAGCCAATCTGCCGGGCGCACAGTTTAGCCGAATTGACGATCGTACGGTGCAACTAGCGGTACAGACACCGTCCCTCATTACGCTGAATGTCCTGGCCGATTTGAAAAACCTGCCTTCCATTATGCCCAAGCGCCTTATTGATGAAGCCAATGCCAGCAAGAAGCCAGTCAGTGAACTGATTGGCACCGGGCCTTACAAACTGGCGGAATTCAAACAGGGAGATTATCTGCACCTGACGCGTTATGACGGCTATGTCTCGCGTAGCGAGCCGGCGAACGGCCTGTCGGGTCAGAAGCAGGCAGAAGTGAAAGACATCTGGTTTCGCTATATTACGGATGAGTCTACCCGACTGGCAGGCGCACTGACTGGTGAATATGACGTCATTTTTGATTTGCCGAAAGACAACATTGACACGCTCAATAGCGCCCGCGATGTGAAGCTGTACCGCCCCGAAGCCGGCGGGTCGCTCATTACCTACCTGTTCAACAAGAATCGTGGACCGTTTGCCGATGTGAAACTGCGTCAGGCGTTCAATTTGGCGCTTGATGTCCATCAGGTACTGTTGGCGGGCTACAGCGATCCACGCTTTTTCAGGGAAGATTCGTCGTTAGGTTTTCCTGAGCAGGTAGACTGGCACAGTGAAGCCGGTAAGCCTTACTGGAATCAGCACAAATTGGACGAGGCCAGAAAGCTGGTGAAAGAATCCGGCTATAACGGTGAAGAAGTGGTGATCATCGCCACCAAGGAATACGCCGAATTGTACAATCTGGCGATTGTCGCACAGCAGGTACTCAAACAGATTGGGGTGAAATCTCGTCTTGATGTCTACGATTGGGCCACGGTATTACAACGGCGTCAGGATCCTAAAAACTTCGACCTGTGTGCGCTGGAATTCTCCATGCGTCAGGTGTTGCATCAGTATCCTTTCCTTGATTCTCGCGCCAAATTTCCCGGCCTGAGCAACAGCCCGGAAATCGATGCGTTGCTGGATGATATCAAGCAGGCGCCGTCGCTACAGGCAGCAAGAGGATTGGTGGATAAACTCCACGTTCAAACCTGGACCTACCTGCCGGTCATTGTGCTAGGACGCACCACACCTGATGCGGCCGCCATCAAGCACCATGTTCACGGCTACCGGGATTTAATCGGTCCCGTGCTGTGGAACGTCAGCATCACAAAACCGTAAGCGGAGAAGTGAATGGGATGGTTTATTTTCCATCGACTGCTGGCGTTGATACCGGTGCTGCTGGTGGTCTCTATCGTGGTGTTTTGTCTGGTTCATCTGGCACCGGGCGATCCGGTGCTGGTTATCCTGGGCAATGATGCCAGTCCGGGAGATGTCGCCGCGTTGCGTCAGCAAATGGGGCTGGATCAACCCCTGCTGACGCAGTTCGTCGTGTGGTTTAGTGCCGTGTTGCGTGGCGATCTCGGTCGTTCGCTGTTCATGAATGCCAGCGTGATGTCGCTTTTCTTGCAGCATCTGCAACCTACGCTGGCACTGGCACTCTATGCGCAAGGGTTAGCGCTACTGCTTGGTCTGGCTGCCGGCGTGCTCAGCGCGTCGCAGCAGGGACGGCTGCTGGATCGTGTGATTATGGGGCTAGCGGCGGTGGGGATGTCGATTCCCGGCTTTCTACTTGGGCTGTTTCTGATTTTCTTTTTTGCCGTGCAGTTGCGCTGGTTTCCGGTTGTTGGATATAGCTCGACGCGCGGCGATGTGCTGGTAAATCTCTGGTATATGACGCTCCCTGCGCTGGCGTTAGGGCTGCGCATTGCCGCGCTGATCGCCCGCATGACGCGTGCGGTTATGCTAGACGTGTTGAGCGAAAACTACATTAAAACGGCCCGTGCCAAAGGTGTATCGGAATACCGCGTTCTACTACGCCACGGCTTGAAAAATGCACTCTTGCCTATTTTAACCATCTGCGGTGAATCTTTCGGTTCACTTGTGACGGGAACAATTGTGATTGAAAGCGTGTTCGGCATTCCCGGCGTAGGGTCGCTGGTGGTGGATTCTATCGAGCGGCGCGATTTCTCTGTGATTCAGGGGGCGGTACTGCTGATTACCATCAGTTACGTTCTGATTAATCTGGCGGTGGATATTCTGGGGCATGCCGTTGATCCGCGTATCTCGCTATCAGGGGAGAAAGAGTGACATGAAAGCGCTGTTTTCCAATTCACTCCTGACCACCGGTGTCGCTATCCTACTGCTTATCCTCATTGTCGCGATAGGAGGCGTGCTTCTTAGCCCTTACGATCCCTATGCGCTGAATCCTCTGGCTCGTCTGTCTTCACCTTCGCTTCAGCACTGGTTTGGCACCGATAATTTTGGCCGTGATGTGTTCGTACGGGTGGCGATTGCGGTACAGATCTCGCTGTCCGTTGGGGGGGCAGTGGCGCTGATTTCCGGGGCGATTGGTACGCTGATTGGACTGCTGTGCACCTGGTATCGTCTGCTTGATGCGATCGTTATGCGGATTTGTGACGGTCTGTTTGCTTTCCCCTCTCTGCTGCTGGCGATTTCTATCGTCGGTATTCTTGGCCCCAACCCCGCCAATGTTGTGCTGGCGCTATCGCTGGTGTATGTGCCGTCGGTGGCACGCGTGATGCGAGCAGCGGCGCTGGTGATCAAGGAAAAAAATTACATCGAGGCGCTGCGTGCTCAGGGTGCAACGAGTCGCCGGATTATCTGGTTGCACATCCTGCCCAACGTGGTCTCGCCGCTAATCGTTCAAGTGTCGTGGATCTTCTCGGTCGCGATCCTCACTGAGGCGGCGCTGAGTTTTTTAGGTTCGGGGATCCCTGCACCAACGCCCAGTCTGGGTAATTTATTGTTAGAAGGGAAAAAAGTGATTTTTACCTCCTGGTGGATGACCTTTTTTCCCGGTATTGCCATTGTGCTTTTGATCCTGTCTCTGAATATGATTGGAGACGGCCTGCGCGATATCTCTGACCCCACGCTTAAGCCACTTTCACGCCGAGTTTCCCGTCTGCTGAAAGCGGCAACGACATCAAAGTGAATATGATGAGTGAAACACCGCTACTGTCGGTAAAAGACCTGAGCGTCACGTTTGCCGCGCCGTCTGGCCTCTTGCATCCCGTTCGAGGGATCTCTTTTGAGGTGAAATCACGTGAGACGCTGGGCATCATCGGTGAATCTGGCTGTGGTAAAAGCGTCACCGCCGATGCCCTAATGGGGCTGCTGCCTGCACGTACTAGCCGCGTTGGCGGCGAGGTCAGTCTGAACGGTCAGCCGCTGCTGTCGCTCTCGGATGAGGCGCGACGACGCCTGCGTGGTAATGCGTTAGCAATGATTTTTCAGGATCCGCTCTCCAGTCTTAATCCGGTTTATACCGTGGGTGAACAGATAGAGGAAAGCCTACGACAGCACACTGCGCTATCGCGTCAGGCGCGGAAAGCGCGGGTATATGAACTGCTTACACAGGTGGGGATGCCCGACCCTGCTGCCTGTGCTGTCAGCTACCCACATCGGCTATCCGGCGGAATGCGTCAACGCGTGATGATTGCTATCGCCATTGCCTGCGGGCCAGGGTTGCTGATTGCTGATGAACCGACAACGGCGCTCGACGTCACCATTCAGGCGCAGATTCTCTCGCTGTTGGATAAGTTAAAAGCCGAAACCGACATGGGCATCGTGCTGATTACTCACGATCTGTCGGTGGTGGCACAGATGTGTCAGCGCGTGCTGGTTATGTATCTTGGGGAAGTGGTGGAGCAGGCGGATGTGCTCACGCTGTTTGATCACGCTCGTCACCCCTATACGCAGGCGCTGTTGCGTGCGGTGCCTAACCTTGATGCGCCGCGTAAAAGCGAGCTGCCGGAGATAACCGGCAGTGTTCCGCCGTTGTCCCATCCGCCTGCCGGCTGTGGTTTTGCTCCACGATGCCCGCTGGCGGATGAGCGTTGTCACCGTTCTCCGCCAGTGCTTTCTACCGCTGACGAATCGGGGCATCGTGTGCGTTGCTGGAAAGCGGAAAGCCTCGGGAGTGGGATATGAATGAGCCGTTATTGCGGGTGAAAAACCTGCGTAAGACCTTTCGGGTTGGGCAGGGATGGCGAAAAAAAATGCGGGTGGCGCTGGATGATGTCAGCTTCCAGATTTTCCCCGGTGAAACGTACGCACTGGTTGGCGAATCAGGCAGCGGCAAAAGCACCACGGGGCGGAGTATCTTAGGGCTGACGCCTGCTGATACGGGTGAACTGCATTTTGCTGGTCACGATCTCCGACAGCAGAATGCTGAATCGCTGCGGCAGCTGCGGCGTGACATGCAGATGATCTTTCAGGACCCGCTCTCCTCGCTCGATCCCAAGCGTAGCGTGGGGTATAGCATTGAAGAACCGCTGATTATCCACGGCATACATGATAGCCAATGGCGCAAGGCGCAGGTGGTCAAAATGCTGACGCGAGTCGGTTTTACCGCTGCGGATGCAAGACGGTTTCCACACGAGTTTTCCGGTGGGCAGCGACAGCGTATCGGGATTGCCCGCGCACTGGTACTGGAGCCCAAATTGATTGTGTGTGATGAACCGGTGTCGGCACTAGATGTCTCTATCCAGTCGCAAATTCTGAACCTGCTTTTGGCATTGCAGCGAGAGCAAGGGCTGGCGTATTTGTTTATCGCGCACGACCTGAGCGTGGTACATCATATCGCCGACCGCATTGGTGTGATGTATCGCGGGCGTATTGTCGAGGAAGCGCCTGTGGCGACGCTTTTTTCACAGGCGCGTCATCCGTATACACGCTTTCTATTGGCATCGATTCCGCCGGCGCATCCACGGTTAAAGCGGACTGTTCAGGTCGATGTGCAGCCAAGGCAAGATGGCGAGTGTCAGTTTGACGAACCCACACCCGGCACACTGGCGCGATGCCGCATACACCCAACGCAAGAATATTGGATCGATGCGGAACACCGCGTCGCCTGCACGCGATTAGAGATGCCCTGACAGACGCTGGTGAATTTTGCTGCTGTGGTTATCCAGCCCGATAATCGTGACCTTGGCATCGTAGCGATGATAGCGGGTTTCGATCGCGTCGAGTGCCGCCACGCTCGAGGCATCCCAGATTTGGGCGTGTGTCAGATCGATGGTGACGTTCTGCGGATCCTGCGCATAGAGAAAGTGCTCGAAGAGATCGTTACTGCTGCCGAAGAACAGCGGCCCGCGTACGGTGTAATGCACCGACTGTCCGTCTTCGCTCACCTGACGCTCCGCGTGAATGACGTGCGCTACACGGCGGGCAAACAGCAGGATGGCAAAGATCACGCCGCCTGCCACGCCGATAGCGAGGTTGCCCGTCGAGACGGTTGCGACAACCGTCACGATGACCACCAGCGTTTCCGACAGCGGCATACGCTTTAGCGTCGTCGGGTGCAGGCTGTGCCAGTTCATGGTTTTCAGCGCGACGATCATCATAATGCCCGCCAGCACCACCATCGGAATCTTCGTCATGATTTCGCTCAGCCCGGTCACCAGCAACAACAGCACCAGCGCGGCGGCGAGGGTGGAAATGCGCGTGCGCGCTTTGCCTAGCTCCACGTTGACCACGGTCTGCCCGATCATCGCACACCCGGCAATGCCGCCGTAGAAGCCAGCGAAGAGATTGGAAATGCCCAGCCCCCAGCATTCGCGACGCTTGCTGGACGGGGTATCCGTGATGTCGTCGACCAGTTTGGCGGTTAACAGCGATTCCATCAGCCCGACAAAGGCAATACTCAGTGCGGTCGGCCAGATGATGTGCAGCGTTTCAAGATTGAACGGCACTAGCCATTGGGTGAAACCCGGCAATCCGGGCTGCATGGGGCCAGCATCGCCGACGTTAGGCACCGTGATGCCGGTAAACATCGCAATCGCGGTCACCGTCACAATGGCAACCAGCGGCGCGGGAATGCTTTTCACCACATAAGGCAGCAGCAGAACAATCGCGAGCGTCAACGCAAACAGCAGCCAGACGAGCGAGGATTGTCCGTAAATATGCGGCACCTGCGCGGCAAAAATCAGGATGCCCAGCGCATTGACGAAACCGATCATCACCGAACGGGGGATATAGCGCATCATCCTCGCCAGTCCGGCCAATCCAAACAGAATCTGCACGATCCCTGCCATGATCACCGCAGGCAGAATATAGGCCACGCCGTGTGCGTGTACCATCGGGCCAATAACCAGCGCTACGGCACCCGCCGCCGCAGTAACCATCGCCGGTCTGCCACCGAGAAAAGACATGGTGAAACACAACACGATGGACGCGAATAGGCTGACTTTGGGATCAACCCCCGCAATGATGGAAAAGGAAATCACCTCTGGGATAAGTGCCAGTGCGGTGATGGTGCCCGCCAAAACCTCGCGCATCAGCAGCGAGGGCGAACGTAATACAGCAAGCGTTGACGTGGCTGAGGGCGCTGACGTCGGCGTTGCGTCGGGTGATGAGATCATAGGTGCAGGCTCTTACTTTTTCTTATTTATCGGTCGATGACGAAAGGCGGGAGAGGATAAATTATCGGCAGTATAAAAGATACTGTCCGTCATCGGCAGGCAAGGAAAAGTCAGTAGGAAAACGAAGGGGCGGCTAACGCGTCGCGTTATCCGCCCGCTCGTTGTGTTCTCTCCGTCAGTAATTAGGCATCAATCGCCAGAATAGCCATAAACGCTTCGCGTGGAATGTCTCGTTTCGAGAACCCCACGTTGTGCTTTTTATTTTCTCGCTGTTTACGGATCAGTCGCTGTTTCTGCGACAGGCTGCCCTGAAAACCCTGTGCCAATGCGCTTTTGCGCAGCGGAGGAATATCTTCGCGCGCGATAACGCGATTACCGATTTTGGCCTGAGCAGGAACGGGGTACAGCTTGCGCGGAATCACGTACTTCAACGCTTTCACGATCTCGGTTGCCCGCGCCCATGCCTTATGACGGGCGATAATGAAGGAAAAAGCATCGATCAACTGGCTATCGAGGTAGATGTCGCAGCGCACCAAATCGGAACGCCGGTAGCGACCGGGCTCATAATCCAGCGTGGCATAGCCTTGCGTGAGCGATTTCAGGGCATCAAAAAAGCCGAAGATCATCTCGTTGAGCGGCAGATCCCAGTGTAAGGTCACGCTACCGTTATTGAGATATTGCATGTCGATAAACTCCCCACGGCGCGAGGCACAGTACTCCATCAACGTGCCGACGTAGGCGTCCGGTGTGTTGATGGTGCAGATAACATAGGGTTCTTCGACGAAGTGCAACACGTCCTCTCCGGGGAAATGTGCCGGATTATCGATCGTCAGGCATTGGCCGTTATGTAACGTGACGCGGTATTCCACGCTGGGCGCGGTGGCAATCACGGAAATGCCGTATTCACGCCTGAGCCGTTCACGAACAATATCCATATGTAACATCCCAAGAAAACCACAGCGAAAACCGGCACCCAATGAGGCGGAAACATCGGGAATCCAGTGCAACGCCGCATCGTTAAGTGACAGCTTATTCATGGCGTTACGCAAGCCTTTCAGATCGTCGTCCGCATCGGGATAGAGCCCAGAAAACACCATCGGCTTCATGTCCTGATAGCGAGCAACCGGCTCTGTTGCGGGGCGTTCGGCTGACGTCAGCGTATCGCCCACTCGGATGGCGGCGGCGTCTTTCAGTCCAGCCGCGAGATAACCGACCTCACCGTTTTCCAACGCGGTACAAGGTTGACGATGGGGGAAAAAAGCGCCGGTTTCGGTGACCTCAAAACGTGTTCCTGATGACATAAAACGCAGCGTTGCACCAGCCTGAATACTGCCATCCACCACGCGTACATGCATGATGGCACCCTGATAGGGATCGTAATGTGAATCAAACACCAGCGCACGCAGCGGGGCATCGGCGAGCCCTGTTGGTGCGGGGAAATGGTGGGCAATTGCGTCCAGCACCTCGGCCACGCCCTCACCGGTTTTGGCAGAGACCGTCAGCACGGTGCTGATATCCAGCGAGGGAATCGCCGCCAACTGCTGCATCACCTGCGGTACGTTAGCCTGTGGGCTGTCGATTTTGTTCAGGACGGGCAGAATAGTCAGCCCTTGCTGTCGGGCGAGATTGAGGTTGGCGATCGTCTGTGCCTGAACGCCCTGCGTGGCATCGATAAGAAGAATCGCACCGTCACAGGCGGCGAGACTGCGGGAGACTTCTGCGGAAAAATCGACGTGCCCCGGCGTATCCACCAGATTGAACTGATACCGCTGACCATTCTCATCCCGATAACTCATGCGAACGGTTTGCAATTTGATGGTGATGCCGCGTTCCCGTTCTATCTCCATCGAATCCAGCAGCAGTTCACGCATGTCACGTTGGGCGACGGTTGCAGTCAGTTCGATAAAGCGGTCGGCGAGGGTGGATTTGCCATGATCGACATGGGCAATAATGCAGAAATTACGAATTTGAGGTGTACACATAGAAAAGGCCTTTCACATCATGATGTCTGGCTCGGTATCGCGTGCGACGTTGAGAACAGACAGAGAAATTCGCGCTGAAAAAATTCAGCGAAGATGAAAATCAAAAGATGTAAAAGTGAATAGCCGCCGCGATGATAGCGCGTTTTATTTTGCGGCGGCAAGTCTTGATGTTTGATGTGGATTGTTCCCCCCGAAAATTTAATACACAACGATTGAGAGGTGCATTCCATTACGAGGGCTGTTCGCTCCTGTGGCTTTCCGGAATTCTCTTTAAACACCCATCACGCGAGCCATGATGGCTTGATGTAACCAGCGTGGAGTGGCCCAAGTCAGAAATGTAATCGCTTTATTTCCCATACCTGGAACAACGCTCATTCGCCCAGCCTCAAGAGCCCGGATACCAGCCTGAACAACAGGTTTAGGCTGCATCATCACACCTTTTAGCGCAGGAGTGAGTTTTTGTTTGGCTGCCGTAGCAAAACCGGTGTCAGACATGCCCGGGCACAGTGCAGTGACAGTGATACCATCGCTTTTAAGCTCACGATGCAGAGCATCGGAAAACCGGAGCACATACGCTTTAGCTGCTGAGTAAACGGCAAAATTCTTTACGCCCTGATAAGACAGCAGGCTGGCGACCATCAAAATATGTCCTTTACGCCTGACGCGCATATCTTCTGCAAAGAGCCGGGTTATCGCTGTCAAACTTGCGATATCCAGATCGATCATATCCAGCGACTCACCCAGTGATTGATCTAAAAAACTGCCCTGCAAACCGTGGCCAGCGTTATTAATTAATATATCAACCACAATATTTTGTTCTTTTAGTCGGCTGTGCAGATCGCTGATTGCGGTAATCACGGAAAGATCCACTTGTTCAACTATGACATCAACGTTGAAATCTTTGCGTAATGCCTCCGCGAGTATTTCAAGCTTATTGAGCCGACGCGCCGCCAGGATGAGCGACTTTCCTTGTGCCGCATATTGCCTTGCGAATTCCTCGCCAAACCCGCTTGAAGCGCCCGTGATAAGCACCCATGCATTGTTTTTTACTGTCATGTTAATAACTCCAGTTGTTTATTTTCAATTGGACAGGTGCCAGTTTGTGGCTGTGTTGGGTGCGCATCTTATTGCGCTTTCGCTGTGGTTTCTGGCGGCTGCCAGCCACCGCCGAGCGCCTTGAATGTGGCGACGGCTGCTCGTGCCGATTCGGTTTGAGCCTGAGCCCGGGCATCGGAGGTTTGTAGCAGGGTTTCATCGGCGTGAAGAACCTCAATCAGGCTGCTTGTTCCCTTCTGGTAGGCGATGAAAGACGACTGCCGCGCGCTGGCTAACGCGGTTTCACCGGCGGCTAACGTTGCAGACTGCGTTTCGCGATTGACCAAGGCCGAGAAGGCGTTCTCAACGTCTTCGGTCGCACGGAGTACCGACAGGCGGTAAGCCGCCAGCGCTTCGGCTTCCTGTCCCTTCGCCTGATCGATCTGGGCGTTAATGCGGCCGAAGTCGAAGAGTCGCCAGCGCAGCCCCAATACGCCCGCCGATTGGCTGGCACCGTTAGAGAACAGATTGCCGCTCGACACCGATGTTGCACTACCGAGTAAGGCGCTGAGGGAGAATTTAGGATAGTACTCGCTGATGGCTACCCCGATGCGTGCGTTGGACGCCGCGAGGTGGCGTTCGGCCACGATAATATCGGGTCTGCGGCGCAGCAGATCGGCGGGTGTCCCTGTTGCTATGAGCGCTGGAGGCTGTGGAATGGCCTGTGAGGTGGACAACTGGGCCCGATGCGTGCCGGGAGGCGTGCCGAGCATAACGTCCAATGCGTTCATCGCGGCGTCGATTCCGGTCTGGAGAGCGGGCACGGTTGCCTGAACCTGCGAAAGCGCGCCCTCCGTCTGACGAACCTGATATTCTGCGGCGAGCCCTTTACTGTGGAGCAGTTGTACCTTATCCAGCAGCTCTTGCTGTGTCTTGACCTGACTGTTGGCGATCGCCAGGCGCGTTTGTAACCCGCGCAGAGTGATATAAATATCGGCAGTCTGAGCGGCGACGGCCAGATGAGTGGCCGCGACGCCTGCCTCGGAAGCCTGATAGTCAGCCAGTGCCGCCTGACGACCGCGTCTCAGTCCACCGAATACATCAAGCTCCCAACTGGCGTTGAGATCGGCTTCATAAGCATTGCCGTAGCGACTATAGCCAGGAACCGAGTTGAGTAGCTGACCTTGTGGCGTTTCAATTGACTGGTAGGCGCGAGTGCCTTGTCCGCTGATGTTGCCCGAGGGCAGCAGCGCCGCCGTTGCTGCGCCAAGCCCGGCACGCGCCTGACTCATCCGTGCGGATGCCTGGGCTAAATCAAGATTCTGTGCGAGTGCCCTTGAAACTAACTGGCTCAGTAAGGGATCATTAAAGCTTTCCCACCAGACCGCAAGGTTGGCTACCTGAGCTGCGCTTTCTTGTTCTACTAAAGACGGTTCTGCTAAAGGCGATTTTGCGACAGATGGCTGCGCGGAGGATCGTTGTGCGGCGGATTGCACCTGATAACGATCAGCGAGTGGCGCGTCCGGACGATGATAATCCGGCCCAACGGCGCAACCTGCCATTAAGCTCGTGGTCACCACCAAGGTAAGGGTACGGAGGGATAACATAGGAATTCCTTGAGTCAAAAAGGTTGTGACCATATTACGTATTGGTCACTCGTTGTCAATCAGCGCTCGGTGAGCTAAGCTTGAGTAATGACTAAACACATGAATACACAGTCCCCACGCGGGCCGTCGGATCACAGCGTTCGAGATCAGGTTGTTGAAGCGGCGACTGAGCACTTCGGACACTTTGGCTATGAGAAGACCACCGTGTCCGATCTGGCCAAAGCGATTGGTTTTTCTAAGGCCTACATCTACAAGTTTTTTGATTCCAAACAGGCCATCGGTGAGATGATTTGTACTAACCGACTGGCAATGATTATGGATATTGTCAACGCGGAACTGGTGGATGCGCCAACGGCTTCAGAAAAGCTGAGGCGCCTGTATAAAGCCTTGATAGAAGCGGGCAGCGATTTATTTTTTCACGATCGCAAGCTTTATGAGATCGCTGCGGTATCCTCGCGCGAACGCTGGCCTTCAGCCGTTGCTTATGAAGAAAAACTACGTCAGCTTGTTCAGCAAATTCTTCTTGAGGGGCGACAGTCCGGGGAATTTGAGCGCAAGACGCCGCTGGATGAGGCGGCAGAGGCCATCTATCTGGTCATGCGTCCTTATGCTTGCCCTATTCAACTGCAATACAACCTGGATTCGTCAGCGTCCGCTGCGGTGTTACTGCCGTCGTTAATATTGCGTAGCCTGGCACCTTAAAAATAGTGACCATTGACAATATTGGTCACTGGTTGGAGAATGCGGTTTCTGTCCTGCTCATTTAAGAAGGGAACCCATGCTTCGGCTAAAATCCACCACTCTTGCTGTTTGCCTGTTGCCTCTCGCCCTGGTGGCGTGTGGCGACGCTTCCGATGTCGACGATCCACGCAATCAGCCTCCTCTGGTGAGAGCGGCTACCGTGGTGAGTGCTGTTGACGCTTCTCGCGCCTTCACCGGTGTGGTTGTCGCACGAGTTCAAAGCGACTTGGGTTTTCGGGTGCAAGGCAAAATCCTTGAACGTCTGGTCGATACCGGCCAGACCGTGAAACGCGGCCAGCCTTTGATGCGTCTGGACCCTATCGATCTCAACTTACAGGCACAAGCCCAGCAGCAGGCCGTAACCGCGGCCCGTGCCCGTGCCAGACAGGCGACCGATGACGAAGCTCGCTATCGTGGTCTGGTTGCCGCAGGTGCGGTATCCGCTTCGGCTTACGATCAAATAAAGGCGGCTGCCGAGACGGCGAAAGCGGAACTGAGCGCTGCACAGGCTCAGGCTGATGTAGCACGCAATGCGACGGAGTATGCCGTGTTGCTGGCCGATGCCGACGGCGTGGTAATGAATACACTGGCTGAACCCGGTCAAGTGGTGAGTGCAGGGCAAGCTGTTGTTCGGCTGGCGCGCGCGGGGCAACGGGAAGCCATCTTACAACTGCCCGAAACGCTACGTCCCTCGGTTGGAAGCGAAGCGCAGGCAATGCGCTATGGCGCCGGAGAACAGCGTGTTCCAGCGAAACTGCGGTTGCTCTCCGATGCGGCCGATCCGTTGACGCGTACCTTCGAAGCGAGGTATGTGCTTGAAGGTGAGCTGTCGAGTGCACCGCTCGGATCCACCGTTACGCTCCATATCGCGAAAGATGACGTATCCCGCCAGATGCTACAGGTGCCTTTAGCGGCAATCTATGACGCGGGGAAAGGGCCGGGTGTCTGGCGTATTTCAGGCGAACCCGCCAAAGTATCATGGCAACCCGTTCAGATGTCTGGCCTTAGCGACGATAGGGCAAAGGTGACCGGGAATCTCAAACCGGGAGAGCAGGTTGTGGCCTTGGGGACGCATTTGCTGCATGACGGTGAAGCGGTCCGAGTGATTGAACAGCGCGATGCCAGCGTCGCCGGGAGCCAGCCATGAGCGAGGGAAGATTCAATCTTTCGGCGCTTGCTGTCCGTGAGCGCTCCATCACGCTGTTTCTCATCATCCTGATTACCGTCGCGGGCATTCTCTCGTTCTTTGAACTGGGGCGGGCAGAAGATCCACCGTTTACGGTCAAGCAGATGACCATTGTTTCTGTCTGGCCGGGGGCGACCGCTCAGGAAATGCAGGATCAGGTGGCTGAGCCGCTGGAAAAGCGCATGCAGGAGCTCAAGTGGTATGACCGCAGTGAGACTTACACGCGTCCTGGACTCGCTTTTACCATGCTGTCACTGCTCGATAGTACGCCGCCTTCACAGGTACAGGAGGAGTTCTATCAGGCGCGTAAAAAGCTCGGTGATGAAGCCAGGAACCTGCCGACAGGCGTGATTGGGCCGATGGTTAACGACGAATTCTCCGATGTGACCTTTGCGCTCTTTGCGCTAAAGGCGAAAGGCGAGCCGCAGCGTTTACTGGTTCGTGATGCCGAATCGCTGCGTCAGCGTCTCTTGCATGTGCCGGGCGTGAAGAAGGTCAATATCATCGGGGAACAGGCTGAACGTATTTTTGTGTCGTTCTCGCACGACCGGCTGGCGACGCTGGGTATTGCTCCTCAGGACATTTTCTCCGCGCTGAATAGCCAGAACGAACTGACGCCTGCCGGCTCGATTAATACGAGCGGGCCACAGGTCTTTATTCGTCTGGATGGCGCTTTTGATAAGTTGGACAAGATTCGTAAAACGCCGATTGTTGTACAGGGTAGGACGTTACAGCTTTCAGACGTAGCAACCGTTGAGCGTGGCTATGAAGACCCTGCGACCTTTCTGGTTCGCAATCAGGGAGAACCGGCGCTGTTGCTGGGCATTGTGATGCGTGAAGGATGGAATGGCCTGGATTTGGGGAAGGCACTGGATGCTGAGACGACCAAAATCAATGAAGGCATGCCGCTTGGCATGACGTTGACGAAAGTCACCGATCAGTCGGTGAATATCAGCTCGTCTGTTGACGAATTCATGATCAAATTCTTCGTCGCGTTGCTTGTCGTGCTGGTTGTTTGCTTTATCAGCATGGGTTGGCGCGTAGGGGTTGTCGTTGCCGCCGCGGTGCCGTTGACGCTGGCTATCGTTTTTGTGGTGATGGAAGCGTCCGGTAAAAACTTCGACCGAATTACGTTGGGTTCTCTCATTCTGGCGCTGGGTTTGCTGGTCGATGATGCCATTATCGCCATCGAGATGATGGTGGTGAAAATGGAGGAGGGCTATAGCCGTGTTAAAGCCTCCGCCTATGCCTGGAGCCATACGGCTGCCCCGATGCTGGCAGGTACGCTGGTCACCGCTGTGGGGTTTATGCCTAACGGTTTCGCGCAATCCACCGCCGGTGAGTACACCAGCAACATGTTCTGGATCGTCGGTATTGCCCTGATTGCCTCCTGGGTCGTTGCAGTGGTTTTCACGCCTTACTTGGGCGTAAAAATGCTACCGGAAATCAAAGCCGTAGAGGGGGGACACGCCGCCATCTACAACACTCGCCATTACAACCAATTTCGCCGTTTACTGACGCGTGTTATCTCGCGGAAATGGATCGTGGCAGGTACCGTGGTGGCTGCCTTTATCGTAGCGATCTTAGGTATGGCGCTGGTTAAAAAACAATTCTTCCCGACCTCCGATCGTCCTGAAGTGCTGGTAGAAGTGCAGATGCCCTATGGGACTTCCATTGAGCAGACCAGCGCGGCAACGGCGAAGGTAGAGGACTGGCTGAAGAAGCAAGAAGAGGCAAAAATTGTTACGTCTTATATCGGGCAAGGTTCACCGCGCTTTTTTCTGGCTATGTCGCCAGAGCTGCCCGATCCGTCGTTTGCAAAAATTGTCGTGCTGACAGACAGCCAGGAAGCGCGTGAGGCGCTCAAGTTTCGATTGCGTGAAGCGGCGGCCAATGGCCTGGCACCGGAAGCGCTTGTTCGGGTGACTCAACTGGTGTTTGGCCCCAATTCACCTTATCCGGTGGCCTACCGTGTTATGGGACCGGATCCGACCACGCTGCGTGAGATTGCAGACAAGGTGAAAACGGTGATGCTGGCAAATCCGATGATGAGGACCGTCAATGCTGATTGGGGGCCGCAGGTGCCGACGCTGCATTTCACGCTCGATCAGGATCGCTTACAGGCGGTGGGATTGACATCGAATGCGGTCGCCCAGCAACTTCAGTTCCTGCTCTCGGGTGTTCCGATCACGTCGGTGCGTGAAGACATTCGTTCGGTGCAGGTCATGGGACGTGCTGCTGGGGATATCCGGCTTGATCCGGCAAAAATAGCGGGCTTCACGCTCGTGGGGGCTGCTGGTCAGCGTATCCCTCTGTCACAGATAGGGGAGGTCGACGTGAAGATGGAAGATCCTATCCTGCGCCGCCGCGATCGCACACCGATCATGACTGTACGGGGTGATATCGCCGAAAACCTGCAACCGCCGGATGTTTCTATGGCGATCCTGAAACAGCTACAGCCTATCATCGATACACTTCCGGCCGGATACCGTATTGAACAGGCAGGCCCGATTGAAGAATCAGGAAAAGCCACTCAGGCGATGGCTCCGCTGTTTCCTATCATGATTGCTATTACGCTACTGATCATCATCCTACAGGTGCGGTCAATGTCGGCAATGGTGATGGTGTTTCTTACTTCACCGCTGGGGCTGATTGGCGTGGTGCCAACGCTGCTGCTCTTCAACCAGCCGTTTGGTATCAATGCGCTTGTGGGGTTGATTGCGCTATCCGGTATCCTGATGCGTAATACTTTGATTCTTATCGGGCAGATCCATCATAACGAGCAGGAAGGACTCTCGCCATTCGATGCGGTGGTGGAGGCGACGGTGCAGCGAGCCCGACCTGTGTTGCTGACCGCGCTTGCCGCTATTTTGGCGTTCATCCCGCTCACTCATTCTATTTTCTGGGGCACGCTGGCATACACGCTGATTGGCGGGACGTTTGGCGGCACCATCATCACGCTGGTGTTTCTGCCTGCGATGTACGCTATCTGGTTCAAGATACGTCCAGAGAATGAGAAACATGTTGATAAACCCGCCGCGGTGTAAGCCGTCATCCAAATAAAAACGCTCGTCACACAGGGTGGCGAGCGTTATCCAGTCTGTTACGTGACACAGTTTTCCACGTCGTCATTGTCATTAAATCACCATGAGCACTGTCATTATGGCGAAAACGCATTCCTTCGAAAGCCCGCGATTGACCGGAAAAATTGTCGCGTTATTAGCGGGGCTTTCGGCGATTAGCATCTTGTCTACAAACATTATTCTTCCGGCTTTCCCCGATATCGGAGAGCAGCTTGGGGCATCCCCCCGTGAACTTGGTCTGACGCTATCCAGTTTTTTCATCACGTTCGCGCTGGCCCAATTAGTTGTCGGCCCGTTATCGGATCGTTATGGACGCAAGACACTCGTTTTGGGAGGACTTTCCATCTTCATCGTTGGCACGGTCGTCGGCGGCCTTGCTGGCTCACTTGAAACGCTGATCGTCGGAAGAGTCATTCAGGCGCTGGGCATCTGCGCTGCGGCAGTGTTAGCACGGGCAATTGCACGCGATCTGTTTGACGGTGAAACGCTGGCACGGGCGCTATCTCTGACGATGATCGCGACAGCGGCGGCTCCCGGATTTTCACCGCTGGTGGGAAGCGTACTGACGACGACATTGGGCTGGCGCGCGATCTTTATCCTGGTGGGACTGGCCGCCTTTGTCATTGCCGTCTTCTATGCGCATGGGCTGGGGGAAACGCATCCCGCTGAGCGTCGCGCACCGTACTCCATCCCGAGCGTCATCGTGGCATACGGCAAGCTGGTTGTGGATGGGAAATTTATCCTTCCGGCACTGTCGATGAGTCTGCTGATGAGCGGCCTGTTTGCCTCTTTCGGTGCCGCACCGGCGATTCTGATGGAGGGGATCGGCCTATCGTCATTCCAGGCCGGACTCTATTTCGCCTCTACCGTGTTTGTTGTCTTCGGGGCGGGAATGGCTGCGCCGCGACTGGCGCGTCGCTATGGTCCGAGAAGCGTGGCGTCGGTGGGGCTCGCTACCGCGTTAGCCGGTGGGAGTTTGCTACTGCTTGGGCCGGAAGCACCAAGTCTCAGTGGGTATACCTTGTCGATGATCGTCTTCCTCTGGGGAATGGGCTTAGCCAATCCACTGGGAACGGCCATTACGATGGGGCCTTTCGGGAAAGAAGCGGGCTTGGCATCTGCGCTGCTTGGGTTTTTGACGATGGGAATGGCGGCGATAACAACCTGGCTGGGCTCGGTACTGACGTTTCCCGCTGTCACCACGCTGGGCGGTATACAGGTGACGGCCTGTCTGATAGCACTGATATTGTTTTGCAGTCACGCACGCGCGGTTGAATAGACGCTCCGAAGCGTGATTCTGTAGAAAGACGGCAGACACGTCGAGGTTTTAGCGGTAGTAGTGAGAATGCGTTTCGCTAGTTAAATGTAAAAGAAAACGCCACGGAAAATATGCCAGTCCTTAAGCGGTATTAAGGACTGGCGGCAGATCTATTTTGTTACCACCTCATCATTGATGGCATATACCGTGCAACTCACCGCCTTTTTGTGCTGGAATTTTTCACAGTTCTTAACGGCGATGTCAGCCGCCTC
This sequence comes from Pectobacterium brasiliense, assembly GCF_016950255.1. Taxonomy (NCBI): domain Bacteria; kingdom Pseudomonadati; phylum Pseudomonadota; class Gammaproteobacteria; order Enterobacterales; family Pectobacteriaceae; genus Pectobacterium; species Pectobacterium brasiliense. Next base: position 24,067 of record NZ_JACGFN010000002.1, on the reverse strand, counting down.
ATGGCCGGTTCTCGCCCAGTATGCCGTACCCCAGGCCCCGTTTTTGTTTGTCGCAAATGCTTTCTCGTAAAGTCGTGCTGCTTCGTATTTTTTGAACGCCTTTTTGCCTGTGCTGTTATTAAGATCCGCGGGAGGCGTAAGATGTGTTACCGGTAAGGTCACGACTTCCTCGACTGGCAAGTATTGCTGCGCAAGGAATCCCGCCACGGTTTTCCACCAGAAACTTTCTGGTGCGGTATCCATAAAGACGTGTCCATTTTTTTCAAAAGCGGGCATTTCGATAAATTCCGCTTTACCACCACCGTTGCGATAGGCGTCATAAAAGGCTTTGCCCATTTCCGGGGTGAAAGATTGATCGTTGCTGGAATAGAGCCACAGGGAAGGGATGCGTGCGGTGAGGCCATACGCGGCGAACGCGTTAATCAGACCTGCTTTGTCACAAAGTGATTTACCGTCTATAGAACCTCTGCCTCCGTCAAAATTGATGATAGCCTTAACGCCGGGAGGGTTGGCTGCACTGGTTGCCAGCACGGCAAAACCGCCCGCTGACATTCCTGCCAGTATTGCTTTATCCGGTGAGGCCCAGGGCTGGCGCCTTATAGCCTCAAGCGCGGCCAGCATATCTCGGGTGTCTTTTTCACCAGCCAGCTTATGCAGCGGTTGCTGACAGGAACCGCCTGAATATTCAGCCCCACCGCTTGAATAGCCATAACCTTCACGCAGAACCGTCACCGTGGCATAGCCGTGGCGCGCAAAGGCAAGCGCTGTTGACGATTCGCGGTTTGGATTCATGTCCCAGCGATCAAATTCGGCCGTACCTACGGTGCCATTCGTGATCACCACCACAGGGAGTTTTGTCTGGCTGACTGGTCGGGTGACGAAGGCATCGAGTACGGCGGGCTTACCATTATCCAGTGTGACCTGCAACGAAAGTGGTTCCCTGATTAGGCCTTCGAATTGCTGGTTTTTTAGTGAAGCGTTTATTGGGGTGGCGATGGAAGAAAAGGAGAGACAAAACAATGCAGTAATGACGGTTACTCTGATTAAGCTGGCTATAGAGTGATGTCGCATTTTTGTTAACCTTAGCAGGTGTTTGGTGAGGTTTTTTCGTTCAACGCGTCTCGATGAATATCAGGTATTCATTACGGCCTCAACGGCAACAGAAGGTCTATTGAGCTGCGGTTTAAAGAAGGGGCAGACCGTGTGAATCGGAAATTTTGAAGGGTTTTGCGGATGGTTTTAAGTTGCGGGTTTTTGAGTCGTTAAGAGACATTTGGGGGCACTCCATCATCGAACCAACTTGACCCCAAATCTGACCACCATATTCTCCCTATGCAGGGGGAAAACAGAATGTGCACCGGAAAGACTTTTGCATGTGAGCGCATTGAATAAAATGATAAAAACAAAAATCCCGCTTAAGTTTCCTTAAGCGGGATTTTCTAAATTTGGCTCCTCTGACTGGGATCGCCTTTGCCATTAACTGGCTAATAAGTAAGCTAAACCTGAATTGCCGCTCTGTCAAGACCACCAGAATGACCACCAATAGGCTGCGATGGAATTCCCTTATTTATGTGAATATCGTTACTACTGTTCTCCCTTCAAGGGTAAGCGTTGCAGAGTGAACATCAAAAATGTTTGTTCCGTGGTGGAAATGTCTTCGAAGCGATCTGGTAACCTGATTTAACAAACGGACACTTTCCTGAAAACAGCGGTGTTCATTTCTAACATCATGGTGCTTCAATCAAATGGGCAACAGATCAGAACAAATTAATCAGTCGAAAAATGTGATTAATTTTTATTTTTCAATGTGTTGGGTTTTTTCTTTGAAGTTGTATGTGTTGAATGAAAGGGCATGAACAGAAAAACTAACAAAGCATTTATAGGCGAGGCCGGCTGAGTTATGGTGCCTAAGTGATCTAACTGGTAGTATTCACCAGTCCACAGATTGTTAGGCAATGATAATGCAAAGTACTTCAGAGAGTAATCGTAGAGTTCCAGCTCATTTTTCCGGGCATGAGACATTCCCCCTACGTCAAATGTGGTTAAAAAAGGTTGTAGATCAATCAACTAAAGATGGATTAGTACCTAAATCGGTATTTACTGACAAAGATGCTATCGCAACTTTTGGCGTAGGTAAAAACATGGTGAGCTCAATCCGCCATTGGGCTCTGGCTTGTGGGATCATTGAAGATGCAACAACAAAAGAATTTATTTTAACAAAGCTAGCTTCATCGGTCCTGAGCGATAACGGATTAGACCCTTATGCGGAACATTCATCAACTGCATGGTTAATTCACTGGCATCTTGCCGGTAAGTGTTTGCGTTCAACAACTTGGTATTGGCTCTTCAACCATGTGACGATGCCTGCTTTTACGCGTAAGGATTTAGAAGGTGTATTGGCTAACTATGCTCAAGAGATTGTTCCTCAGCATCGTCTTTCACCTGCAACATTAGAGCGGGATTTGGAAGTATGCTTGCGTAGCTATGCGCCACGCTCTTCGGGGGGGACCCCTGAAGATTATGCTGAGCCCTTACTCGGTGAAATAGGTCTTTTACAGGAAATACATAAAGGGCAGTATGCGTTTCGTCGTGGACCAAAAGCATCGTTACACAAAGGAATATTCGCGTTCGCATTGATGGACTTTTGGGAACAGAGTGATGGTGGTTTGAGTGCCTTAGCTTTTGAAAACATAATTTATACAGAAGGTTCTCCAGGAAGAGTTTTTAAACTCGATGAAGAGTCAGTTGCCCAATACTTAATCGAGTTGTCTGATCTTACAGAGGGAGTATTGGTCTGGACTGACTCGGCAGGATTGAGACAAATACACAAAAAAGTATTGACAGAAACAGAGCAAGAAAATTTTAAAGACAAAATGATTAGGTGGGCATATGGCGAATAATATATCACAAAAACTGCTATCTGATGTGGTAAGCATATCTCCACAATATCAAAGGTCGATTCGGGTCGATTTAGATATGGGGCAATCTGATGCCTTAAACGGTTATTTTTGTCATAATACAGCATCATCTGTTATAGAGAATATATGTAATCAAATATTAAGTACAAATCAGCGTAGTTTTACTATAACTGGGCCATTTGGCGGGGGGAAATCTTCTCTTGCTGTTGTCCTAGGAAGTGCTTTGCATTCAAATAAGAAAGTAAGAAATCAGGCTCGTAGCGTTTTAAATGCAGAGTCAATTAATGGTTTTGAAGAAGCATTTTCAGTAAAAAATGGTTGGGATATTCTTCCTATTGTCGGGAAACGTGGGAGTGTGGTTTTAGACCTTTCTGCTGCGCTAAATAAATCTCTAGGCAGGAAAAATAGTAAAAAAATATCGCCTTCTGAATTAATAGATGAATTACTTAACCTTGCCTCGAAGCAAGTCGATGATGGAGTAATCATCTTAATCGATGAAATGGGTAAGTACCTTGAAGCCGCAGCACTAGATATTGGAGATGATGTATTCTTCTTCCAGGAGCTTGCAGAAGCTGCCGCACGCTCAGAGGGAAAATTAGTAATTATTGGAATACTGCATCAGTCGTTTTCTCAGTATGCTATGAGACTAGGCGTAAATACGAGAGATGATTGGTCTAAAGTTCAAGGTCGATATATTGATCTTCCATTTATCACTGCTAGTGATGAAATTGTTGAGTTACTTAGTAAAGCAATACAAGCGGAAGAGTATCCGACATGGATATCTGATGCCTCAAATACCGTGACAGATATTGTAAGATATAAAAGAACGAATATTAGAGAACAATTTTCCGCTTCATTAGAAAAGTGTTGGCCATTGCACCCTGTTATGGCAATGTTACTTGGTCCAATTTCGAAAAGACAATTTGGACAGAATGAACGTAGTATATTTGGTTTTATTTCTTCAGTAGAACCATCTGGTTTTTCTTATTATCTAAAAACTACCAATTCAGAAAAGTTTTCAAATTATGGGGCGAGTAATTATTGGGACTACTTGCGAGCTAATCTTGAACCTAGTATTTTAGCATCTTCTGATGGACATCGCTGGGCGCAAGCTGTTGATGCGGTTGAGAGAACTGAATCCAAGACCTCCAATATATTATTGGTAGATTTGATTAAATCGATTGCTATTATAGATCTGTTCAGAAATGGTTCCGGCTTAGTAGCAAATGCTAAAGTTCTTGGGACCTTGTTTCCTGAGAAAAAAAGCGATGAATTAATTAAAGCATTAAATGAGTTAGCTTCGTATAAGGTTATTTTATTCAAAAGTTATTTGGATACATGGTCTGTATTTGAAGGCAGTGACTTTGATATTGATAATGCTATTTCACAAGAAATGGCAAAATTCCCTGGTATCAACTACCAGAAATTATCAAAACTCATGGGATTACACCCTGTTGTTGCTAAAAGGCACTATCATAAAACAGGCACTATGAGGTGGATGGAAGTTATTCTTTGCGATTTTGAACAAATTGAGAAGTACGCTAATAACTATAATCCGTTAAGAGGTGAGCTCGGTTGTTTTATTCTTGCTATACCAAATCGTGGTGTTGGCGAAGATAAGGCAAGAGAAAAAGCAAAAGAGTTTTCTCGATTTTCTCCTTTCCCTGTCATTATTGGCATACCAGAAAACTTTAACAGTATTAATTCGTTAGCAGAAAAACTTGTAGTTCTTGAAAATATTAAGAATTACACTTCATTAGAAGGTGACCGCATTGCTCGCCGAGAAGTTCATGCTTTATTGTCGGCAACAAGTGCAGATCTTGAACATCAACTTCAGTCTGCTTTGTTGCAAACCTATTGGTATGATGGATTAAATGATAAACCAATTGAAGGTAAAAAAGTTGCTATACTAGCCTCTGATTTCGCAGACAAGCTGTATCACTATTCGCCTCGTATTTATAGCGAACTGGTGAATAGAGATAATCTGTCTAGCAGCAGTGTTAAGGCTCGACGTTTATTATTACATGCAATGATTCAGCATGAAAAAGAAGATTTCGTTGGATTCACTGGATACCCTGCAGAGAGAGGGCTTTATGATACTCTCATAAGCCAAACTGGCTTACACCGTAAAAATAAAGATGGAGAGTTATCGTTTCTTTCTCCGGAAAAAGGCTCGGCTAGTAATTTGAATGGTTTGTGGAATGCAACACAAGCATTATTCACCGATGTTGATAGCAAAATTTCTATAGATAAAATCTATGAGTTTTGGTCATTACCTCCTTTCGGTATTAAGCAAGGATTATTACCAGTCATTTTAATTGCATTTGTATTAGCTCATAAATCTACGGTTGCAATATATAAAGATGACATGTTTATGCCATATCTTGAAGATGTAGATATTGACGAGTGTTTACAAGCACCATCTCGGTTCTCATTGCGATGGGTTGCTCTCGATAAGAACAAGAACGAGATTTTAGAAGGTATATCAAATCTATTGAGCGAGGTGTGTAACAATAGGACTAGCATCGACCCTCTTGATGCTGCAAGAGGTCTGGTCGGCATGGTTTATGACTTACCTGATTGGACTAGAAAAACGCATAAAATTAGCTCTGTTGCAAGATCTGTTCGCGATATGCTTTTGAAAGCTAATGATCCACACAAGGTACTTTTTGTTGATTTGGTAACCTTACTCGAGGTTTCGGATGGAAAAAGTTATATAGAAGTTTTAAGGCCAATAATTAAAGAATTATTCTATGCCTATGAAAAAGAATTATCAAAAGTAAAAGAGAAACTTTTCTTGGCATTAGATGTTAACTCTAATGATATCCAGTCTCTGAAGGTTAGGGCTAGTGCTGTATCTGGTATTTTAGGGGATATAAGACTAGATGCCTTTGCTGGACGTTTAGCCAATTTTGAGAATGATATAGCATCTATCGAAGGTTTGGTGAGTTTTGCTGTTGAGACTCCACCAAAAGGATGGGTTGACCGTCATATTGATGCTGCGATATTAGAGCTAAGTAAATTAGCCCGACGTTTTCGAGAGGCAGAAGCATTTGCATCTGTCCAAGGAAGAGAATCACATAGTGAAGCAATTGCATTGGTTCTGGGAACCGGCTCTGAAACTGTAACTGTTTCTCGTTCCTTCGCAATTTCGGAACACCATCAGGACACTATACAATCAAAATTTAAAGAGATTGTTTCAATATTGCAAAACCAGAATCTAAACACTGAAGTAGCCCTGGCTATTATTGCCAAGGTAGGTATGGAGCTTGTTGTCAGTGAAAAGGGGGAGTAGATGGCTGAACGACATGTTTTAGGATTGTCAGGAGGTAAGGATAGCGCTGCGCTGGCAGTGTATATGCGTGATGCCTGTCCCCATCTCGATATAGATTATTTTTTCACTGATACAGGTGAGGAACTACCTGAGGTGTATGAATTCCTCGGGCGACTTGAGGGCTACTTAGGAAAGCCAATTGTTCGTCTAAATCCGCGTCGAGATTTTAGATTCTGGCTGAAGCAATACAACCATTTTCTACCCAGCCCTCAGACTCGATGGTGTACCAGACAGCTAAAGCTATTGCCATTTGAAGAATGGATTAGGCCTTGGCTCGCAGCCGGGGATGACGTGACATCATATGTTGCAATACGAGCGGATGAAGATTATCGAGAAGGCTATACCTCTAAATCTTCTAACCTGCATGTAAAATTACCTTTCCGTGAGGTTGGTATAGATAAACCTGGGGTTATTGATATTCTGGAATCATCAGGACTCGGTTATCCAAAATATTATGAATGGCGTTCGCGCAGTGGATGTACTTTTTGCTTTTTTCAGCAAAAAATAGAATGGGTGAGGTTGAAAGAAAGGCACCCTGAAGCATTTGAAGCTGCTAAGGCTCTTGAAAAAGACTCTCTTGATCATGGTTCGCCTTTTACATGGTCTAAGGGCGAGTCTTTAGTACAGCTAGAACAACCTGAACGAATAGAGCAGATTAAAAAGGATTATCAAATTAGAAAAGATAGGATGAGAAGAAGTATCCCTATCAATGTATTGAGGCCGACAAAAGACAATCCTGAAGATATTGATGACGTGTATGGGATTGATGAGGGAAATGGTTCATGTAACATTTGTCACAAATAACATTCGAAAATATTAACTTTTATCATGCGGTGTCTTTAGACACCGCATGATTTTTAATTTGATGTATCTGATATGGGAGAAGGAGTAATTAAACCGGCGCGGATTGCATCACCAAGACCTGGAGCTTCTTGATTTTCGATATCGCGAATCAAGAAAACTATACCTGCTTTACTTAATATTTTGTTAGGTAAGGCCTCTTCTGTGGGAGCAAAATTCCAAGCTATTAAACCCATTTTAGGTATGCTATTGTTTGCCCCTGTTTCAGAGTCGATCTCTTTCCATGATTTATCGCTTACCCCTTTTAAATCAATACCTTGGGTCATCATTCTCTGTAAGTCTGAGGAGGATTTTACATGCTTAAAGGCTTGACGAGCACGTTCTGAAACTTGATTTTCATCTATTTTTTCTAACTCTGAGAGAATGCCATCAACAATCATTTCAGTCATTACAAGACGTAAGCTTTGACCACCTTTAGGTTCCCTGCCAACGAAGCATACGGCCCCATCAGTTAATCCTTCAATATTTAAACTCAAAAGCTTTCCATCGAGATCAGCGTAAAATAGATCTAGTTCTACTGGAAATGTAGCAGGCAATATAGCCATTTGCCCAACTCTTCCCAACCCTGAAAGTAAACGCTGTTGTAACTCTAAAGCATGGCCTTCTCGCAAACGGCCTGCTAAATAAAAATCTTGAGAATTGATAGCCTTGTCTAGCTGTTGAAGAGATACTGTATCAATATGTTTTAAATTCCATTTTATCCAACATAGTTGGTTGTCAATTCGTATCGCTGATGTTTTAGCATCATCCCCATAAGTCCAATCTTTAACACCCAGCTGTTTAATCGAACCAATGAGTAAGAGTATTCTTGGCGCTGCGCCGCGCTGTATATCACATGCAGGTGTCAATACAAGAGCAACATTTTCGGGAGTGAGATCTACAAGAATTTCATTTTTAAGACGCTCAGCATTAGCATCTGGTTTAATTCTCAGAATGTCTCCAAAGGCTACAGATGCAGCAACTGAACCTGGTAACTTTAATCTGTGCTCATTTTGTGTTAGTAAGCGTTGTACTAACTCTTGTAGGTCCACAGATCCTGAGACATAAGGTGTCGGATATTTAGCTGCTGAAAAATTATTTAGGGCTTGTGCTGCATCAATAATGCCAATCTCGCGCTCGATTTCATGTTTTAATACATGATCAAACACGTCAACAAGATAGCTTCCTACAGGCTGTCCTTCTGCATTAAGTAATAATTGCTGTATCTGCCCAATATCTGAAAGGCGTAGCCGTCGGAGTAACTGTAGGGTTCTGTCTGCCCCTTGTTTTACTCCTTCTTCAAGTGAATATAATAATTTTGCTAAAACCCTTGAATCTGAACAATTCTCTGCCAAGCGTTCAAGCTGAAGCTCGAGACGATTTGTATTCTCAAGATCTTCTTTTTTTAAAATGCGGAATCCCGAGTCAAGAAGAAGAACATCATCACGAAACTCATCTCGTTTGGCTTCCAGACGTGGGCTTCTTGACATAAGGATTACTAATGGAGGTCTATCAATTCGTAATTGTAACGCATCACGAAGGCTTTTTTTTGAGCTGTCGAGCAGGGAGGGATCTTGCGCTTTGTCAAAAAACAAATCAATAATAATTAGGTCAACCTCTTGCGCTGCTGCTGTAAAATTACGACCAGCTGTATTTACAGTCAAGCCAAGAGATTTTAGCCGTTTCTCAATTATGTTAACATAATTTCTATCTGCTTTTTGATCAGCTATATATCTCTCAAAAAGTGACGCTGCTGCGTCACCCAATTCATCATGTATTTGCCAGATTGTTGCAACGTATTTATCATCTATAATACATTGATCAAAGTGTAATTGAGCTGCCATGGGGTATTTATCAATGATTAGTTGTCTCTGTTCTGGAGTCAGATCATCATTAAAATTTGGCCAAGCATCATTAGCAGGGTCAATGTCAGAGGCTGTAGGTACTTCATCATATACATCATCAACAACTAACGCCGTTCGTATACCACGCTCAGCAAGTAAATCTACAAGATTCAAAGTTGTGCTCCTTCAGGAAGTTCAAGAATAAAACGGTGAAGCCGTCCAGTTTCAGAGTTAGTTGCTTCAGCCAGAGTAAGTGTTCCGCCATTATATTGAGCTGCCTCGCGGGCGATAAAAAGGCCAAGACCACGACGGCGACGTGTGTCTTTGAGAGAAAAGAAAGCCTTAAACACTTGTTCTCGGTTATCCGGGGAAATTCCACGACCGTTATCTTCAAAGGTAATAGTGGGAGGACTACTTTCTAATGTGATTTTTATCTCAGCACGGAAGCTTCTTTCACGCTCTGCTTTCATATCTAGCCAATATACTGAGTTTGAGATCAAGTTCTCTAAAATCTGTACAATCATTCCTTTTACTGCTCTTATACGAATGGAATTTTTAGGAAGATCGGCTATTATATGAATATTATGCCGTGAGAACTGCGCTCGATGTCCTTCAATTATATCACTAATAAGTTCGTCAAGTTTGAATGCCTCCATTCGTTGCCGACCTGAGACACTCATTGGATCTAGTACTCTAACTCTTTTACTTACACTTTTTAGTTCAGCTTGAAGGTTTTTAAAATGGGCACGCAAATCTTCTGGCATATCTTTAGCATGAAGGAGGTCGAGTTCTTTTAATGCATTCTCGGATGCACGTGCAAGTTCGTGTGCTACTACTTCCACCATGAGCCCAACTCCAGCCATTTCTACCATCTGTCTGCTTTCTTGTTCAACTTCAGTAATGCGTTGGCGGGCATTCGCAGCAAACTCAGAGAACTCAAATAAAGTTTGCTGAAGATCTTCAATAGCTTCGTTTCCTTCTGATGGGGTTAACCGTTTTAACTGACGAATAGCATTCTTAGCCCTACTTTCTAATTTCGAAACCTGCGTTTGGGCATCAGAAAGATCGACTTTTTTATTCTTATATTGACGTTCCACATCCTGCATAAAAGTGCCAAGTCGATCTTGTACGACATAGCGAATTACTTCGAGGAAAACTCTTTGTTCTGGAGTGATGCGGAGACCTTCACGGTTAGTCTGATCTACCAATGTTGGGTTTCCAGTACGTGAGATCATCACTCTACCAATAAATTGAGTTTTATTGAGAGTGTATCCGGAACGCCGTAACGCTCTTCGATCTAACTCAAGCCAGTCGTCTTCATCTTCACCATACGGGAAAACACGAAAGCGGTCTCTGAATAGCATAATTCCCGACCATTTTTCCTGTAATTCACGTACTGCACGTTGCTCGCCTATAGCATCGACGCGAGTTAACCTCCTACGGTTGTACCAGTACGCCTCGAACGAAAATGAGCCCACGGTGCTGAGGGCACTATCATCAATATGTGCTTCTCGGCCAATAATTGCACTTTGCAAGTCTTCAACTGTAAGAGTTGTCTTCTCGCGTTCTTTTGGATGGTCGAAACCAAGATCTAGAGCTTCTACTGTACAAGTAAGTGAAGGAGAACCATCAATGACTTCATATTTAGCTTCAACACGAGCATGCGCGGAAGAAAGCAGGGCTGAAGGCATTATGGGGATGGACTTTCTTTCTGAATTCCAAAAAATAGCTATTCGAGGCCTGAGTCCAGCATCTGAAAATGGATCAGTAAGTCGAGCGAACTCATATTCCGCCATATCTTCGACACGTTTTTTTGTCCAATTCTCGCTTAGATTGCTAATAATTACTGATGTACCAGACCAGTTTTCGCTTGGTTTGTCAGGGCCAGCTATCGGATTAACTAGTATTTGATCAAGCATTGCATCGACATCTGCAAAAGCGCGCCAATCTATCTCAAGTATGTTTAGTTTTGGGTCAGATTCTCGAGCAGTTTCAACTCGCAAGCCTTCTCCAAGACGCATAGCCGACAACCGGCCGATTCCTTTTTCTCCTAAATAAGGTGCTTCCTTATCTCCCCGCTGCATGGCCGCTTCAACTTCATGTTTTCGTGATGGTGTGCCTATGACGAGAAAATTATGGTTGAGGTCATCTAACGACATTCCACTACCAGTGTCAGAGACAGTAATTGTGTTATAACGACCTTGGGCTTCAATCAATAATTTTCTGAGTTCCACAAAATTAATTGCTCTCTCAATTAGGCTGCTAAAGCCATTGCGAGATTTTTCACTGGCGCTGGTGTCTAATGATGAAATAATATGTGATTTAACGTTGGTAATATCACAGTCTTCAGTTATCAGTTGGTACAATCGCTGATATGACTTTTGCGACAATGGAATATCGAATCTTATCTCGACACCAGATTTGGTCTGGGCATCAAAGCCGTTTTTTATGAGTTCGTAGAAAGCAATGATATCAGAGCTAATCAGCTCTGAACCCAACTCTAAGACAGTGCGTGCAGTGATCCTAAACAAAAATTACTCCTTTATCAGTTGTTTTAATTTTCTGATCAGAATGCTGCTGCAAAGTGGATGTTCTTGAGCAACATTGCAGCAACAGCGTTTAACCGATATATTTTTGCAGCCTAACCTTCTCTATTTCAGCTGGTTGAATGCCTGTGATTAGCGTTTCCACAGCGTTTCTATCAACCGCTCGCATGCCATCGAGCACTTTTCTAGATACTAATCACCCTCCGATAGAGCTGCGGAATGACAGACAGTTGTTCTTACCCTTCAGACCGTTATGGAAGTAACCCATATCGTAGATGTCGCCCCTCAATGCTGATCTTATGTCCACATGTATAGTTCATCAGCCTCGGCAATGCATGTGTATCCATTATGCCATTTGGTGATATGTTCGTGTACAATCCGTGTCTACTACTAGGTGTCGGCTGTGGGGCATACGCTGATTTCCCTCTCAGTTTTTTTACCTCTCGCTGTAGCCCGCCAGAGACTTTCCTCATTGCTTTCATCTTCACGTGGGGCAAAGGTATCGTCGTTGAGGCCTCAGATTGTCAACAGGCTCCATTGACGAAGCACGTGATTATATGTTTCCCAATTGATCATTTTGAATCACTGCTTTGCCACTGAAAGTTCGATTTATTTAATGAAGCCTATATTAGACTGAATGCTCTCTAGGGACAATAATGCCTCTTTTGAGCAAATCAACTAGCAGGTACTAGTGACCTGCTCTCCGTTATATCGACATTCACCGCTACAGAGCAATGGGCGCTACGCCCGTCTATGCAGGGGGCAGTTTTTTCTCCGGCGTGATTTCCGTTCCCATATCAGCTTCCGGTTAATCGTTTCCCAACACAACCCGTCCCGCAAGGGTAAATGGCACGCATTCTGCGCCCTTGCGTGCCGGAACGATGCCGGAAAAGCGAACCGTCAGGCGATACGAAGACGAAAATCACACCACTGACGGAGAAAAAACCATGACCATTTCCCTGCATACCCAGACTAGCGCCCCTAACGCCGCAGCGGCGACCAGCGTATCCCCGCTGGAGCAGTCAGGCTCCTCAAAAACGAAATTTTCCAAAACTAAAACCGATATTTACCAGACCGTCACCGACAGCATCATTACCGCGCTTGAAGCTGGTGTAAAACCGTGGTCTTGCCCGTGGCAACGAGTGCCGGGCATGTCTGGGTTGCCTTCCAACTTCGCAACCGGTATCTCGTATAGCGGAATGAATATCATGCTGTTGTGGTGCAGTGCATCAGAACAGGGCTTCGGTGATTCACGCTGGATGACCTACAAACAGGCGCAGGCAGTAGGTGGGCAGGTTCGCAAAGGCGAGCACGGCACGACGGCAATTTTCTATACAACCTTAGAGAAAGAAAACGAAGACGGTGAAATCGACCAGATCCCGATGCTGAAAACTTTCAACGTGTTTAACGTTCAGCAAATTGACGGCTTGCCTCTGACAACTGAAACAGTCAGCCCGGAAGCAACCTTTGACCCGTTGCCGGAGGCTGAAAATCTGTTCCAGAAGAGCGGCGCAAACATCATTGAGAAAGGACAAAACGCCTTTTTCAGACCCTCAACCGATGAAGTCTGGCTACCGGAGCGCCATCTGTTTTCAGATGCAGCCAATTTCTATGCTACTGGCCTACATGAGCTGGTTCACTGGAGCGGTGGTAAAAAACGACTTAACCGTGAAATGAAAGGGAAGTTTGGCAGTGCAGATTATGCGGAGGAGGAATTAGTGGCGGAGCTGGGAAGTGCTTTTCTGATGGCGGATCTGGGGATCATCGGAGAGGTTCAGCATGAAAGCTATATTGCCTCATGGCTCCAGGCGCTGAAAAATGATAAGCGCTATGTTTTCAAAGCGGCCAGCGCCGCCTCAAAAGCACATCGTTATCTGATGGATAAGATTTGAGTCGGAGATGATAAAGCCGCAAAGGAGTGCGGCTTTAAGCTTATTGCGGGGCAGGGAAGGTGAGAGATGTTTAAATTTCCCTGCGAATTTTCTGGACATAATATGCCCGGAAAATTCGCAGGCTGCGGGTGCGGGCGGCAAAGAGTCCGCGCATCCCGTAAACGACGTTTGTACATCGGTGATTGCTGTAAACGACGGCTCAGGTATGACGACTGACTGTGAAGTTTGCAGGACTGCAACGGTAGCCGGGCCTGTTTTTGGTGTTATGATAAGTGTATTGTGCCGTGTAATGTGCACGTGTTTCATGCAGGAGAGAAACCATGACCGCGAAACAACGCAACACGCAGAGCGTGACCATGACGGTGGAGCGTGCCTTACTGGTAAGAGCGCGTGAAGCGGGTATTAACCTAAGTGCTACTCTGTCAACCGCACTGGATGCGGAGCTTCGCCGTCATGAAGCGAAAATATGGCAGGAAGAAAACAGGGAGGCTATCGACGCATTAAATCGTTTTCATGATGAAAACGGCTGTTTCAGTGATGAATACAGGACGTTTTAGCCATGCAATTCAGTGTATACGGTAATACCGGGAAAAGCGTCGTTTACCCGCTGTTGCTCGATGTCACGAGCGATATTATTGGACAATTGAATCGTCGGATAGTGATCCCATTGCTCCCTATTGAAAAGTATCCGGCAGGCCGCCGACCGGATCGCCTTGTCCCCGTCGTCATGCTGACGGACGACAAAGAATACGCCGTAATGACCCACGAGCTGGCAAGTATCCCTGTCCAGGCCCTGGGTGCGGTGTTTTGTGATGCTTCGCAGTACCGTTCTCAGATAAAGGCTGCAATAGACTTCCTCATCGACGGGTTCTGACGTTTATTTCTATTCTGTTAAACAAGCATTGCCTTTAATCGTGGCTGACGGAAGCCTGTTCCAGTTCGTCGATAGTGCGGAACAGAAACATCTGTCGTCAAACGGAACCGGAATACCGTTCCTTGCCACCGTTCTGATACTGTCAAACAGCCTAACCAGACCGCTGCTGTTAGCATCCGGAAAATTAGCCCACCATTGCAGCATCAGACGGCGCTGTTCAAGGTGCTTGGTGATTTTACTCTCTGTCCGCTCTGTGCCAGAAGCGGAAGTTATTACTGCTAGTTTATTAACTCTAGAAGGGCTGTCAGAGGGTGTAGCATAAGATTCTCATTCCAGACTATCAACTTTTAAGATGGCTAGCGATCAAGCAAAGTAAACCTTTCCTCGAGTACCGCTGTGATAATTTCCTGTGTTTCACAGGCGGCTTTTCTATCCGGCTCTGCCTCTTGTTCTTCCAGTGCATCAAGAAGATATTCAAGCTGGCTGACTCGTCGGTGAAGATCCCACAAGGCACAAACTACCATCCACTGCCTATCTGGATAACGTTCAGATCTGATAGTTCGGCTGTACGCATCCTGCACATCCGGCATGTAAAAATCCATCATTGAGTTTGGGTCGGATATGCGAACAGGTTTGATCGCTTTGATGTTTTTGAATAAGAAAGCATCTGCTTCAGTTTGAGTGTTAAAACCTGTCAGAACGCCTACCTTCTCGTAGTGTGTTGTCTTATGTAAAGCTGCGCTTAACAGCAGATTTGCTTTATTTTCACCATCAAAATAAGAGCTAATTATTTCTTTAATTTCACAAATATATTGCCGTGGCCGGGGATCATTAACAAGCGAGAGAGGCTCATACGATGCCCTGCCATAGATGATGAACAATAAAGCTTCAGTGTACATACGCCCAATTTGCTGAATCTTGTATGATAAATCTTTGCCCCAGTGGCTTATTGATTTTTCGAGGGGCATCGCTTCACGCAAGTCATAAAGAACGCCGCAGGCATTATCAACCACCTTATCCCACTGATCTGCTTTCTTTTTTGGATCAACAATGGAGCTTGCATAGTTCCACTGTCCAAAGAGAAGCTCATAACTTTTAGCAAGCTGACGTTCCTGCTCTAACACCTGTTGCTGGCTAAAAAACGCTTGTGCACGTCTGGACTGCTCAGCGACCCCGTCAGAAATGAGTCTATCCAGGCTGTAGATTACCGGCGCCAGATCCGGAAACGTCGCACCAGAAGGAGAGACCTGGTCTCTGTAGAGGCGCAGCAACCCAGTAAGTTGAGCTTCATTTAAAAACGGACCAGCAAAGGTACCCCTTTTCGTCCGAAAGGCAAGAGTTGGGCTTAAGTCACTCATTTTTAAATTTCCTAAAAAAACTATTTGGGTTAGTTGAAAAATGGCTAGTTTACTAAGGTTTCGTTTATCATAAGTGCAGTAATTGCAGCAATAAACACATGTTGTATTCTTTTTCAAGAATATGCACTGTAATTATTCCGCTTAAACGAACCATTCTCTTTTAGAGATCCTCTAGCATGTGGATTAGGTTACCCTGAAAGCGAACTTGCGCTCATCACTCGTAGCTGTCGGTCAAGTATCGGGCATTCAGTATGTGAGGCGAGAGTATCTGGCTGATGGGCAGTATGGGCGGCCCGTCCAGATATCCAGGGGCAACTCCAGATATACCGCCCACCGTTATTTTTACTACAGGAAAAACCCGCCTGATTTCTTAACCGATGCTGTAAGAGCCGCAATAGCCGACTCATAAGTCATCCCGCTGCTGGGGTGCAGGATGCTACACCATTCTACGGGGTACTCGAGGGGCAGGTCCGGCATTGTGTTCCAGAGCCGGATGCCGAGCACCAGAATGACGTTCGGCTCCAGCTGTTTCACCACTTCAATGAACGGCAGTTGTGCCGACGTCCACATATCCGGAGTGGGTGCAATTCGGGCCCCTTCACCAACAAACTCCTGGATGTAGTTGTAAAAGGCAACATGCCGCCAGGTTTCATTTCGTTCTTCTTCCGAAGGGCATTCAGTACAACCCCTCAGAACATTGGTCAGCTTACTGAAAAAAGGAAGACCGGGCTTCAGGGCATGCTCTTTAACCACGTATTGCGTGAAATCAGGTGCCATATCCTGCCTGTCACCATAATGTGACTCCCCGAGTACCATTACACGCACACCGTAATGGCTGTCATAGTATTTATCTCCAACATACGGGTGAAACTTAACGCCTTTCATGGACGGTCCTTATCATCGCTGAGCCATACGCTCTGCTGTACTGTACATTTTTCTGTATAGCCACAACCTGGACATGCATCATTGAATTCATACCTGCTGAAATCTGGGAGTGAATTCCTCCTGCGCTGGGCGAAATTGGCAGCCCGTCAGGCGGTGGCCGAAGAGGCCTGGATATCCCCTGTGTGCCAGGAGCGGACATTGTTGTTGTGATGATGAGTTGCAATCAACATCCTCACACGTTAATAACGGAGAAACTCAGCGTTAAGCCAACTTGCAAAAGTTATAAGTCGTTTTTCGTAATCATTCAGGTTTCCTCTGCCCCCGGTACCTATTGCCATTAGATCGTCTATATCCTTTTCTAAAGAAGGGTAACGGGCAATGAACCAGTTGCGGTGCTCGTTGAGCGAATCAGGCCACTCATCGTCCTGTTCATTGCGCAGAATATTGGTTGATCTGATGAGCTTTCTCGCAGCCGAACAAAGAAGTTGCTGCTTTTTGATTACGTCAGATGACATTTTCATTTGCGTAATTAGCCTGCTCAGTACCTGCTGGAAGTCACCATTCACGGCTACCGCAATAGCTCTTGAAGGTTTAAAAGGCTGAAAATATTGGCTCAGGTCCTCGCCATAAACGCAACGACAATGATGTTTAAGCCAGTATCCCCAGCTCAGTATATTATCCTGGGAGAGTACCTCTTCCAGAAACCCACAATCAAAATCAATTTTACTGACTGTAGAATTGTTTCTTTCAAGCTCGGCGTGAATTTTGGCAAGTTGTTCTGTAGTCGTTTGAGCGAGTTTTTGCCTGAAAATAATTGTCATATCCAAATCAGACTTGCCTGTCTTCGCTCTGCCTTCAGCCACGCTGCCATACACGTAAATACTATGTATAATCTCATGAAAGCTAAGAGTAAGCCTCGACACAACATCTTCGATTACAAGCCAAAACTCAGGCTGGATTTCAACGCTGCCAGGTAAAGGGATATCTTTATTGTCCGCGACTTTCATCCCTGCTCCTATTGCTACAATTTTTCATGATAACCGGTATTCTTATCCTGTAACTATCGAGTACAAACCATTATATGCCACCGTCCGCACCTCGCTCTTAGCCGACCATGAGATTTGGCAACGCCAGATCCAGCTTATGAATATTGCCTCGGCTCCAGTTGTCGCAGCTCGTCGAGAGTATAAATACGAAAAACATTGCGGTGACGTGCTTCCAGAGGGATAGGTTGATGATTAATGATGACGTGTTTGATGCTGCCAAACAGCAGTTCAAGCGCCCGTTTTTTCTGTAGGTCCGGTACGATATAAAAGACGTAAATCCAGTTCTTTTGTGTCCGGGCCAGCAAATGGCTGGCGATAATCGTCTGGTAGCGAGCTTTGGTTTTCAGGCGGCGCTCGGTTTCTACTGCGATGACCTGTCCGTCAGGGAGTGTGATGAGTCCATCTGGACGGTGTTTGACCTGATACTGGCTGAGGAACGTTGAGCGATCGCCGTTTACCCATCTGGATGCGCCTTTTTTCTCCAGGATGAGCCTAGCAACCTGATTATCAAGGTGGTGCTCCAGCGTCCAGCCAGTGATTTTTGACGGTTCAAAGCGTGCCGGGAAAATGCCGTCGTCCGGCGTTAAAACGATAGCCAGTCCGTCGCTGGTTATGCCCCACAACGACATTTTCATCGTCCGTGATTCAAACACATGCTTTTGTATTAACCCCATTCGTTCAATTTTTGTCAGCAGCGTATACAGCGATTTGTGATCCCTGAAACCAAACAACAGCATCAGCGTTTTAAAGTCGCTGTAGGTTTCTTCCTTCAGGAAATTCAGCAGCCTTTTTATCTTCTCGCTGTTGCGGGCGGTGCGCTCGCTATGCGTTGCGATAAGCATTATGCCTCCTAAAAATTGAGCAAGGACGGTGTTTCGTCATCATCAGATCTCGGTTTTGCTGATTTACTTTCCCCTTCAAATAAAAGGTCAGGCTGGGTTGCCGCGACATTGGTCGTTGAAGCGGATGTCGCTCCTTCCTCGTCGAAGTCCAGCGCGATTTTTGCCGGTACTGCCGACGCGGCAATATCCGGAGACACGGAATAGATCTCCAGTTCGCGTTTTTGTACCTTAATGGGGGAAATCAGTGAGGCGGAGGGAAGCGTTCTCGTCGTAAAGATAAAGCTGACAAAGTCGGGCAGGTTCAGGATCATATTGCTGTCGATAAAGAAACGCTCTGCCTGTCTGATAGTTCGTTCACCGTCGATGGTTTCCGTCAGTACGGCATCAGTTTTGGCTTTGCGGATTTCATCATCCACTAAGATGGTGCCAGACATTCTCGCTACCCATTCCGCTGTATCCGGGTCCATAACGCGGTATACCAGCTTGAATTTAGCGTTTTCAACGACTGCACCGACAACAGCATCGCCTTTTAAATCCGCCGGGCAGTCTTTCAAATCGGCGACGGACTGATGGGCCATGATGATATGTACGCCTTTATCCCGTGCTGCGCCTAACCCCTCCAGCGCTGGTTTTGACAGATGGTATTTCAGTTCGTCAAGAAAGATGGCTATGGGGCGGGGCGTTTCTTTTACCCGGTCGCGCCTTTCTGCTAATTGGTAAAGTCGTACCAGCAGCATTCGCTGGGCGGTGATAATCTTGCTATTGCGCATTGAGCCGATGATATAGCAGCAGCCACCTTCACCAAAAACCGATTGGAGTGAAAATCCTGTCGGCGCGTTGATGGCATTGAGCAACGCCAGCTCTTCAATTTTGCCGAAAAAGGCTTTGATATCCTCCGCGATACCTTGAACATATTCGCCGTTATAAATATCGCGGATAGTCGAAGAGGGATGACTGCTGACAAATTGTGCCGCCATACGTGCCGCTTTTCGGTCGTCGATACGATAAAAATCGGATTCCTGACCTTTTTCCGCCAAGCTGAATCCCGCAACAAACAATTCCTCCAGTTCGTCAGGCGTAATATTTTCAATCAGATTTAATTGGTATTGCGTTTTTCGCAGGTCAATTAAGGCAAAGGGTTTGCCTGCATCCTCGCAGGCCTTGCGATAAAGATGCGTCGCCCATTCATCATCCTTTGGGTCCATAATAAATACACCTTCACCAGCCAGGATACTTTGGTAAAGCAATATACCGGTTGCTACACCTTTACCGGCTCCGGTGGTGCCGATAATATCTGCATGTTGTCTTTGCCAGTCTTTTAACGGGAGATACATCGGTTTTTCATCACGGTCTATCCCGATAAAAATACCCTTATTTAGGTTGATATAATCCAGCGGATTATAATGCAGCGTTTCCGGCAGCAGGGATTTTACCGTGCGTACATCTGTGCGTAATTCCCGTTCAAGACTGGTCTTTTTGATGAGTCGTTTTTTTATTTTATCCAGTTCAGGCGTTAATGCCCGACGCAGACTAATATGGAGAATAAGCCCTGCCACGGTAAATATAATTAATATTGACCAGTCCAGAATGGGAATGCGGGTAAGTATCCGAACGTTATAAAGCCACCTGAAAACGCTAATAAGTAAGGGGCCGACTGTGCCAAACAGGAAACACAGCAGGGAAAAAGTAATGATCAACTTTTTCCATAACGGGGCTTTCTGCCGATCGTCGATTTTCATTGAAGCGAAAAACGGCAGAGTCAGGCCCGATAATAGCGCCAGCATCAATTGATGCTGTTGCATAACATCAATAAAGGACAGCACACCATTTACTATCGGCGACAGTGAAATGGAAAGCTTATTTAACATCATGGTGCCTCCTTTGTCCGCGACTCGCCCCAACGCATCGCCCCATCAATTCGCCCCACGGTGTTGGGCGAAAAGGCGGGGCGAACGTCTGGGGCTAAGAAGGTGGCCGCTGTGCGGCCATGTGCAGGAAAGCATGCTTCCCTGCACTAAACGGCGTGCGCCAGTACATGCGGGCTGGACGCCCTTATTCCCTGTCACATGGGGGTAATGTCGTGGCTGGACGCCGCGCCAAAACCCCCAAGGTCAAAGGCGGCACACCGTCGCCCGCTACGCGCGACCACCCCCTTTGAGACGCCGTTTTTCGCCTATTTTTTCTTTTGTCCGTTCCGGCCAAGCGAAAAAATGGGAAAACGCCTTCAAAGCGGGTGGTCGC
The DNA here is from genome assembly GCF_016950255.1 of Pectobacterium brasiliense. Taxonomy (NCBI): domain Bacteria; kingdom Pseudomonadati; phylum Pseudomonadota; class Gammaproteobacteria; order Enterobacterales; family Pectobacteriaceae; genus Pectobacterium; species Pectobacterium brasiliense. Next base: position 3,447 of record NZ_JACGFN010000002.1, on the reverse strand, counting down.
GCCACGCTACCGGCTTTTGGCCGGAGACTTAGCTGCGACGGTGTGCGGGGCAAGCCCCCCAAATAAACCGCTATCGTGGGCGATAGCTTTTCGCTCGCTGGGGCGGCGAAATTTATTCGGCTCCCCCCGGCCTGCAAAATCCGCGTGGGCGCGGCTGTTTGCAGATGGGTTCAGCGACGCAAATTAGCTATTTCTGCGAAATAGAATTTACTCGCCTTACGCCACTTTTAAATTTCTGCTATTCGCATAAATTTAAAAGCCTAAAACCGTCACGATCGGTGTCGAGTTTTCCATCCAGAGCTGACAGGAGGAACGGTAATAATCCCGATATTGCTATTACCGTTTTTCTTTGAATTCAGTTACGCACGCGGCCAAATTTATTAATTATCTGGTCGATAATTTTGGGGTCGACTGATTTGCATTCGAGTAATAAGGCTTTTCGGGCATCGGCAGTACGGCTAGGGTGAAATCCGTGTCTGTTCTTTTTCACAATAGTAAAGAAGGAATGTTCAGCGGACTGACATTCATTTCCTCCGCCGTTACCGGTTGCTTTACCGTACAGACATAAAACAATCTCACAGGCATCAGCGGCCATTACGATAGAGGGCAGTAGTAAATTCATGCAGAAAAGGCAGGCGGTGAATAGGATCGTTTTCATATCAAATACCTTTATTGGAAATAACAAGTGATTTAGCTATTTTTTATCTGAAGGTTTCTTTCATTTGATGAAGGTGTATCGGTTTGAAATAAATATCCCCCATCCGACGGATATCACCGTGAATATCTACGCTGACGATGATATCCACGCATTTAAGCACCTTGCGTAACAACACATCGAACGGGATATTTTTGCAGTCAGGGTTCTCATAGCAGCGGTCAATGATCCCTTCAATACATTCTTCCGGGCTGCCTGCGTGCAGGGAGGTGATAAGGCCTTCATGCCCTGAACCGATAATTTTCAGCGCGTCCCACGCTTCCCGCCCACGAATTTCCGCCAGCAGAATCCGATCCGGATTCATTCGATAATTTGCCCGAATAAGTTTGCCGGGCGTGATAATCGCATCATCTCCGGCATCTGCCGGGTAAAACAGATGCACATAATTAGCGTGGTGGTAAAAACGGATTTCAGGATTATCTTCAATCGTGGTTAGCCTGAGATGTGACGGAATATAGTGCAGCAACGTCTTCATATAGGTGGTTTTACCAGAGCCGGTTTCACCAACAATAAAGATCGTTTTACCGTACTCGACGGCCTTTTCGATAAAGCTTGGAATATCACCATTGTTGTAGCATCGGGTCAGTTCATCATCTTTACCTTCATTTCTCTCCTTACCGGCTATCCGATTATAAAAACCGGCATCAATCCAGGACTGATGTGTTTTCTGCTCAAATGACGGGTTTCGCAGCGTAATCGATACAGTATCCCGCTCACAGGCTGGGGGAATAATAGTCTGGACACGTTCACCTGATCCTAATGTGGCGGAAAGGATAGGGGAGGTATCATCGATATTGTCCTCATTCCATGAGGCCAGTGCTTTGGCAAAAGCATGGCACTGACGTAACGTAACCGGAGAATCATGCTTCTGCCATCGACCGTTTATTTTGGTGTGGATCTCTCCGGGGCGGTTAATGGCGATTTCCGTCAGGCCATCCAGTTTGAGATAATCGCCGAACAACTGGTTTTTCATAAAATCCAGCGACAGGTTTTCAGCGTTCATACCACCTCTTTTTTAGACGCAGTTGATAAACGGAAGAGAAGTCGATATCCGTACCGGTCATGATGCCGATCACATCGCCCTGATTGAGGTACATCGTGGGCGGGATATTGATGCTGTTTTCTAAGGCCGTTTTCGCCATTTCTGACGCGGCAGCGCGGGTGTTTTCGGTGTAATCGGTATTGCGGTCTTTCCCCGGTGCTGAATCTGATGCGGCGGCAGCCACATCTTGTACGGTGCTCAACATCAATGCATTGCCGAACCGTTCCCAGAAATGGGTATCAATCCAGCCGCTAATCCCGGCCTCACCCAACGGGCCGGTCGCTTCGGTATCAACCAGTGGGATTTGCAGGCTGCCGGGTTCCGGTGTGCGTAATTCCGTCCAGATAACAAACATCCGGCTCCGACCATGTTGCAGCGCTCCGGTACGGTAGATGCCTCTGGCGACGGTTCCGGCAGGGAGCAACTTCACGTAATGGTTGGCGCTGTAGACATCTTCACCGATGAGGCAGGAAATACGACCACCCACGTCAGAGACAAAACGCTGCATCATTGAGCACGGAATATAACGATCAACCGGTAGGTAGAGATTGGGGTCGAGACCAAGCCGCCTGACACTGGTCACTTTTGCGACACCGGGATTGACGTCGTTAGTCTCTGTGCCAGACATGGTCGCAGGTGTGTCTTTGCTCTGTGTGCCGGAAGGTGCAGTTTGTGAAGCCTGAGTATTACCGCGTTGTGTGGACTCAGCGGCACTACTTGGGCTATCGACCAGTGCCGCCGCCTTATTTAAAGCAGGTGGCTCTGACGGTGATGCCGTCTGTATTGGGTGATTATCTGTTGCGGTTTCCTGTTTGTCCTGGCTGAACAGGCCGAACGGATTGTTGTCCATACCGAGGTTTTTACGCTCATGTTGCCCTGTACTGGCTGATGGCGGTGCTGGGGTTTCAACCGCCTTATTATCGCGTTGCTTTAATGCGACAAGGAAGCGATCTCCACCCAATGCCAGTGCAATCAGTGCGCCCAGACTCAGCAGGCTGACCAGCAGCGTCCGGCGGCTGGAGGCTTTTTTGAAGCGGGTCACTTCAGGTTGGCCGGGAGGTGTGTTTTGCTCTGGTGCCTGACTCGCCATCGCTGAACGGGCGCGTTCACGGGCTTCAGCCTCCAGCTCTGCCACAGTTTTTTCCGTTGTTTCTGGGATGGATTTATCAGTCATTTAGCCTCCAGCGTAACGACAGGTGAAACGGTGTCACCGCTGCCAACGGTGGCGTTGCCAAATGATGTATTCTCAATCCCGACCACCGCGCTGCCGTAGCGCAACACCAACTGTGGCGACAGCGCACGCACGACGACGACTGTGTAGTTTCCATGTTTGGCTATGCGGGGTGTTACGGTCTGTTCCTGCCCGTTAATGATCCGGAAGATCGATGGAAGGATTTTGACGGGAGAAAAACCGAGATAGATAAAGCGGCCATCATCGTAAGCGAAATCCGGTGCAATGGACGTTGAACCGGCTGCGACTCGCTTGGTATAGAGCCAGTTACGCGGCGTGGTTGACTGCTCAAATGCCGTTTCTATCTGCTGCTTTTCCTGTGTTTCACGCAGGAGTTTCAGACGCGCTGCGCTGGCTGCCTCTGATCGCCTGCGCTCGACATCCGGATAGCGAAAACGAATAATAAAGGCCTGTGAAGGCGAGTCATTCTCCAGTACGTTCAGTTCCAGACTGTAATCG